>JBAXOZ010000304.1:0-2517 GCA_037132975.1 Comamonadaceae bacterium
CGCAATGACAGGAATTGGCCCGCAATGACAAACCGGGACGCAATGACGCAACCGTATCTGCTATCGTTTGTCCATGCAAGGCCTTAAACACATTCCAGCTGGTGTCTGGGCGCTCGGATTTGTCAGCTTGCTGATGGACGTGTCGAGCGAGATGATCCACAGCCTGCTGCCTGTCTTTCTCGTCACCACTTTGGGCACCAGCGTTCTGGTGGTCGGTCTGATGGAAGGGGCGGCAGAAGCCACAGCCCTGATCGTCAAGGTGTTTTCCGGTGTCTTGAGCGATTACTGGGGCAAACGCAAGCCGCTTGCCATTCTGGGCTACGGCCTGGGTGCATTTTCCAAACCGCTGTTTGCACTGGCCAGCGGTGCCGGTCTGATTCTGACCGCGCGCCTGCTCGACCGCGTCGGCAAAGGCGTACGCGGCGCCCCGCGTGACGCCCTGGTGGCCGACATCACACCCCCCGAGTTGCGCGGTGCCGCTTTCGGGCTGCGCCAATCTCTGGATACGGTTGGCGCCTTCCTCGGCCCTCTGCTGGCAATGGGTCTGATGCTGCTCTGGGCCAACGATTTCCGCGCTGTGTTCTGGGTCGCGACCGTACCGGCTTTCCTTTGCGTTGCCTTGTTGATCTTTGGTGTACGTGAGCCCGACCGAGCAGCAGGGGCACCGCGCAGCAACCCGATCAGCCGCGCCAATCTGGCGCGCCTGGGTGCTCCCTACTGGTGGGTGGTGGTGATTGGCGCAGTCTTTACGCTGGCACGCTTCAGTGAAGCCTTCCTGGTGCTGCGCGTGCAACAAGGCGGCCTAGGGCTGGCGTGGATGCCCCTGGTGATGATCGCCATGAACCTGATCTACGCGGCCTGCGCCTATCCCTTTGGCAAACTGGCCGATCGCGTCCAGCACGGCACGCTGCTGACCTGGGGCCTGCTGCTGCTGATCGGTGCCGATGCACTGCTGGCCTATAGCCATAGCGGCGTCTGGGTCTGGGCCGGCATTGCGCTGTGGGGCCTGCACATGGCGATGACGCAGGGCCTGTTAGCCACGATGGTGGCCGATAGCGCACCAGCCGATCTGCGCGGCACGGCTTATGGCTTCTTCAACCTGATGAGCGGTCTGGCGATGCTGCTTGCCAGTGGACTGGCCGGGCTGCTATGGGAGCAACTGGGCGCTGCCTTCACTTTTCTGGCCGGCATCGTTTTCTGCCTGGCCGCACTGGGGCTGATTTTGTTACAGCCGCGCCCGCAGAACTGACACGGCACTCGCTCAGCGCCGCAGAAACTGGCGCAGCTTCAGCCCAGTCGCCCACAGTGCCGCGAAATAGAGAACGGCCGATGCCAGCAAGACCATCGTCAGCAATCCAATTCGCGTGATGCTGTCGCTGCGCAACTGAACCCACGCAAAAGCGCTGTTGGCCCACAGCAGGAAAGCCAGCAGCAAGAGGCATGCCCCCGTGACACGCCAGGCAAAGCCGCGCCAGCCCGGCTCTGGCTGGTAACTGCCACGCTTGAGCAGGCCCAGCAGCAGCCAGAGCGCATTGATCATGGCACCCAGCCCAATCGAGAGCGTCAACGCCGCGTGGCGGAACACTGGCACCAGCGCGATATTGAGCAATTGCGTGATGAGCAACACCGCCATGGCCACGCGTACCGGCGTTTTGGTGTCCTGGCTGGCGTAGTAGCCGGGTGCCAGCACCTTGATGGCAACAATGCCGACCAGACCAACACCCCAGCCCATCAGTGCATAGGTGATTTGCTGCACATCGTGCTCGGTCATGGCACCGTAGTGGTAGAGCACCGCCACCAGCGGCTTGGCAAAGGCCACCAGCGCTACGGCGCAAGGCAGCGCCAGCAGCACGACCAGACGCAAACCCCAGTCCAGCATGGCCGAGTACTTTGCGCTGTCACCGGCAGCGCGCGCTGCGGCCAGTTGCGGCATCAGCACCACGCCCATGGCCACTCCCAGCAAAGCCGTGGGGAATTCCATCAGGCGGTCGGCGTAGGTGATCCAGCTGACGCTACCCGGTGTCAGGTGCGAGGCGATCTGGGTGTTGATCAACATGGAAAGGTGCGCCACACTGACGCCCAGCAAGGCCGGCCCCATCAACTTGAGGATGCTCTTGGTGCCCGGGTCGGCCCAGGCGCTGCGCAGCGCGCTCCAGCGCACGCCGATGTGGGGTGTCAGGCCGAGTTTCTTCAAGGCCAGCAGCTGCACCGTGAGTTGCAAGACGCCGCCCAGCAACACGCCGCCGGCCAGAGCGTAGATCGGCTCCAGCCCCAGCGCTTTCAGCCAGGGTGCGCCGAGCCAGGCTGCGCCAATCATGCACAGATTGAGCAGCACCGGTGTCGCCGCCGGCACGGCGAAGCGCCGCCAGGTGTTGAGCACACCTGCCGCCAGCGCAACGAGTGACATGAAGGCGATGTAGGGAAACATCCAGCGTGTCATGACCACCGCCACCTCAAAACCGCGTGGCGTATGCTGCAGGCCGCTGGCCATGGCCCAGACCAGCGCCGGCGCACCCA
>JBAXOZ010000305.1:0-2511 GCA_037132975.1 Comamonadaceae bacterium
TTGGACTGCAGCGTCCGTGCAAATTTGTCCGGGGTGGCGCTGAACAGGCCCGAGCCACCGTACAGCAGCGCGTTGATGTAGCTGGCGCTGGCGCACTGCCTTTGTACGTATCTCACCGTGGCGATGTCTGTAAAGTTTTTGGCGCTCGCACACTGGTCCTGTATCTTGGCAGAGAAGTCTGAACGGGTCGGCGCCGCGTCCAGATTCCAGTATTGCAGCGCGTAATAGGCGCCGTCGATGCCGACAAAGCTGCCGCTGCTACTACCGACGCCCGGGTTGCCCAGCTGCGCGATCTTGGCGTTGACAACCGCATCGAACGAGGCTGAGCAGCTCGCGTAGTTAAAGACGGCGGTACTCGCGATCTTCACAGCGACACCGTCAATCACATCGCCCGCCTCGCTGGCAACGGCGAGGTCCGTCGGAAAGCAGCGCACACCGCCGTCATTGGGCGGCGTTTCCAGCCGCATCGCCTTTCTTGCATCGTCCTGGCCCAGGCCGAGGTAGGTTCGATTGAAGACGTTGAAGGTTTTTCCGTTGATCGACACGCGATAGATGTTGGCGCTGTCGCTGGGCGCGGCGGAGGTCGGATAGCTGATCTGGGTGGACGCGCCGCCCACCTCCACCACGCCCACCGGGCTGGTGTTGCTGGTAAAGACCTTGTAGTACCTGTCGTTCAGGTTGACCCAGGTCCACTTGCCCTCTTCGCTGTTGCCGTCGCTGGTCCTTACCTCGCCGGCGCTGAAGCCTTGCGTGCCGATGTAGCTGCGGATGATGGCGTAGAAGGCGTCGATCTCGGCCTGCGTGTGCTTGCCAATCGGTGCCAGTTCGTTGCGCATGCCGGCGGTCGCCAGCAGGTCCACCTGCACATCGCTGGTCCTGACGCCGAGCTCAGCGAGCTTTGGCTTGATGCCGTCTAGCAGCGGCCCGATGACCCAGGGCCCGACGTCGTTGGGGCCGAGGTTCAGCTTGGGGCCGCCCGCAGAATTGATGAAATCGTTGATGCCATCTTCCTGCTTGTCGAACTCAAGCTCGGTCAGTTTTTCCACCAGCGGGTAGGCAGCCGGCGTCACCTTGTAGAGAAACATCCGCGTGCCACTGCTGCCGGCATCGACCACCGCTGTGTAAATGGGCGTCGCGTCGGAGCCACAGGCCACAACCAGCACCGCCGCTGCGACCAGCAAGACCGAGAGTAGCAATTTGCGGAGCAGCATTTCAAATCCACCCGGTTTACTTGGCATTTCTGATAGCAATCACAGGCTTGCTGACGCCTTCGACCCCCACCAGCGACAAGGCAGTGAGCAACGCGATCTGCGAACCCTTGTACCCGTCCTTGGGGTCCATGGCCTCAGTCAGGGCGTGGAAGCCTTCAAACTTTCCACCCGGGCCCATGATGATGGTGGGAATGTTCAGCGACAGCGGGATGCCGGCGTTGGTGCTCAAACCGACCGTCATCAATTCCTTTTGACCCAGCGCCCGCATGGAACCCAAGGCAGCCTGGATCAGGGGATGGGCAGAAGGTGTCAGGCCACCCGGTCGTTCCCCAATTTTTTTGATCGAGACTGTCAATGCCTGGCCCCCGAAACGCTTGTTCTCCAGGACTACGGATTTCTCGATCATGGCCAGAATTTTCTTTTCAATGGCCTTTAATTCCTTGACCCCGTCAGAACGCATGTCGACCTCCATCGTCGCGTCCGGCGAGATGGTGTTGACAGAGCGACCGCCATCCACAATGCCAACGTTGTAGGTGGTACGGGGTACCTTGGTCGCGTTGATGTCGGCAATCATGGCGATGGCCCGGCCCATCGCATGAATGGCGCTGGGAACTTCACCAAAAGCGCCGTAGCTGTGGCCACCAGGTGCCGAATACTTGACTTCGTAGCGAATCGATCCAGTATTGAGCGGCGAGACCACGCCCACCGGCGTGGCCTCCAGACCCAGCATGGCATCGATATTCGTGTGCTCCTTGAAGAAGGCGCGCATGCCACGCAGGTCGCCATTGCCCTCTTCGCCCACACTGCCAACGAAGATGAGGTCACCAACGGTCTTGACATTGGCTGACTTCAAGGCGCGCACCCATGACAGCATCACTGCAAGGGCGCGTGTGTCGTCGGTGATGCCGGGGCCGAAGTACTTGCCATCCTTCTCCCGAACTTTCAGATCGGTCGTGGCCGGAAACACGGTGTCCAGATGCGCATCGACCACAACCGAAGGCCCCTTGCCACTGCCCTTGCGCACGCCAATGACGTTGCCCTCCTTGTCCATGCTGACGTCGCTCAGACCGCTTTGCTTGAGCATTTCCAAATAGGCCTGGGCCCTTTTCTCTTCCCCAAAAGGCGGTGCTGCAATCTCGGACAGGGTGATTGTTTCCTGCAGCGTACGCACTTCATCGGCTTGCAAGGCATCCATCGACGCCTTGACTGACGCATCGGCAAGATTTGAATTGATTGCCTGCTTAACCGAAGTGGTAACGGTGGGCCAGGGTATGACCGGACGCGCCCATTTTGGAACCGA
>JBAXOZ010000306.1:0-2508 GCA_037132975.1 Comamonadaceae bacterium
GCAGCGTTTGCTGCCTGTTGCAGTTTGCACTTGACAGGCAAGTTTCGATGAAAACCGGTCGCTCCGGTATCAAGCGCACACCAAGAGGTCGGCACTACCATGTCAAGCAGAACTTACGAATGGGCCACGCTTTGCCACTTAACGATGTTACTGATGCAATCCTGACGCGGACGGTGTTACGCTGACACCAGCATGAACGATGTTGCTGTTACCGCTTTCCGACGCCAACCCCTGTGGCGCTGGTTTGTTGTTGCCTTGTTGCTGATTGGAGCCACGGCTTGCGGATACTTGGTCGACCATCATGTTTCCCTGACAAGTCAGGCGATGGTGTATGTATTGGCCGTGGTGATTGCGTCTTACACGCTCAGTTGGAAAGAGTCAATCGTTTGCGCTGTCGGCGCAGTCACCGCATTCAATTTTTTCTTCGTCCCGCCACGCCTGACATTTCAGGTTGATAGTCAGGAGCACCTGATTGCCCTGTTCACGATGCTGTTGGTCGCGCTTGTCATCAGTCACCTGGCGGCGGGGATGCGGCGCGAAACCGAGTCGGCACGCCTCAATGCCCAGCGAGCGGGCCAGCTGCAGAAGCTGGCGACCGAACTTGCCAGTGCCACCACCCCGGACGAAATCGCTGTATTGGGTCGGGCTGCACTCAAATCGGAATTTGACGGGCAGTGCCTACTGGCCTTGGGTCTGGGTGGCGATGGCCTAACAAATGGCGGTGAGTTGCCGCCTGCCATGAGCGATGCAATGCAATGCTGCATGAAGGAAGCGGCCGTCTTGGGGCCGGGCACCGGGCGCTGGCCAGGACTCGATGCCTGGTATCTGCCCTTAGGAACAAAAGGGCAGATGAGTGGTGCAGTCTGTGTCGCGCCTGCGTTGGCTGGCGACACAGCTGGCCGTGAGCACGCGCAGGCTCTGTGCAGTTTACTGGGACAGGCACTGTGGCGCGCACGCCTGACATCTTCAATGTTGACCGCTCAGCACGAGGCACAACGCCAGCAAGTCCAGAGCACTTTTCTGGCTGCCATTTCCCACGATTTGCGCACGCCTCTGGCGGCTGTCATAGGTGCTGCGTCTTCGTTGCAGACGCAGCACGACAAGCTCAGCCGCGTCGAGCAGGACCGGCTCCTGAGCAGCATAGTGAGCGAAGCAACCTACCTGTCCAACGTCACAGATAACACCCTGCAACTCGTCCGTCTGACCAGTTCCATCCAAGTTCTCAAGCAAGACTGGGAATCCATGGAGGAGATAGTGGGCGCGGTACTGGCTCGAGTACGCCAACGCGACCCATCACGACGCATCAAATCCAAAGTACCCGAGAAGTTGCCGCTGATAAAAGCGGACCCGGTGCTGTTGGCCCAACTGATAGGCAATCTGCTGGACAACGCGCTGCAATACAGTAGCGACGCCATAGAGTTGGGCGTGAGTGCCAGCGACCATGAATTGCAGGTTTGCATCAAGGACCGCGGCCCTGGAATCCCGCAGGAGCAGGTTCAAACCCTGTTCGAGCCGTTCTCGCACAATGACCATTCCGGACAACGCGGGGCCGGGTTGGGGCTGGCAGTCTGCCACGCCATTGCCGTAGCACATGGTGGTAGCCTGACATTCAGGCGCCGCACCGGCGGCGGCAGCACCTTCGCGCTCACACTGCCGCTCAACAAGCAGCAACCACAAAGAGAGCAGACATGACCTTGCGCATCTTGGTCGTCGAAGATGACCGCGAGATACGGTCTTTGATGCAATCTTCACTGACGGTGGAAGGGTTTGAGGTACAAACGGCCGTTTCCGTGAGTGAGGCCAAGGCGATGTTGCACATCGCGCCCCCCGACGTCTTGCTGCTTGATTTGGGTCTACCGGATGGCGACGGCATTGACTTGGTGCATGAAGTGCGAAAGCAGCATTCCCTGCCCGTCCTGGTTGTCTCGGCTCGCCATCAGGAAGCGCAAAAGATACAGCTGCTCGACGCGGGTGCCGACGACTACCTGACCAAACCGTTCAGCGTTGCCGAGTTGCTGGCACGCATTCGGGTCTCACTGCGCCACCGTGGCACCGCGTTGGATGCAGCCATCAAGGTGCATGAATTGGACGATTTGCGGGTCGACCTGACTTTGCATCAAGTGCAGCGCGACGGAGAGACCTTGCACCTCACCCCCACTGAATTCAAGATGCTCGCCCGCCTTGTACGCAGTGCGGGTCGGGTGGTGACCCATAGACAACTGCTGTCGGACGTGTGGGGTTCTGAATTCACCGAACACACCCACTATCTGCGGCTCTATATGGCCCAACTGCGTGCCAAGATTGAGCGCGACCCGGCGGAACCACGCCACTTACTGACAGAGACAGGCGTCGGCTATCGCCTGGCCACGGTCTAAGACATCCATCCTTATGCGTTCCTGATGCATTTTCGGCGACAGTGAACTGATGTTCACCGTCAACGTCATGCAATGAGTGTCAAAACAGACCGCGAAGGCCTTGCCGCGCTGACGCTGGGTGCCATGGGTGTGG
>JBAXOZ010000307.1:0-2505 GCA_037132975.1 Comamonadaceae bacterium
CATCCAAATTTGACCCCTGTTAGAAGCACTGTGCGTACGAAGTTATGCACAGGAGAAACAGGAGTGATCAAAGTGGGAACATTGGCAAAGATACGGCGTTTGTACTTTCGGGACAAACAGCCGATCAAAGAAATATGCAGACAGACGGGCCTGTCGCGCAACACGGTACGCACCTGGTTGCGTGAGAGCGAGATGGTGGAGCCCAAATACCCGGTGCGCCGAGTCGTCACCAAACTCGACAAGTACGCTGAAACCTTGCGGACGTGGCTCAAGGCAGACAGCACTCGAAACAAGCGAGAGCGACGCACCAAGGGGCAGATGTGGCTGGAACTGCGTGCGCTGGGCTACACCGGCAGCTACGGCCGCCTGTGCGCCTTTGCCCGAGCCTGGAAGGCAAGCGTCACTCTGGCGGCTACCAAGGGCGCCTTTATCCCACTGAAGTTCCACCTGGGCGAGGCCTTTCAGTTCGACTGGAGCACCGAATACACCTTCATCGCCGGGTTGCGCCGGCGGGTCGAGTTGGCACACACCAAACTGTGCGCCAGTCGTGCGTTCTGGCTGGTGGCCTACCCCGGTCAGGGTCATGAGATGCTGTTTGATGCCCACGCCCGCGCGTTTGAAGCCTTTGGTGGCGTACCTCAGCGCGGCATCTACGACAACATGAAGACCGCCGTTGATCAAGTCCTGTCTGGCAAGAAGCGCAAGGTCAACAGTCGCTTTGAAGCCATGAGCGGGCACTACCTGTTCGAGCCAGAATTCTGCAACGTCGCCAGTGGCTGGGAGAAGGGCATCGTCGAGAAGAACGTGCGCGACCGGCGTACCAGCATCTGGCACCATGCCAAAGAGCGCCGCTGGGCCAGCTGGGATGAACTCAATGCCTGGCTGGCTGAACAAAGCAGGCAAGCCTGGGTTGAACTCAACCACCCTGAGTACCCGACGCTGAAGGTGGCCGATGTGCTCCAAGATGAGCAAACCCAACTCATGCCCGTGCCCAGAGCGTTTGACGGCTACGTCGAACTACTGGCCCGTGTATCGAGTACCGGCTTGATCCACCTGGAGCGCAATCGCTACAGCGTACCGACCGAGCACGCCAACTCGGCCATCAGTGTGCGCATGTACCACGACCACATCGCTGTGGTGGCCGATGGCCAACGGGTAGCCAGGCACAGTCGCAGCTTTGAGCGCAGCCAGACCTTTTATGACTGGCAGCACTACATCAGCCTGGTGGAGCGCAAACCCGGCGGTCTTCGCAACGGGGCTCCGTTTGCTGGCATGCCCGAGCCGCTCAAGCAACTCCAGGCCATCCTGTTGCGACGAACTGGCGGCGACAGCGTCATGGCGCAGGTATTGGCTGCGGTTCCTATCCACGGCCTCGAAGCGGTGTTGGTGGCGGTGGAGTTGGCGCTGGAGGCGGGCAAACCCAGCGGCGAACATGTTCTCAATGTGCTGGCTCGCCTGAAGGCCAATACGGCGCCGACCAATTTGCACGACGCCCTGGCGGGGCAACTGGCCAGTCACGCGGCGTTGCTACTGCGCGAAGAACCTCTTGCCAACGTCGGTCGTTATGACGGCTTGCGCGCAGTCGGTGCAAACAGCCAGTCCGGTGAGGCCAATCCATGAGCGCCCAGATCATTGCCCAACTCAAGGTGCTGAGCTTGCACGGCATGGCAGCGAGTTTCCCCGAACTGGCAGCCCAGGCACGGCACACCGAGTTCAATCCGGAATCGTTCATGCAGCAACTCATGGCCGCTGAGTCAGCCCAGCGTGTGGTGCGCTCAACCGCTTACCAGATGGGTGCTGCCAGGTTTCCGGTGCACCGGGATTTGGCCGGCTTCGAGTTTGAACACGCCAGTGTGGATGAAACCTTGGTGCGCAGACTGCACAGCACCGAGTTCACCAGTGCTGCGCACAATGCCGTATTCATTGGTGGTCCTGGCACCGGCAAGACGCATCTGGCCACGGCCATTGGTGTTGAAGCTATTCAGAAGCACACCAAGCGGGTGCGCTTCTTCTCCACGGTGGAGTTGGTCAACGCTTTGGAGGCTGAGAAGGCGCATGGCAAGGCCGGTCAGATTGCCTTGAAGCTGATGTATGTCGATCTGGTGATCCTTGATGAGTTGGGCTATCTGCCATTCAGCCAAGCCGGCGGGGCATTGCTGTTTCACCTGCTCTCCAAGCTCTATGAGCACACCAGCGTGCTGATCACAACCAACCTGGGATTTGCCGAGTGGGCACAGGTATTTGGCGACGTGAAGATGACTGCCGCTCTGCTGGACCGTCTGACGCACCACTGTCACATCGTGGAGACGGGCAACCAGAGTTGGCGTTTCAAACACTCCAGTGCCAAAACAAAAAACGCCACCGGGGTTGCAACCCCGGTGAAACAGAATTCAAAAGTCAAACAGCCAACAACCGAAGAAGGAGAAACAACAACTCTCTGAACTTGTCCACAGCCCAATTGCAAGGCTTTAAACTGCAACAGGTGGGGTCAGTATTGAATGGAAA
>JBAXOZ010000308.1:0-2505 GCA_037132975.1 Comamonadaceae bacterium
CGGGCCAGAACCCGTGCGATGGAGTACAAAAGGCCAACGCGGTCGCTGGCTGAAATATTGAGCAGCCAGCGCTGCCCCTTCTCATCCGGGCGCAGCGTGACACGCGGTGCAATCGGAAAACTCTTGACCCGGCGCGAGACCCGACCGCGGCTCGGTGGTGGCAGCGGCCCCCCCTTGGTGATGACGCGGCTGAGTTCGCTCTCCACCATGCTGGTGAGTTCGTGGTAGTGCTCGGGCAGGGCCGAGGTGATGACCTGGAAGGTGTCGAGTGCATAGCCGTTGTTGGCGGTATGAATGCGCGCATCCAGAATGCTGAAACCGCCCTGGTCAAAATAGCCGCAGATGCGGGCAAACAGGTCGGTCTGGTCAGGCGTATAAACCACCACCTGCATGCCTTCACCCACGGCGGACTGACGGGCTCGCACGATCGACTTGCCGGCGCCCACATGGCGCGAGAGCTGACGCGTGTGCCAGGCAATGTCGGTGGCGTCGTGGCGCATGAAATAGCCCACATCGAGTGTTGCCCACAAGGCTTTGTGCGCCTCAAACGGAAGGGCGTGCAGCGCCAGCAGAATCAGCGCCTCGCGTTTGCGCGACTCCACCTCGGCGTCCGGATCCGGCGCCCGCCCGCCCAGCGAGCGCAGGGTCATGCGGTACAGGTCTTCCAGCAGCTTGCCCTTCCAGGCGTTCCAGACCTTGGGTGAGGTGCCGCGCAGATCGGCCACGGTCAGCAAATACAAGGCGGTGAGGTTGCGCTCGTTGCCGACACGACGGGCAAAGTCCTGGATCACGCTGGGGTCGCTGAGATCGGATTTCTGCGCAACACGGCTCATGGTCAGGTGTTCCTTCACCATGAACTCGACCAGGGCACTGTCCTCCTTGGCTATG
This sequence comes from Comamonadaceae bacterium, assembly GCA_037132975.1. Classification (GTDB taxonomy): domain Bacteria; phylum Pseudomonadota; class Gammaproteobacteria; order Burkholderiales; family Burkholderiaceae_C; genus Rhodoferax. The sequence continues at coordinate 889 of JBAXOZ010000308.1, forward strand.
CCGTGCAGCTTGCAAAAGCGCCGCGCTTCTACCGCGCCGAGCTGCGAGTGATCGCCGCCCCGGCCCTTGGCAATATCGTGAAACAGCGCGGCAACGTACAGCACCCAGGGCTTGTCCCAACCCGACGCCAGTTGCGAACAAAACGGGTACTCGTGCGCGTGCTCGACGATGAAGAAACGCCGCACGTTGCGCAACACCATCAGCACATGCTGATCGACTGTGTAGACATGAAACAGGTCGTGCTGCATTTGCCCGACGATCTTGCGAAACACCCACAGGTAGCGGCCCAGCACCGAGGTCTGGTTCATCAGGCGCATGGCGTGTGTGATGCCGTCGTGCTGCATCATGATCTTGAGAAAAGTCTCGCGGTTCACCGGGTCATTGCGAAACTTTCCATCCATCAACTGGCGCGCGTTGAAGAGGGCACGCAGGGTGCGGGTTGACAGGCCCTTGAGGCCCACGTTGCTCTGGAAGACCAGAAAAGTTTCCAGAATGGCGTGCGGCTCGCGCTCGTAAAGATCGTCGCTGGCAACTTCCACCATGCCGGCCTTCTCCAGAAAGCGCGCGTTGATCGGCCTGGGCTCATGGGTGGAGGGGTTGAGCCGCTCCTCGATGTTGAGCAGCAAAATCTGGTTCAGCTGTGTCACTGCCTTGGCGGCCCAGTAGTAACGCCGCATCAGCGCTTCACTGGGGCGAATGAAGGGGCGTTTCGCCGACACGTCAGTGCGGAGCGTGGGGGCATCGCAATAGCCGAAGGCCTGGGCGACTGGTGTCTGCAAGTCGAATACCAGCCGGTCTTCACGCCGCTGCGCAATCAGGTGCAACCTGGCACGCACCAGCCGCAGCAGCGCTTCGTTGTGTTTGATCTGCTTGACCTCGAAGGCAGTCGCCAGACCGTTCCTGGCTAGCGCGTCCCAGTTGCTACCAAAACCCGCCGCCTTGGCGACCCAGAGGATGAGCTGCAGATCACGCAATCCTCCCGGCGACTCCTTGCAGTTGGGCTCCAGCGCATAAGGGGTGTCCTCGTATTTGCTGTGGCGCTGCTGCATCTCAAGTGTCTTGGCTACAAAAAAGGCGTGCGGATCCATCGCTGAAGAGAGATGTTTCTCAAATTCGGCGAACAGTCCGGGGTTGCCGATCAGCAGTCTGGCCTCCAGCAGCGAGGTCTGGATCGTGACGTCGTGCGCCGCTTCGTGTTGGCACTCGCCCAGCGTGCGCACGCTCGAGCCGATCTCCAGCCCAACATCCCAGCAGTTGCCGATAAATCCTTCAATCCGCGCTTTCAGACCAGCGTCATGCTCGGGTGAATGGCCGTCTGGCACCAGCAGTAGCACATCCACATCGGAGTAGGGGAACAACTCACCGCGGCCGAAACCTCCGACCGCCAGCAAAGCCAAGTCGCTGGCAAAACCGGCTTGACGCCAGAGCGAGCGCAGCGTCGTGTCGGCCAGCGCCGACAGCGCGGCCAGCGTGGCGCGAACGCCGCGCGTGGACGAGGTGCCGCTCGATGCCAGCGACTGCAGCAACAGGGCCTTTTGCTCCTGGAAGTGACAGCGCAGCGCGGTCAGCTCTCTCATATCAGGCAATCAGTGGCGGGGCGGGTCGGGGCACAAAAGA
>JBAXOZ010000309.1:0-2492 GCA_037132975.1 Comamonadaceae bacterium
TGTGCGCGGGGGAAGTCGCGGAGGGCGTAGCCCGTAGCGAATTTCCCCGCGCGCGGCGACTCAGAACGGCTCGTCAGAGGCCGCTTCTTTCCCTCCCTTACGCTTCTGCTCCCGCGACTTGATCCGCGACTTCGCGGCGACGCTACTGTGCAGGAATCGATGCGACTCATTACCCGTCTCCACGATGTGGCAGTGATGGGTGAGTCGATCCAGCAACGCCGTCGTCATCTTGGCGTCGATAAAGACACTGGACCATTCCGAGAAGCTCAGATTCGTGGTGATGGCCACGCTCGTGTGCTCGTACAGCTTGGACAGCAGATGGAACAGCAAGGCAGCGCCGGTCTGGCTGAACGGGAGGTAGCCCAGTTCATCAAGGATCACGAGGTCCATCCTCATCAACTGAAGCGCGATCCGCCCGGCCTTGCCGTCGCGCTTCTCTCGCTCAAGAATGTTGACCAGGTCGACCGTGGAATAGAAGCGCACCCGCTTGCCCTGCAACGCGATCCCGGACACCGCGACGGCGGTAGCCAAATGCGTCTTGCCCGTGCCAGGCCCACCGATAAACACCACGTTCTGTGCCGTGTCAGCAAATGACAGCGTCGCCAGCTCCTTGACCAGATGCCGATCCACAGGGGAAACGTCGAAGTCAAATCCCGCCAGATCACGATGCACGGGGAACTTCGCCGCGTTCATCTGATGCGTCACCGACCGCACGGCCCGATCCGTGGTCTCGGCTTCGAGCAGATGCTCGACCAGCCATTTTGAAGACGCTGTTGTCGCTGTTTCCTGTGCCATCAAATCCGTCCAGGCACTCGCCATACCGTGCAGCCGCAGTCCTTTGAGTTCAATCGTGACATCACGCATCGCTGACCTCCACCACCGCGGTCACCACGTCGTCAGCATCGCGCAGACTGTCGTATCGGCCCGTGTTGGCCAGTGGCGCCTCATTCAAGTGCAGACTCGTCTCCACGCTTGCCGGTATCGGACTGGCGTTGAGCCGTGCCAGAACATTGAGCACGTGTTCGGCACTGAGCGCGCCTGATTCGATCACCAGTTCCACGGCGACCAGCACCGCGTCGAGCCCATGGACGGGTACGGAGGCCAGCACTTGCGCCATTACCTGGTCGCCACCCGGATGCCGCATCAGACCGCGCCTCAACTGCTGGAGTGGCGCCGGCAGGTCGGCAAAGGGCGCACCGTTTCGTAGCGCCCCCGGCTTGCGCTCCACCAGCGGGATGTAGTGCTGCCAGTCATAGCAGACCTGCCCACGGTCGGTCAGCCGATCATGGCTGGCGACCATCGCATCATCCGCCACCACGCTGACCTGGGTTGGATAGAGCCGGGTGCTGACCCGCTGGCCTGCCAGTTCACAGGGCACCGAGTACCGGTTACGTTGCACGCTGACCAGGCAGGTGCTGGATACGCGCGCCGATTTCTCCACATAGCCATCGAATGGCGTGGGCATCGGCATCATCTCCGCGATTTCCAGTTCCAGCATTTCGGCGACACTGAATTCGGTGTGCTCGGGATGGCGCAACTCACTCCAGAGCGACCGGCACCGCTCGCCCAGCCAGACGTTGAGCTCGGCATAGGAGCTGAACCGCCGATTCTGCGCATCCAGCCAAATGCGCCGGCGACTGTCCTGCACGTTCTTCTCGACGACGCCTTTCTCCCAGCCGGAGGCGACGTTGCAGAAGTCGGGGTCGAACAGATAGTGCGAACACATCACGGCAAAGCGCGCATTGACGATACGACCCTTGCCCTTGTTCACCTTGTCGACGGCGGTCTTCATGTTGTCGTAGATGCCGCGCCGCGGAATGCCACCCAACGCGATGAAGGACCGCGTGTGGGCATCGAACAGCATCTCATGGCCCTGGCTCGGGTAAGCCACCAGCCAGAAGGCCCGGCTCGCGCACAGCTTGAGGTGCGACACCTGCATCCGCCGATAGATGCCGCCGATGACCAGACCCTCTTCGCTCCAGTCAAACTGAAACGCTTCGCCCAGATCGAATTTCAGCGGCACGAACGCGTGTGGGGCTTTGCCTTCCTTCCCGCGCCAATCACGAATGAAGGCCGTGAGCTGGCTATAGCCACCGGTATAGCCGTCCGCTTTGATTTGCGCAAACAACGCCTTGGCGGTGCGCCGATTCTGTTTGATGCGGTGGGCATCGGCTTTGAGCGCTTGTTCCACGGCGGCGTGGAACACACTGAGTTTGACCTCCCCCTTGATCCTCTGGTAGGTCGGCGGCGTCGCCCCCTGGGCCGTCCTCAGCCAACTGCGTATTGTGTTTCGCGATAGACCCGTGCGCTTCGCTATTTCGTGCAGCGACAGTTTGTCGCGTAAATGCATCCGTCGAATCTTGCCCAACATTTCCATGGTGATCACCTTTTTATCTCCTGCCTAAAAATTAGGCAGGACTAGTGGAACACCTGGGTCAATTTTCGATCAGCACATCCTCTCTAAGTGGGTCAGTTTTCGGTCAGCGTCTACA
>JBAXOZ010000310.1:0-2489 GCA_037132975.1 Comamonadaceae bacterium
GGAGGGGGCCGTAACAAAATTCTGGATCAAGGTCTCGGGTCCCTTATCAGGGTCCGACTTGCGAGTAATTGAATACATTTTTCCGTCAGGGAGCATGACCGGATTGGGTCGGGTCGCCAACCCCGCGCCCAAATCGATTCCCACCACGGAGTCGGTGCCCTTGACCGAGCACCCTGTGGCGTAATCCTGGGTATAGCGGAAACTTTTCGCCTTGATGGAAGAAGAACCGCCACCAACGCAGGCATCGCCGCTGCTGGTCGTCTGGTTGGGTATGTTGGTCGTGAACACCAGGGAGCCGAGTGCCAAAGTGGAATCGGTATACGAGCGCTCGCCCAATGTCATGAAGTCCACATACCAGCCGTTGTCCACGGACCAGTCCACAGCGTGGCAGTCACTGCCCGAGATGCCTCGAACCGTCTCCCCGGAAGCGCAGGCACCTGCCGTTACCTGAGCGGCCGGACAGGCCATCTCTGATACGGTTTGATGGACGAATTTATTGGCGGCCACACGCGGGTTACCGAAAGTGGTTGTATCCAGCTTGTCCTTGATGGCATAGAAACTTTGCTGAGTCGTAGTCCCAATGTCAGATACGCCGAGAAACTCGCCGGTGCCGACATAGACCACCGGAATATCCCCGATCATGGCGACGGTTGGCTTGGCCGTAATTGGCTGCACATTGCCGGATGCGTCCTTGAGCGTGACCAGCAACTGGGCCTCGTATCCCGAAGCACCAATATTGTTATTGACGTCAAAGCGCCAGACGTTTCCGAGTAAATCACCGCCATACACAGCCAGGATGGTGGGGTCGGCTACCGATGTCAATCGCACGGCAATGCGCGCCAACCCGCTCGGCGATGCAGCCGTACCAACACCGGTTGAAATATCCCGAATCAAGGCACCGGTGTTTGCGTTCACCACATAGAGATGGCCCTTGCCGTCCGCATTGTTATAGCCGGAGGTCAGCAACACCACCCAGGTGCCGTCGGTCAGCTTGCCAAACTTGGGGTTGCCAAAGCTGTAGCCCATATTGGCATCGGTAAACTCCCACTTGTAGATGGGGCTTGCTGGATCGGTAATGTCCAATGCATAAAAGCTCTTACCGCCTAGATTTAGCCCTCCCACCAATACAGTTTTCCAATTGGTGCCGTCATAAATGTCGCCCACTTCGGGAGTGCCGTCCACGTAAAACTGGTGGTTGTCGGCATAGTTCATGTCCGCCAGTTTGTACAGATTGGGCAACACGGCGCTGGGAATATAGGCCCAAGTCTCGTCCCCAGTCAGCGCATTAAACGCATGCAGCATGCCATCATTGGCGCCCACATACAACATGCCAGCTCGGCTGGCCTGCTGGGCGACAAACGTTCCATACCCATCGGCGGTGTATTGAAACTGCGGCAGCTTCACGTAGCGCGCCTCGGAAGACACAATATCGCCCAGCACATACGGTTGCGGTGCTCCGCCTGCGTCATCCCGAACGCCATTTGTAAACCAGACGCAGGTGCCCTCCGGATGGTCGGCATTGGCCAGATAAGCCGCACCACTGACCGCGCTGTAGGTCGCGCAGGGGCGTACGCGGTAAAACTTGCCTTCGTTGGTGTGGTCGCCACGCAGGTATTTCACCAGGTTTTCTCCGGCGGCACCTGTGGGCGCCGTCGTGGTGCTCTGCGCTGTGGCACTCAGGCAACTGCTACTGCTGGAGCAGAACTGTGACAAGCCCGACGTGGCCGACGTATAGGTCAGCGACGGTGCCTTGAAATAGGCTTGCTGCGCAGCCGAAAGATTGGCCCAAGTGAAATCCTTCAACCCCCCGTTGTTGAAGTAAATGGTCCGTTTAGTGGTGTCGCTCGCCTGCATTTTCTGGGCGAGCAAGGCCCCGGCATCCCACTGGTTGTCTGACAAGGTGGCAAACTTGGTGTCCAGTCGTTGCATGATCACTTCACCGAACCACTGCGCCGGGGTATACGACGAGCTGAAGACGTAGTTGTCGTTGGAGGTGACATTGGGATTACTGCTGGCCGCCGCCGCCGCCGTACCGGGCTTGCTTGGGGGAGGGATCTTGGCAGCGAAATCCTGGAGTGCAGTCACCAGGGAGTTGGCGTCGGTGGCGCTGTAGTAGTAGCCATGGCCGTTGACCGCCGCGTGCCAGAGGTCGTCGACGTTTTCAATATTACCGTCGCTGCCGGTGATGCCAGGAACCGGCCAGTTGCATGCGCCACTGGCTTGCCACGAACAGATTCCGCCGCCCGCAGTCGTGCCGTGCGCCACATCGTAATAGTCGCCGCTGCCCGCAGTCACATAGTTGTAGCCCCTGGGAACGCTGGCTTCGGTTGGTGGACCATACACCATGCGCCCGCGCACGCCCAGGCCCACGGTGTAGGTCGTCATGTGCTGCTGGGTTTGCGGATCAGCGGTGGTTGCAGGCACAAGGTTGGCACACACGTCGTTGCCCGTGGTTGCCGGTGCCACCGGGGTCCCGGTGCAATTGCCCA
>JBAXOZ010000311.1:0-2475 GCA_037132975.1 Comamonadaceae bacterium
AAGGGCAAATGGTCGGTTCTGATTTTCATGCCGGCCGCTTTCACCTTCAACTGCCCGACCGAAGTGGAGGACGCTGCTGACAACTACGCCGAATTCCAGAAGGCTGGCGCCGAGGTGTATATCGTTACGACCGACACACACTTTTCGCACAAGGTGTGGCACGAGACTTCCCCTGCGGTGGGCAAGTCCCGGTTCCCGCTGGTTGGCGACCCGACACATCAACTGACGCGTGCTTTTGGTGTGCATATCGACGCAGAAGGTCTGGCCCTGCGCGGCACCTTCATCATCAATCCCGAAGGCGTGATCAAGACCATGGAAGTCCATGACAACGCCATCGCACGTGACGTCAAGGAAACCCTGCGCAAGCTCAAAGCGGCGCAGTTTGTGGCCAACAACCCGGGTCAGGTTTGCCCCGCCAAGTGGAACGAGGGCGCCAAGACCCTGACCCCATCACTGGACCTGGTCGGCAAGATCTAAGCAGTCCCTCTGCTGGAGGGGGTGCACTGATGCGCCCCTTCTGTCAGACGGCTTGCAGTTCGGGGCTGCCATGCCCGCTTAGCGCACATTCTCAAAGGAAAGATCATGCTTGATGCAACGATGAAAACCCAGCTTGAAGGCTACCTGAAAAATCTTCGCACGCCGATTCGTCTGATCGCATCGCTGGACGGCAGCGACAGGTCCGTCGAGTTGCGTGAACTGCTGGTGGAGATTGCCAGTCTGTCAGACAAGGTGAGCCTGGACGAATCCGGCAACGATGCACGCAAGCCCTCCTTCGTGATCGCCAGGGAGGGCGAGACCCGTGGTGTGCGCTTTGCCGCCATCCCGCTGGGTCACGAATTCACCTCGCTGGTGCTGGCCCTGCTGTGGACGGGCGGTCACCCGCCCAAGGTGAGCCCTGAAGTGATCGAGCAGATCAGGGCGCTCGACGCCGAGATGAACTTCGAGGTCTACATGTCCCTGTCCTGCCACAACTGCCCGGACGTGGTGCAGGCGGCAGCCCTCATGGCCATCTACAACCCCAAAATTCAAACGGTGGTGGTTGACGGCTCCCTGTACCAAGCGGAAGTGGACGCGCGCCAGGTCATGGCGGTGCCCATGGTCTTCATGAACGATACGCTGTTCGGCTCCGGCCGCATGACACTGGAAGAGATTGTGTCCAAGCTCGACGCCAACTCCGGCGCGCGGGAAGCTGCCAAACTGAACGAAAAAGATCCCTTCGATGTCCTGATCGTGGGTGGCGGCCCCGCCGGTGCCGCAGCAGCCGTCTACGCAGCCCGCAAGGGCATCCGGGTCGGTGTGGTCGCCGAGCGCTTTGGCGGCCAGGTGAATGACACCATGGCCATCGAAAACTACATCTCGGTGCTGGAGACCGACGGTCCCAAATTCGCAGCAGCACTCGAAGCCCAGGTTCGCCACTACGAGGTGGACATCATGAACCTGCAACGCGCCAGCAAGCTGGTTCCTGCGGCCAGCGCTGGCGGATTCACTGAAGTGCATATGGAGAACGGCGGCGTGCTCAAGGCAAGCAGCGTGATCCTGTCCACCGGCGCGCGCTGGCGCAATGTCAACGTGCCGGGCGAAGCGCAGTACAAAAACAAGGGTGTCGCTTACTGCCCGCACTGCGACGGCCCGCTGTTCAAAGGCAAACGTGTGGCGGTGATTGGCGGTGGCAACTCGGGAGTGGAAGCAGCGATCGATCTGGCCGGCGTTGTTGAACACGTCACGCTGGTGGAGTTTCTTGACGTGCTGAAGGCCGATGCCGTGCTGGTGAGCAAGCTCAAGAGCCTGCCCAACATCACGATCCACGTGAACGCCCAGACCACCGAGATCACCGGTGACGGCCAAAAAGTCAACGGTCTGCGCTACCGGGATCGCGCCAGCGAGGTGGAACATTTCGTTGAACTTCAGGGTGTGTTCGTTCAGATCGGCCTGGTGCCCAATACCGAATTCCTCAAAGGGACTCTGGAGTTGAGCCGTTTCGGTGAGATCGTGGTCGATACAAAGTGCCACACCAGTCTGCCAGGCGTCTTTGCCGCAGGTGACGTGACGACCGTGCCTTACAAGCAGATCGTCATCGCCGCCGGCGAGGGCGCCAAAGCCGCCCTGAGCGCGTTTGACTATCTGATTCGCCGCCCGGCAGTAGCGGCGACAGTAAAAGCAGTGGAAGGTGCAGCGGCGTCTTGAGGTTTCCGGACTTGGCAGCACCGTTCTAGCCGTGGCGTCTGATGCATACGGCTGTTGTACGTCGGAGCCTCAGGCATTCTTGAGCCGAGGGTGCGGCAGCGGATGACTCCGCGAATGTCCTCCGGCCTGCGGCCTCCCCCTCTACTTCGCTGCGTCACCCACTACCGCACCCTCTGCACGAGTACCTGTGGTTCGCACACTTCGAATACAACCGCTGCACGCAGGATCTGGTCGATGGGGCGCTCAGCGCAGCGAGTTTTTGGGGTCAGAGCCCAAATTCGCCGAGCCTGC
>JBAXOZ010000312.1:0-2465 GCA_037132975.1 Comamonadaceae bacterium
ACCCAGATGATGCGGCAATTTCCCGGGCCGTCATTGCGATGGCCACCAGCATGGGACTGGGTGTGATTGCCGAAGGCGTGGAGACTGATGCGCAACGCGACTTTTTGGCCAATCTGGGCTGCCATACCTACCAGGGCTATCTGTTTAGCAAGCCGCTGCCGGTTGCTGACTTTGAGGCGCTGGTGCAGCGGCTTGATCGCCCGTGACGCAGAGCGATGACCCCGGAACAATTGCAATGAGCCACCTCAAGTCATCGACGCGCCTGTTCCTGTTGATCGGGATCTTGTTCAGCCTGATGCTGGCCATTGGCGGTCTGGGCCACTTTACCATCGTCAATGCAAACAAGACCTCTAAGACGATATACGAGGAGCGCTTGATCCCGATGGGCTTACTCGGAGATGTCCAGCATCAATTGTTGCGCAGCCGATTATTGATCGATGCCAGCGTGCAGGACCCAAGACCACAGGTGATCGCAGCCAATCTTGCCGAACTGACCAGCACTTCAGCGGTGATCAGCAAGACCTGGGCTGCCTACATGAGCACCTACCGCACCAAAGAGGAAGAAAAGCTCGCGACCCAATTCACACAGGACCACCTCAAATTCGAGCAAGAGGGTCTGGCACCGGCATCGGCAGCCTTGCTCGCCAGTGACATGGACAGTGCTCGGGTCTTGATCCGGGAAAAGATCCTTCCCCTGGACGCACAGTTGCAATTCGGACTTGAGAGCCTGATGGAAAGTCAGCTCATTGTTGCCAAGCAGGAATACCAAGCAGCGCTGGATCGCGCCGAGATTGTGCGCGTCGTCATGGCCGCTGCGATTGTCGCTGGCCTGCTGTTTGCCGTCCTGACGGGTCTGGCAATGCTGCGTGCGCACCGCCAGGAACTGGTATACATGATCGAACGTGAGGCCCACGCCGATCTGACACGTCAGATGGACGAAAAGAACCATCTGCTGCAAGCGCTCACAGAGAGCGAATTCCGATGGAAATTTGCCATTGAAGGCGCTGGTGACGGTGTCTGGGACAGAGACCTTCAAACCGGCCAGGAAACCTATTCCCGACGCTGGAAAGAGATGTTGGGCTACGCGGAAGATGAAATCCTGCCTGATAACCAGGAATGGGAAGGCCGTATTCATCCTGATGACCGAGTGGCAGTGCTGGCCAGCGACGCAGAATATATCGCCGGCAAAGCACCAAGTTACGAGATTGAATGCCGCCTGCGCTGCAAGGATGGGACTTACAAATGGATTCTGAGCCGTGGCATGATTGTCAGCCGAGACCCAAACGGCAAGCCACTGCGTACCATCGGAACGCACACAGACATCACACAGCGCAGGAAATCAGAAGACAGCATCCGTTTGGCTGCCAAGGTCTTCGAGCATGCTCTGGAAGGCATCATGATCACGACGCTGGACGGCAGCATCATTGAGGTCAACGACGCCTTCACCACGATCACTGGCTACAGCCGCGACGAAGTGATCGGGAAAAACCCGCGACTACTGAAATCCGGACGCCACAGCCAAGAGTATTACCAGCAGTTCTGGAGTCAGCTGACACAGCAAGGTAGCTGGATCGGTGAGAACTGGAACCGGCGCAAGAACGGTGAGATCTATGCGCAGACACAGAAGATCAGCACGGCGAGAGATGCACAAGGCAAACCCTTGCAGTACGTCTGCTTGTTCTCGGATATCACCGCCGCGAAAAATCACGAACAGGAACTCGAACGCATCGCCCGCTACGACAGCCTGACCAAGCTGCCCAACCGCGCCCTGCTGGGTGAACGCCTGGAGCAGGCGCTGAACCAGACACGGCGCCGTGGCCAGCACCTGGCCGTGGTCTTTATTGACCTCGACGGCTTCAAGGCGGTCAATGACACCCATGGCCACGAGGCCGGAGACCATTTGCTGATCACGCTGGCCGAACGGATGAAGGGGGCGCTGCGCGATGGCGACATCCTGGCGCGCCTGGGGGGCGACGAGTTTGTCGCGGTGCTGCTCGATCTGGCCGATGTGGACGCCAGCGCACCCATGCTCAACCGCTTGCTCGACGCCGCAGCCAGACCGTTCCAGTTTGGTCAGGCGCGGCTGCAGGTCTCCGCCAGTCTGGGCGTTACCTTCTACCCGCAGACACAGGACCAAGCACAGGAGTTAGAGCCCGATCAACTGCTGCGCCAGGCCGATCAGGCCATGTACCAGGCCAAGCAAGCCGGCAAGAACCGCTTTCACGTCTTTGATGCCGAGCAGGACCGCAACGTGCGTGCCCGTCACGAAAGCATGCAAAGTATCGAACGCGCCCTGAGTGAAGGCGAGTTTGTGCTGCAGTACCAGCCCAAGGTGAACCTGCGCACAGGGGCCGTGCTCGGCGTTGAGGCCCTGATCCGTTGGCGGCATCCGCAAAAGGGACTGGTGCCACCGGCAGACTTTCTGCCGATGATCGAAGACCACCCGCTGGCCGTCAAGTTGGGGC
>JBAXOZ010000313.1:0-2454 GCA_037132975.1 Comamonadaceae bacterium
GCGTATTCCAGTCCCAAAGCCCATCGCCCGCGCCATCGATAGCAAATTTCCAGCGTTCTTCGCTCTTCAGGAGCGCACCCTCGCGCTCGATCCAGGTCTCGACCAGGCGATTGAAGCCGCCGGTGAGCTGGCCGATTTCGTCTTGACCGGAGACTGGCAGGGGTTGCGGAAGCTGGTTCTTGTTGGACAGGGCAACCATGGCATGGGCGGTGGCGGTCAGCGGCTCGAGTTGGCGTTTGAGCATCCACCAGGTCAGCAAGCCAGCCAGCAGGGTCAGGCCTAGCGAGGCCAGCATCATGCGCCGCTGCATGGTGTAAATCGGTGCAAAGGCATCTGCAGCCGGCGTGACGACGCCCATGAACCAGCCCGCCACCGGAATGCCTTTGGCCGACGTGAGCTCTTCCACACCCCGTGAATTGACCGAAATGCCGTAGCCTTCAAAGCCCTGCATGTAGCGGTCGAGCATCGGGTTCGCGCCCGCCGGTGGCAGCGACTGCATGATGCGGGTCCTGTCAGTGGCGGTGACGATGAGCCGCTCCTTCGGTGCATTCAGCAGGTACCCGCCACTCCGGCCGTAGCGGTTCTCGGTGATCTCGTCCAGAAAATTGGGCTGACTCAGGTCGGTCACACCGGCCAGCGCACCGATGACCTTGCCCTGCCGGTCGCGGATCGGCGCGGCTATCACGATCACCGGGGACTTCAGCCGCTTGCCGATCACAGGTCGGCCGATCGAGGTCCGGCCCTCCTGGAGTGCTGCGACGATGAAGTCACGATCCAGGTAGCTGACGCCGATCCGCCCGGCCGAAACCGGGAGGGAGGCAATGGCCACGCCATCGGCCCCGGTGATGAAGGTGCCGGCGTTGAACATGATGGGAAGAATCGGGCGCTCGTCCAGCCGCGTCTGCAGCATCGCCGTATGCACGAGCAGGTCCGCATCGATTTGGCCGGCAATGGCGTTCACGGCGCGCAGGCGATCAGACAGACGATCGTTGACATTGCTGGCGATCACGGAAACGGTGGAGAACTGCTGCTCGCCCAGCAGGCGCTGCATATCGCCCTGCAGCAGGAGGCTGGCAGAAAAAGTAATCGCCCAGACGCTGAGAACAAAGATTGTCAGCGTGAATAGCGTAACTCTCGTCTTGAGCGAGCGATTCAGCAGGAGGCGTGAGCTCATACTGCCAGCCTGACCCAAATCTCGCGGGAAGGGTGCGGCCCGGGAGCCTGGCGACGCTCAGTCATGGCAATTCCTTGCAAGGTCAATTGAACGAATTGCCTTCAAGCCGCTGCGCTACGTTCACGCCGCACAGCGGATTCGGCCGGTACGTGTGTTTACGACCTGTTAGCGGCAAACTTGAATGTTTCATCGGGCCAACGGTTTATCTGCTTAGCTGTGCAATATCGGGCCTCGTCGCAATGCCAGTTCTCAAAGTCCACGGGTGAGCAGGTGTCTTCAGACGTCGTTGGCCGCTCAAAGGTATATCGAAACCAGCGCCATAGCGGGATGGGCTGGCAAAGCTCAACTTTGAGCAGAACGAAACCACTGTCGGCCTGGCTGCGCGCGGCACCCGAAGCATCTGCCGCACAATAGCGCCACGATGATCGCCAAGTATTCCAGACCCGGATGCAAAACACTACGAGCACGGCTAGAGTTTCGGCTAGCGTCAAATTTGGCGTTGAATGAACCCCGGCCCTGACGCACCATGGACAAGTTCAAGCAACTCGAATCTTTTGTGTCGGTCGCCACGCGCGGCAGCCTGACCGCTGCGGCCAAGGCCGAGGGGGTGGCGCCAGCCATCATGGGGCGCCGGCTGGATGCGCTGGAGCAGCGTCTGGGTGTCAAGTTGCTGGTGCGCAGCACGCGGCGCATCTCACTCACGCACGAGGGCAGTTCCTTTCTCGAAGATTGCCAGCGCGTGCTGGCCGACGTGGCGAGTGCCGAGTCCAGCGTTTCTGCGGGTGGCGTCAAAGCCAGCGGGCACTTGCGGGTGACGGCGCCAGCCGGTTTTGGCCGGCGCCATGTGGCGCCGTTGGTGCCGCGCTTTCGTGAGCTGCACGCCGATGTGAGTATTTCGCTGAATCTGAGTGACCGCGTGGTTGACCTCTCGGCCGAAGGCTTTGACTGCGCGGTGCGGGTGGGGGACCTGAGCGACTCCAGCCTGATCAGTGTGCGCTTGGCCGATAACCGTCGGCTCTGTGTTGCCACACCGACTTACCTCAAGTGGCATGGTGCGCCGGCGCAACCGTCCGACTTGTCGAAGTTTGATTGCCTGACTTTGTCGAGCGATGCCTCGCAGACGCGTGGCTGGTCGTTCCGCGTGCCCAAAGGCAACGGCAGCGAACTCGTTTACCTGAAGCCCGGTGGTCCGCTCGACTGCTCGGACGGCCAGGTGTTGCACGATTGGTGTCTGGCCGGCTACGGCATTGCCTGGCGCAGCACCTGGGAGGTGGAGGCCG
>JBAXOZ010000314.1:0-2453 GCA_037132975.1 Comamonadaceae bacterium
GCATTCAACCGGACTCGCGCTGTTCAAACCCAACGAAGTCACCCTCAGTGGGGAAGATGTCCACCGATGTAACGACGGCACTTGGCGGGCCACGCCTGGCCCATTCGACCAAGCGGTTCACCTCGTGCGCCCCGCCCTGCACCACCGCCTCCACCGAGCCATCGCGTCGATTTCGCACCCAGCCCCGCACGCCCAGGGCTTTGGCTTGGGCGACCATGGACCCGCGGTAGTAAGTCGGATGTCTGCCCTGTGGGACAGACCCAGCTCAACGGAGCGCTGCTGCGCCCTCGGGGTCATCCAGACCAGCGGCAATGCGCAAGAATGCGGTCAAGCGCTGCCGGTCCGGCAGCTGACGATAGAGCGACTTGCCGTTGAGCCGGGAGCGCGTGTAACCCGGCGCCAATTTTTGCTGGGTCGCAAATACCGCCTTTGCCTGATCGATGTCACCAACCCCCACATAACAGCCAATCACGGGGATCCGCACATGGGCCAACTGCGGGAAATCGTGAACTGCTCGCAATCCCCACCGAATCCCGTCTCGGTACCTCTTTGCAGAAAACGCCGCCACCGCCAGTACATGATGGGGAGGCATCCACAGTCCCAGCCCACTGGGATTGAGCCGAAACAGCTCCAAAGTGAGCGTGATGGCACGCTCCGGGTTGCCGGCATATGCCTCGACCATCGAATAGATTGACAGGACAAAGCTGATGTTGGGATTGAGCTCATAAGCACGCCGTGCATCATGCAATAAGTCGTCGTAGAGTTCGATGCGAACCTGCGAAAAGCCGACCACTACTTTGCAAGCCAAGGCAACGGCGTCTGAGCCATCCAGCGCGACCGCCTTGCGCGCCGCATTCATCCCTTCTGCGAGTGCTTCAGCCGAGTGGGATGTGAACTGGTGAACTCGTGCATTGGTTGATGCTACGGCGAGCGCAGTGAGTGCATGAACGCAGTTCGGGTCGATCGCCAGCGCTTGACGTGCCTCATCGACGGCACGTAGACATACCTCGGCGTTGGTCTCGGCGTCGGACTGCTGACAGTGCGCCCAGGCTCGTAAGGCAAGGTCATAGGCTCCCAGGTTGCCAGGTCGCAAGCGCGCTGCTCTGTGACGCTCAGCCGCCTCAATCTTTGGCGCAATGGCTGTCACGATCGCCGTGGTCAACTCTTCCTGAACCTCAAAGATATCCTCCAGCTTCCGGTCGTAGCGTTCGGCCCATATCTGGTCGCCGCTGGCCGCGTCAGTCAGGTAGCCAGACACCCGGATAAGGCCACCGGCACGCCGAATGCTCCCGTTGAGCACGTAGCGCACTCCCATTTCGCGACCAATTTGCTGAGCGTCGCACGACCTGCCCTTGTAGAGGAAAGACGAGCTGCGTGACAGGACAAACAAGGACTTGAAGCGCGACAGATCGACGATGATGTCTTCGGTTATGCCATCGGTGAAATATTCCTGCTCCGGGTCACCACTCATGTTGGTGAATGCCATCACGGCGATCGATGGTTTCTTCGGCAATGAGAGATCAATTCCGCTGTCGGCCATGCGCGGGCCAACGGATGGGACGGGTGCCGCCGGGTGGGCCGGCACCAGCGCAGCATCGGACTTCGGACCCACTTTGTACGCGTGCACGGGGTAGGGAATATTCTTCACCTTATGTTCGCCAAAGTCCTCGAAATGGGCGGCTATTCGAGCACGCACCGTATCATGAACAATGCCCGAGACCATCACCCCGCCGGGGTCCGCCAGCGACTCTAGTCGCGCCGCTATGTTGACACCATCACCATAGATCGTGCCATCGGTCTTTTCAATGACATCCCCCATGTGCAGGCCAATCCGAAAACGCATGCGGCGCTGCTCCGTGACAGAGGGCGGCGCATTGCCCAGTTCGCGCTGTAGGTCAAGCGCTGCGGCGACTGCCCCGGTGGCTGTCTCAAAGATCGCCATCACCGAGTCGCCCGCCATGTCGAACACTCGACCGGCATTGGCTTGTATCTCGCGCTGGAAGAGGGCCCTAGCCTCGTCCAACGCGACTACAGTCGCGCTGTCATCCTCGGCCATCAGGCGCGAATAACCTACAACATCCGCTGCGAGAATCGCTGCGAGGCGATGTTTCAAACCATTACTGCTCAACGCGCGTCCTTCAAACGTCACTTGATTCGCAGATCCTTGTCCAGGTTCGGCCTGCTTGCGCTCGCGCCAATTCATTAGCTTGTGGTGTGAGCGAGATCTGCCTTGGCAAACTTCCCTGTCTAAGTCCGCACTAATTGTATGGTCTTATCCCTTTGATCGAATTCGCGACCACACTGCAGTCGGAGTTCTACTGGAACGAATGACCGCAATCTGGCGGTCAATTTGAACTTCTGTATTTCCGGTTACGCTGCGAAGCGGAGATACAAGAGTCCAGCGGTTTACTGGTATTCCGCGCTTGACTACCAGCAACATGCTCGTTCCCCCT
>JBAXOZ010000315.1:0-2448 GCA_037132975.1 Comamonadaceae bacterium
CAGGTGCACTACCTGTGCGAGGACTCGCGCACCACCGTGCTGTTTGTCGAAGACGATGAGCAACTCGACAAGGCGCTGGAAGTGCGCGAGCGCTTGCCGCTGTTGCGCAAGATTGTGGTCTTCGATATGGAGGGGCTGCACAAGCTTGATGAGGCGGACGTCATCAGTCTGGATGCGTTGCGCACCTTGGGCCGCGCGTATCTGGCGCAGCATCCGGATGAATTGCAGCAGCGTCTGGACGCCTGCAAGCCAGAGGACCTGGCGATTCTGGTCTACACGTCGGGTACCACCGGAAAACCCAAGGGCGCCATGCATCTGCACGGCGGCCTGA
The DNA here is from genome assembly GCA_037132975.1 of Comamonadaceae bacterium. Lineage (GTDB taxonomy): Bacteria > Pseudomonadota > Gammaproteobacteria > Burkholderiales > Burkholderiaceae_C > Rhodoferax. The sequence goes on from JBAXOZ010000315.1 coordinate 332, forward strand.
TTTACACGGTGCGCGGCTTCAACACGCTGGTGGCCCAGGACGAGCGCGACGAACGTATGTGCTTCCTGCCCCTGTGCCACATCGCCGAGCGCATGGGCGGCGAGTACTTTGGCCTGTACACCGGCGCCATATTGAACTTTGTGGAAAACCCGCAAACCATTCCCGAGAACGTGCGCGAGATCGCCCCCACGGTCTTTACGGCCGTCCCACGCGTCTGGGAAAAGTTCTACTCAGGCGTCATGATCGCGCTCAAGGAGGCTGGCCCCGTGCAGCAGGCGGCCTACGCCTGGGGTATCGGCGTCGGCACAGCCATCGCCAACCACGTGCTGGCCGGGCAGTCGGTTAGCCGCTGGTTGAAGATCAAGTTTCAGTTGGCGCAGTGGCTGGCCCTGAACAATGTGCGCAAGATGATAGGCATTCACCGTTCCCGCTATCTGGTGACCGGTGCAGCGCCGATCTCACCGGATCTGGTGCGCTGGTACCTGGCGCTCGGCGTGCCGATGCTTGAAGTCTGGGGTATGACGGAAACCTGCGGCGTTTCCACCGGCGTGCGTGCCGGGCACATGAAGCCGGGCTCGATCGGTCCGGCAGCAGATTTCAATGAAGTCAGGCTTGACCCGGCCACCAGTGAACTGCTGGTGCGCGGCAAGAATGTTTTTGCCGGCTACCTGAACCTGCCCGAAAAGACCGCCGAAACCATTGATGCCGAAGGCTGGCTGCACACCGGTGACGTCGGCGTGGTGGACGCCGATGGCTTTTACCGTATCACCGACCGCATGAAGGACATCATCATCACTGCCGGCGGCAAGAACATCACGCCCAGTGAACTGGAGAACGACCTGAAGTTCTCGCCCTACATCACCGATGCCGTAGTGATTGGCGACAAGCGGCCCTACCTGACGGTCATCATCATGATCGACCAGGAGAACGTCGAAAAATTCGCCCAGGATGAGGACGTTCCCTTTAGCAACTACGCCTCGCTGACCCGCTCCAGCGCGGTGCAGGAACTGATTCAGGCGGAAATTGATGGTGTCAACAAGAAGTTTGCCCGCGTCGAGCAAATCAAGAAATTCTTTCTGCTGGAGAACCAGTTGACGGCGGAAGACGAAGAACTGACACCCACCATGAAGCTCAAGCGCAAACTGGTGGAGAAGAAATATTCGGCCCAGATCGAGGCCATGTACCGTTGATTTTTACAGGAGCCCATTGATGAAAATTGCTTCCACCCTGGCATTGGCGACGCTCGCCCTGGCCACCACAGCCGTCTGCGCCCAGCAAGGCGTCAGCAAGACCGAAATCGTGGTCGGCACGATCCAGGATCTGTCAGGCCCGCTGGCCGGCTATGGCAAGCAGGACCGCAACGGCATGCAGTTGCGGGTCGATGAAATCAATGAGCAGGGCGGCGTGCATGGGCGCAAGCTCAAACTCCTGACCGAGGACTCAGGCTACGACCCCAAGCGGGCGGTACTGGCTGCGCAGAAGCTGGTGAATCAGGACAAGATCTTCATCATGGTCGGGCATCTGGGCACGGCGCAAAACAACGCGGCGATGCCGGTGCAGTTCGAGAAGAACATCGTCAACTTCATGCCCATTACCGCAGCACGCGAAATGTACGAACCGACCAATCGTCTCAAGTACGCGCTGGTCAGCGCCTACTACGATCAGGTGCGACTGGCCCTGCCCAAGATGGTGAAAGAAAAGAACGTCAAGAAGGTCTGCACCATCTACCAGGACGATGAGTTCGGGCTGGAAGTGTTGCGTGGGGCCGACGCCGGCCTGAAGAGCATCAGCATGGAGATGACCGAGAAGACGTCCTTCAAACGCGGCTCCACTGATTTTTCGTCCCAGGTTGCCAAGATGAAGGCCTCGGGCTGTGAACTGGTGGTGCTGGGTACCATCATCCGCGAGACCATTGGTACGATTGCGGAATCGCGCAAGACCAGCTTCAACCCGGTCTTTCTGGGCACACAGGCGGCCTACACCGACCTGATCCACAAGCTCGGTGGCAAACCGATGGACGGCATGTACGCCACCATGTCGGTACAGAACCCGTATCTGGACGAGGCCTCGCAGCCGATCCGCTTCTGGGCCAACAAGTACAAGACCAAGTTCAATGA
>JBAXOZ010000316.1:0-2444 GCA_037132975.1 Comamonadaceae bacterium
ACGGACAGGAGCAGTATGAGACTGTGGATGTCCACGGCAGTAGCAGCGGTATTCCGGTGTGGATGACCGAAGCGGGCTGGAGGGATCTGCGCGTCGCCGAGCGCCCGAAAGTTCCACTGGTGGTGTTGCAAAATCTGCGGGCCTTGCTGGTCAGCTTGCGTTGTGTCTCCAATGGACAGGAATGTCAATCTACAGACCAATGCTATGAGCGTGACCAAACAACCAATGCTTCTGCTGCGGCAAAGCGTGCGACCAGAGCGGGTGAAACCCGAATCGCAACCGGAACTGGTGCGGCTGCTGGTGGAACTGCTGGTGCAAAAACTCAAACGTGAACGGGCCGATAAACCAAGGAAGTAGCTTATGGACAAAATCACCACTCGCCATTTGAGCCGCCTGGCCTACGTGTATATCCGGCAATCCACCCTGGGCCAACTCCAACACAACACCGAGAGCCGCCGCGTGCAGGAGCGCTTGCTGGAGCGGGCCCAGTCGCTGGGCTGGCACAGTCCTCGCTTGATCGATGAGGACCTGGGTTGTTCGGGCAGCGGCGTCGTCGAGCGGGCCGGCTTTGAGCGTCTGCTGGCGGCGGTGTGCGCGGGAGAAGTCGGAGCCATCTTTGCCTTTGAAGCCTCACGGCTGGCCCGCAACGGCCGTGAGTGGCACACCCTGCTGGAAATGTGCGCGCTGGTCGATACGCTCATCATTGACCCCGAGGCGGTGTATGATCCCAAGCTCGCCAATGACCGGCTGCTCTTGGGAGTCAAGGGGGCCTTGAGTGAACTGGAACTGGGATTGTTTCGAGCCCGTTCGCAGGCGGCGGTCCAGGAGAAAGCCAAGCGTGGAGAGTATTACAGTGCGGTAGCCGTGGGCTACCGCAAGAGCCAGGATGGGAAGCTGGAAAAGGAGCCTGACCTGCGGGTACAACGGGCGCTGGAGTTTGTCTTCGAGAAGTTCCCACAGTTTGGGAGCGCGCGTCAATTGGTACGCTGGCTCCGACAGGAGGAAGTCAAGATTCCGCGCAAGGAGTCCGTGGGCGACGACAGTCCGATCCTTTGGTGCTTGCCCACGCAGTCGGCCATCACGTCGCTGTTGCGCAATCCGGTCTATGCCGGGGCCTATGCGTATGGCCGCTCAAAATGCCGGACCGTGTTGGAAGCGGGGCGCAAGCGGGTCGTGATACAGAACTTTTCAGATCCCAACGAATGGGCCATACTGATCCGCGAACATCATCCCGGTTACATTAGCTGGGAACAGTATGAACAGAACACGACGATGCTGAACCAAAACGTGAACATGAAGGGCAGCATGCGCGAAGGCGGCGTGCGCGGCGGGGCGTCGGTGTTCGCGGGCATCTTGCGCTGTGGAGCCTGCGGGCGGAAGGTGCTGGTCGGCTATAGTGGCATGCGGGCCCGAAGCATCCGCTACAGTTGCAGCACCAACTCTCGCCATGACGACGGGAAGCGGTGTGTGGCGTTTTCGGCCAATACGCTGGAGCGAGTCTTGACGGACCAACTGCTGGAGACGGTCTCGCCCCTGGGAGTGGAGGCGGCGATGCAAGCCGCCGACCTGCTCGCGAGCCAGTCCTGCACGTTGCGGGAGCAGCGGGAACTGGAGCTGACGCAGGCGCGATATGAGAGTGAGCGGGCTCGGCAACAATACGATGCGGTCGATCCCTTGAACCGGTTGGTGGCGGGCGAACTGGAGCGACGTTGGAACCAGGCGCTGCAAAGGGCAGCGGAGTTGGAAGCGGCGTTCCGAGCGGTAGTGGTTGAGCCAGGGCTATCGACTGAGGAGCGCGAAAAACTCATGGCCCTTGGGTCGGACTTGGCCTGTGTCTGGAAGGATCCAGAGACCTCGGGTGAGCTCAAGAAGCGGGTCGCGCGCATGTTGGTCAAGGAAGTGGTTCTCTTCGATGAGCGGTGTCACATTCGCGCGGTGGTGCATTGGCAAGGTGGCGTCCACACGGAAGTGAAGGTGGCGCGACTTTCCATGCGTGACGCGGGCCGGCCAACGGCGGTGGACACAGTCGAGATCATCCGTGGTCTGGCGCGTCAGCTCCCCGACCGGTTTATCACCCGAGTGCTGAACCGAGTGAAGATTCCGACGGCCAAAGGTCATACGTGGAATGAAGCTCGGGTGCGGGCGATCCGGCATGGATATGAGATTGCGGTTTACCAGGAGCGAGAGCGGGAAGGCCGCGGCGAGCTCAATATGCTGGAAGCTGCCCGGGAGCTCAAAGTCGATCGCGGACTCATTCGAGCGCTGATCGAGAGCGGCCAGTTACCCGCTTCGCAGGTTTGTCCTTACGCTCCCTGGATCATTCGCCGAGAAGATTTGATGACCGCGAGCGTCCAGCATGCACTGCATCAAGGGCATCAAGGACGGCATCAGCTTCCGTGTGCAAAAAACCAGAATCAACTATCCCTGCAAATCAACGACGTAGT
>JBAXOZ010000317.1:0-2428 GCA_037132975.1 Comamonadaceae bacterium
GCCGGCATGACTTTGACCTGCAAGCCCAGAAAGTCCTTGATCTGGGACAGTCCGATGAGGACTGCAATGCCGTTGGTAAAACCGATCACGACCGAGATGGGTATGAAGCGGATCAGGGTTCCGAGCTTGAGCAGCCCCATCAGAAACAGCAGCACGCCCGACATGGCGGTGGCGATGATCAGGTTGCCCAGGCCGTAGCGCTGCACGATGCCATAGACGATGACGATGAAGGCGCCGGCCGGGCCACCGATCTGGACCCTGCTGCCGCCCAGAGCGGAAACCAGAAAGCCGGCGATGATGGCAGTAAAGATGCCGGCTTCGGGCTTGAGCCCGCTGGCAATGGCAAAGGCCATGGCCAGCGGCAGGGCCACCACACCGACCGTGAGACCGGCACCCACGTCACGTAGCAGGCGCGAGCGGCTATAGCCCTGCAGCGAGTCAAACAGCTTGGGGTGAAATTCAATTTTCATGATCAGTGCACCCGCATGCCGGGCTGCGCTCCAGCAAGGGGCTCCAGCACATAGATGCCAGGGGTTGATTTTTCATCAGCGTGGCTGGCGGCGAGAACCATGCCTTCACTCACACCAAACTTCATCTTGCGCGGCGCCAGGTTGGCGACCAGCACGGTGAGCTTGCCGATCAACTGCTCGGGCTTGTAGGCGCTGGCAATGCCGCTGAACACATTGCGCGTTTTCTCTTCACCCGCATCGAGTGTCAGGCGCAGTAACTTGGTGGAACCCTCCACCGCCTCGCAGTTCACAATTTTGGCGATGCGCAGGTCAAGCTTGCTGAAGTCTTCCATGCCAATCGTCGGGCTGATGGCCTCGCCGCCGGGTAGCGGCTTTTCAGGTTCGACGTTGGCAGGTGCTTCAAACAGGGCTTCGAGTTGCTTCACATCCACACGCTGCATCAGGTGCTGGTAGCTGCCAATGGTGTGGCCAGCGCCCAGCGCCTGGCTGGCGTTGCCAAAGGCGAGTGGTGTGATATTCAGGAAAGTTTCCACCTGCGCCGCCAGCGCCGGCAGCACCGGCTTCAGGTAGGCTGTCAGCACGGCAAAGGCTTCAATGCAGACGGTACAGACATCGTGCAGCCGTGCCTCCATGCCCACCTGTTTGGCCAGTTCCCAGGGCTTGTTGGCGTCCACATGGGCATTCACCCGGTCCGCCAGTAGCATGGTCTCGCGCAGCGCCTTGGCGTATTCGCGGTCCTCGTAGAGTTCTTTGATGCCGCCTTGCGCCTCACGCAGCAGCGTCAGCAGGGCTGCGCCGTCGGTCGACGGTACACCGAGCTTGCCGTCAAAACGCTTGCTGATGAAGCCGGCGGCGCGGCTCGCTATGTTGATGTACTTGCCCACCAGATCGCTGTTGACCCGGGCCATGAAATCTTCCGGGTTGAACTCCACGTCTTCATTGCGGGCGTTGAGCTTGGCGGCCAGGTAGTAGCGCAGCCATTCCGGGTTCATTCCCAGGCTCAGGTACTTGAGTGGGTCCAGCCCGGTGCCCCGGCTCTTGCTCATCTTCTCGGCATTGACAGTCAGGAAGCCATGCACAAAGACCGCGTCGGGCACCTTGCGGCCACTGAAATGCAGCAGCGCCGGCCAGAACAGGGTGTGGAAGGTGATGATGTCCTTGCCGATGAAGTGGTACTGCTCGGTGGCCGGATCGGCCATGAAAGCGTCGTAGTCCACACCGATCTTGCCGAAGTAGTTCTTCAGCGAAGCCAGATAGCCGATCGGCGCGTCAAGCCAGACATAGAAGTACTTGCCCGGCGCGTCCGGGATCTCGATGCCAAAGTAGGGCGCGTCGCGGCTGATGTCCCAGTCACCCAGATCGCGCTTGCCGGTTTCGTCGGGCAGCAGCCACTCCTTGATCTTGTTGTAAACCTCGCTTTGCAGATGCGTCTGGCCGCGCGGGTTGCTGCCCTGCGTCCATTTTTCCAGGTACTTGGCGCAGCGCGGGTCTGACAAGCTGAAGAAGTAATGCTCCGAGTCGCGCAGCACGGGTGTGACGCCAGACAGGGCCGAGTAGGGGTTCTTCAGATCGGTCGGACTGTAGACCGCACCGCATTCTTCACAGTTGTCACCATACTGGTCCTTGGCGCCACACTTCGGGCATTCACCCTTGATGAAGCGATCCGGCAGGAACATGTTCTTTTCGGTATCGAAGAACTGTGCAATAACGCGCGTCGAAATCAGGCCGGTGGCTTTCAGGTCGCGGTAGATCGCCTGCGCCAGCTCATGGTTTTCCACGCCGTCGGTCGAATGCCAGTTGTCAAAACTGATGTGAAAACCATCCAGATAGGGTTTGCGACCCGACGCAATATCGGCCACAAACTGCTGCGGTGTCTTGCCGGCCTTTTCGGCCGCAATCATGATCGGCGCGCCATGGCAGTCGTCTGCGCAGACAAAGTGCACCGCGTTGCCCATCAT
>JBAXOZ010000318.1:0-2414 GCA_037132975.1 Comamonadaceae bacterium
GTGCTCTTGGTGTTGGTCAGGTTGGAGCCGGTCAGGTCGGCCGAGCCGCCCAGCAGTTCAGGCAGGGCTGCGGTGAATGCTTCCAGTGCCAGTTGCGAGGCCTTGCGCGAGGCAGCGGTTTCCGCCTTGGTGTGGGCAGCCACTGCAGTGTCAACGGCTACCTGGTTGAAGTTTTTCGGCAGATCACCCTTCATGCGCCGCACCAACTCTTTGGCGAGTTCCGGGTGCGCAGCTTTGTAGGCAGCGAATTTCTCGTTCCAGGACTTTTCTGCTGCGGCGCCGGCGGCCTTGGCATCCCAGGCAGCGTAGACCGCTTTCGGAATGACAAAAGGGGCGTGCGTCCAGCCCAGCGCAGCACGGGTGAGTGCGATTTCTTCGGCACCCAGCGGTTCGCCGTGCGCTTTCGCCGTGTTGGCGCGGTTCGGGCTGCCCTTGCCGATGCTGGTTTTGCAAATGATCAGGGTCGGCATGTCAAGCGACTGTTTCGCTTCGGCGATGGTGCGAGCCACCAGATCGGCGTCGTGGCCGTCGATCGGGCCCAGCACGTTCCAGCCGTAAGAAACAAAGCGCAGGGCGGTGTTGTCGATGAACCAGGGGGCCACCGGACCGTCAATCGAAATGCCGTTGTCGTCGTACAGGGCAATCAGCTTTCCCAGTTTCCAGGCGCCGGCCAGCGCGGCGGCTTCGTGGCTGATGCCTTCCATCAGGCAGCCGTCACCCATGAAGGCAAAGGTGTGGTGATTGACGACTTCATGGCCGTCGCGGTTGAATTCCTTGGCGAGCAGTTTTTCTGCCAGTGCCATGCCCACTGCGTTGGTGATGCCCTGACCGAGCGGTCCGGTGGTGGTTTCCACGCCTGGCGTCACACCGACCTCGGGATGGCCGGGGGTCTTGCTGTGCAGCTGGCGGAACTTTTTCAGCTCACCGATCGGCAACTTGTAACCCGTGAGATGCAGCACGGCGTATAGCAGCATCGAGCCGTGGCCGTTGGAGAGCACAAAGCGGTCGCGGTCAAACCATTGGGGATTGGCCGGATTGTGTTTGAGCTGTCGCTGCCAAAGTGCTACGGCCATGTCGGCCATGCCCATGGGCGCACCCGGATGGCCCGAGTTGGCGGCTTGCACCGCGTCCATGGCCAGGGCGCGAATCGCGTTGGCCAGGTCGGCAGGGGTGGCGCCGCTTCTGTGTTCTGTATCAGCCATTTGTGCCAACTCCGGATTTGTACATGGGATAAGGGTAAACACGGTATTTTACCGGGGTGCTGGGCGGTCTTGGGCTATGCTTGCGCTTCCCCACCCGCGATTCAGGAACATTTTCATGAGCAAACTATTTTCTCCCCTGCACCTGCCCTCGCCACGGGGTGGGCTGACGCTGCCCAATCGCATCGTGGTGGCGCCCATGTGCCAGTATTCGGCGCAGGAAGGTGTGGTGGGTGACTGGCATTTGATGCATTGGGGCAACCTGTTCAACAGCGGTGCTGCCATGTTCACGATCGAGGCGACTGCTGTCTTGCCCGAGGGGCGGATCACGCCCAGTTGCGTCGGCCTGTGGGATGAGCGCACCGAGACGGCGCTGGCTGATACCCTGCAGCGTGCGCGTCAGCTGGCACCGCCCGTGGCGGTCTGCATTCAGCTGGCCCATGCCGGCCGAAAGGCTTCGAGCGCCCTGCCCTGGCAGGGTGGGCAACTGCTCAAGCCCGAGCAGGGAGGTTGGGAAACCTTTGCACCCTCGGCCCAGGCCTATCTGCCCAGTGAGCCTGCGCCTACCGCTTTGACGCTGGAAAAGATGGCTCAGATCCGCGATGCATTTGTCGCAGCGGCACAGCGCGCGGAGCGCATGGGCATCGAAGCCGTCGAGATTCACAGTGCGCACGGCTATTTGCTGCACGAGTTTCTGTCGCCGCTGGCCAATCAGCGCAGCGACAGCTATGGCGGCAGCTTCGAGAACCGGATCCGTTATCCGCTGGAAGTTTTTGCAGCACTGCGCCAAGCTTATGGCGGCGTACTTGGCTTGCGCCTGTCGGCCACCGATTGGGTAGAAGGTGGCTGGGATGTGGCGCAAAGTGCCGAGTTCTCCAAGCGTTTGAAGGCCGCCGGCTGCGACTTCATCCATGTCTCCTCAGGTGGCGTGTCGCCGGCGCAGAGAATTAGCTTGGGCGCTGGCTATCAGGTGCCGTTTGCGCGCCAGATTCGCCAGGCCAGCGGCATGCTGACCACTGCCGTCGGCCTGATCACCGAAGCGCAGCAGGCGGAGGCCATTTTGCAGGCTGGCGATGCCGATCTGATTGCCTTGGGCAGGCCTTTTCTGTACCAACCGCGTTGGCCCTGGCAGGCGGCAGCGGCCTTGGGCGCTGAGCTGAGTGCCAATCCGGTGTACTGGCGCTGCCTGCCGCGCGAGGCGCAAGCGGTGTTTGG
>JBAXOZ010000319.1:0-2414 GCA_037132975.1 Comamonadaceae bacterium
AAGTGGGCCAAGGTGATTGTTACCGCCGGCGTCAAGGCGGAATAGGCGGGTCGACAGCGTCCTCCCGTACGGGTGGGGCGTCATCCCGGACCTGATCCGGGATCCAGTGCCAGACAAACACTGAATTGCTGATCAAGCCCGCAACGACAACGCCGGACCGCGCTTGACAAAATAAATTACACGTGTAATCATTCATTTAAATTACAACTGTAATCAATCAACATGAGATCACCGTGGCGAGCAATATGAACAATCAACCGGACATCGGCATCAGCGAGGCGGAGTCAGTCGTCATGGAAGTCGTCTGGCAGCGCCATCCGCTCGGCGCCGACGAAATCATCGCCGCTCTGGCCGAGCAGCAGGCATGGCAGGAAGCCACCATCAAGACCCTGCTCAATCGCCTGCTGAAGAAGGGCGCCCTTGCCGCCGAGCCTGAAGGGCGCCGTTACCGCTACAGCCCGGTTTTGCAGCGCGAGGCCTGGCTGCGCACGCAAAGCGCGGGTTTGCTGGACCGGCTGTTTGGCGGTCGCGTGGCGCCGCTGGTGGCGCACTTCAGCCAGCACCGCAAGCTCTCCAAGAAGGACATCGCCGAACTCAAACGCCTGATCGAGGACATGGAAAAATGAGCCAGGAATTGCTCACCCGACTCTGGGCGCTGACGCTCATCGTCTCCGCCAGCGTGCTGCTGGTCTTGCTGGTTCGACCGCTGCTGCGCCGTCTTGGCGGCGCCTGTCTGGTCTATGCCAGCTGGCTGCTGGTGCCACTGGTCCTGCTGGCCAGCGCTCTGCCGCAACCGGCTCAATTGACGCTGCCGCTTGCCACTGCGCCAGTGCAATGGATCCTCACGGACGCGAGCACGCTGCCCGCGCTTCCGGCCGAACGCACCGACTTGTGGGCCATGCTGTGGCTGGCTGGCGTCCTGATCGCGACGCTGACCTTCACGGCGCAGCAGTTCCACTTTCAACAGCGTCTGGGCCAATTGCAACGCCTCGGCGACAGCGTGCGGCATATGGCGTCCGGCAGTTTCAGCGGCCCGCTGCTGGTCGGCTTGATGCGCCCAAGGATTGTCTTGCCAGCGGACTTCTTCACGCGCTACAACGCGCTCGAACAAGAGCTGATCCTTACGCACGAAGCTGTGCATTTGCGCCGTCACGACGGCGCCGCCAATCTGCTGACCACGCTGCTCCAAACAGTGTTCTGGTTCAATCCGCTGTTGCACTTTGCTGCCCGCCGCGTGCGCCTGGACCAGGAACTCGCGTGCGATGCGGCCGTGATGGCACAACACCCCGACTCACGCAGCGCCTACGCCAGCGCCATCCTGAAGGCCGCGCTGATCGAGTCCTCGGCACCGCTGGCCTGTCACTGGCAATCCCGCCATCCCTTGAAGGAGAGAATTTTGGAACTGACCCGAACTCCACCAGCGCGCGCCCGACGCCTTGCCGCCCGCGCCCTGCTGAGCGCCCTCGCCCTCGGCGCCTGTTACACCGCCTGGGCCGCATCGGATCGCGCCATCCCAGCGATACCGTTGCCAGTGCAGGCAGTGGCCGAAGGTGTCGCGGCAGCGGTGCTGCCAACGACCACATCGACAGACTCAACTACTTTGGCAGCGCCGGTTGCGCCTTCGCTGGCCAACACTCCGAAGCTAGCCAAACCTTTGCCGGTCCGCGCGGCTGAAACGCAAGCGCCAGCAGAGCCACCGCCAATCCCCGATGTTGAAGCGGCTCCCGCTGCGCCCGCTGTTGCTGCGCCAAGCACGACCGTTTCCAACAACGGATTCAAGCAAGCGACCGAAGGCGCCGACCTCTACAAAGTGCAGTTCAGCATGCTGATGTTCGAACAAGTCAGCGAAGACAAGACGACGCGCCGCACCGCCGACTTTGCGATTGCAGTTCGCCCCGGTGAAACCGGCGTGGTCAAGTTCATGGAAGCGTCGGATCAGTGCACGCTCAGTCTGACGGTGACGCCGCAACCGGATCAAATGGTCTTTGTTGATCTGCCGTTGCAATGCGGTGGCGAAGCTAGCAAACCGAGGCTACTGACGCGACTCGGTACCAAGTCATCGATCAGGATCGGCAATGCGGCGAAATTCACACAATTGGCTGTAGTCGTCACGCACTGATGGACTGTCACTCACCACAGGTTTTTGCGTGACAACGTCGGTGCTGTTTGCCTCCGGTGTGCCGCATGCATCGAGGATCGGGCTGGTGGGGCGCTCAGCGCAGCGGCATCAAGGAGGAGCCCAAAGGGCGGGGGACAGTCGCGGAGTTGAGTGTCACGCCAGCCTGATCCGGTCAGCACACCCACCGCGGCTTGGCGTGTGAAGATTTGAGGAAGGGTTACTGGTCCGACGGACTGTCAAGCCTGACTTTGCATGGCTTATAGTAGCCGCTCCAGCGAGCACACCCAGTGGGAGC
>JBAXOZ010000320.1:0-2406 GCA_037132975.1 Comamonadaceae bacterium
TTGAAAGACCTGAGCGCTGGCGCACGGTGCTGCTGGGGTTTGGGTGCTGGCTCACCTGGGTGCTGTTGTTGCGCAACCAGATCACATTCTTTCTGGATCACTCTTGGGCTTGCTGGTTGTTGACTGGCGCCACGGTGTTGGTGGTTGTACTCCAGGCACGAGCCATGACGCGTTTTCGCGTGCTTGCCAACGATGGCATCGTTGTGGACTGTGGCGATGCGGTGGAGCCCTCATCCCTCGTAACCCAGCGGTTGTCACGGCGCATGGGGGCCATGTTTTTTGCTTCCGGCGTAGCGGCGCTTATCTACCAAGTGCTCTTTGCCAAGGAGTTGGCCTTGGTGTTTGGCAGTACCGCCACCGCCACCTTCACAGTGCTGGCCACCTTTTTGGGGGGCATGGCCATCGGCTCGCTTATTGGCGGTGTGATGGCACCGCGCGTGGCGCGGCCCATCGTGGTGTATGCCTTCGTAGAGTTAGCCATCGCAGTGTTTTGCACGCTGACACCGGCGCTGTTTGCTGCGCTGCAGGGGGCCTATGTTTTCCTCGCGGCAGATATGCCGCCGGCCTCCCCCATGCTGGTGGTGCTGCGCGTCGCGCTGGGGGCGGGCGTGCTGTTGGTGCCCACGGTGTTGATGGGAATGACGCTGCCGCTGTTGGCGCAAGCGGTCAATCCCAGTGGCAAGCATTTGGGTAGTTCGGTCGCATGGCTTTATGCCTGCAACACCGCAGGTGCGGCGTTGGGGGCCATTGTGACCAGTTACTTTGTTATTCCGGCTTTGGGCGTTCGTTCAACCACATTGATTGCTGCGGTCATGAATCTGTTGGTGGCCTTGGGTGCGCTGGAACTCGCCAAAGCGTATGGAGCATTGCCCGCACCAACGAGCGCGCCGACGGCCGCCCTAAATGTAAGCGGCGCGTCCATCACCAAGCCGGGTAGTCGCGGTGTGCTTTTGGGGGCATTGGCTGCGCTCGGTCTGGGCGGGGTGCTCTCGCTTGGGCTGGAAGTGGTTTATGTGCATATGCTGTCCATCGTTGCCGGCAATAGCGTGTATGCGTTTGGCCTCATGTTGGCTACCTTTTTGGTGGGCTTGGCGTTGGGTGGCGAGGGTGGCCGCAGGCTATTGCAGGGCAATGCAACCGATAGGGTTGCATTGCTGGCGCTTTCGCAATTGGGGTTGGCGGCGTCCGTTGCCTTTGGCGCATGGGGGTGGGACCTGATTCCTGCGTACTTTGCCAGCTTCGCCGGGTATCCCATCGTCACCTCCTTCCAGTCCCGTGAAGCAGTGCGTGCTCTGGTTTGCGCACTGGTGATGATTCCACCCACGGTCTGCATTGGCATGAGCTACACGCTGGCAATGGACATAGCGACCACCTCGTCCAGGTATCGCAGCATCACCATGCTGGGTTGGAGCGCGGCGCTCAACACACTGGGCAATATTGCGGGCGTGTTGCTGTTCGGCTTCGTGCTACTGCCTTGGTTGGGTGGCCTGATCACGGGCAAGGTCGTTGCCCTGAGCGCGGTGCTGTTGTCTGCTGTGGTCTTGGCCACCATGACGGCGAGCCCTGCTCGCCGCTGGATGGTTACGGCTTTGGTCGCGGTTACGGCTTTGGTGATTGCGAGCCCGACCCGTTTGAACTACGAAGTGCTTAGCAGCGGTGCCAACGTTTATTTTGCAGCGCAAAACTGGGGCGAAGTAATTGACCGGGCGGAAAGTATCGACGGCGGGCTCACTACAGTAGCGCGACGTGGAAATACTGCGGGAGTTGTAACAACACTATTGACTAACGGTAAATTTCAGGGCAACGATGTGCGCAAGGGTGAAGTCCAGGCTCAAATCGGCTTTGCCGCGCTACCGCTCTTGCATCAAGCGCAACGAGACAATGCCTTGGTAATCGGCTACGGCACCGGAGCCACAAGCCGGGTGTTTTATGACGCAGGCTTTCAACACATGGACATTGCTGAACTCAGCGGCGATGTGGTGCACCTTGCCGATACCTACTTTGAAAATATCAACAGTCGCGTGTCCGGCCTTCCAGGCGTAAAGACCCATGTTACCGACGGTCGCAACTTCTTGTTGTTGACACGTCGGCAATACGATGTCATCAGCATTGAAATCAGTTCAATCTGGTTTGCGGGGGCAGCATCGCTTTATAACCGCGAGTTTTACCGGTTGGCGCGCAGCAAACTGCGTCACGATGGCGTCATGCAGCAATGGGTTCAGTTGCACCACATGACTTCTTCGGACTTGTTGACCATCATTGGCACCCTACGCGCTGAATTCGCCTACGTGTCTCTCTATGTTGCTGGGGGGCAGGGTGTGTTGATAGCGACCAACGATCAGGGGAAAAGTAGATCAACTCCTGCTGCCATCGCAACACTGGATAATTCTCCGCGATTACAAGCGG
>JBAXOZ010000321.1:0-2403 GCA_037132975.1 Comamonadaceae bacterium
CGTTCACCCACGCCAAGTGGTAACTATTCTGATCAGACACCTTGGCTTCATTGACACCCACTGCCAACTGGATGTTGCTGCCAAAGGTCACTTCGTTGGACGAATCGTTCGAATAGTATCTCTGGCCATCGTGGTTTTTGTCGTCCCACACCTGCACGTTGATCCGCTCTATGCCCTTGATGTAGTCAACTTCGTTTCCAGCCGGGTTAACCACCTTGAAGGTGTAGCCAGCCCCCTTGGCAGCTTTGTCTGTCGCATCAGTGGAACTACCATCAAGCGGTATGACAGTGACTGCCGCAACAGCGGTAACAGTCAGCGCAGATGTCGTGCCAGCCGGAACGTAAATGTCCAGCGCGTCTTGTGCCTTGCCGCCCCACGGGCTGGTTCCCAGGTTGTCTCCCCCATCAACGTAGTTCACCCCAGACCCCATGCTGAAGTTGTCCCCATAGGCTGAGCCCGTCGCAGTGTCGTTGCCCGCACCCAGGTCAACATACACACCACGCTGGTTTGCAACCATCAGCGCCTGGGTCGTTGTTGATACGTCGCTTGCAACACTAAAGCTGTCGTTGCCCGTTGTGCCATTGGCCCAGGCAAAGTTCATCTGGTTGGCTAACGGCACAGTCGTATTACCCTGCTGCATCAGCGTCGGATGCTGCGGATCAGGCTGCGTTGCCGCAAGTTGTACCTCCCCAACATTGACCACCAGCGGTATCCACTTGCCCGTGTTGGTCGCAGTCTCGTTGATCGAGATGCCTTCTATGTTCTTCAGATAGTCAACCTGATGGCCTGCACCGGTGTTGGTAGTGCCGTCATAGGTCACCATCCAGGTGTAACCAGCCCCAGCATCGTCCCCTGGCGCTACAGGACTCACTACCACCTTATTCATCGCATCTACTGAGGCAACCTGAATCTCAAATGTGTCTTGCCCACGCTGCCCATCGGGCGCTACGTTGTCACCTCCATCAATCTTGGAGTTGCCCGCTCCGTTGCGGAAGTTGTCCGAGAAAGCCGTGCCCGTAATGGTGTCATTACCCGCCCCACCATCCACCCATGCACCGTGATGGTTGGCAAGCATTAACGCCGTCACGTCGCTCGACAGCAACGCATTGACACCCACATTAGGTCCAGTTGCATCAAAGCTCAGATTGATCGTGTCATCCCCACCCGTCCCGTTCACCCACGCCAAGTGGTAACTATTCTGATCAGACACCTTGGCTTCATTGACGCTGCATGTCAATCCAATACTCTTGACAAACGAACTGCTGTTGTCCGCCAAGCGAACGTTGATCTGCTCTATGCCCTTGATGTAATCGGTCTCGCTGCCCGCTACCACCTTGAAGGTGTAGCCAGCCCCCTTGGCAGCTTTGTCTGTCGCATCAGTGGAACTACCATCAAGCGGTATGACAGTGACTGCCGCAACAGCGGTAGCGGTGTTTTCAGGTGTCGCCCCCGATGGAACGTAGACATCCAGCACATCAAACGCCTTGGAACCATTTGGTGTAGTGCCATAGTTGTCGCCGCCGTCAATATAGTTGGTTCCAGCCCCACCCGCAATATTGTCACCATACGCCGAACCCAAAACCGTGTCGTCGCCTGCACCCATCCTTACCGCGACGCCACGACCGTAGCTTTGCATTAGTGTTTGCGTATTCTGCGAAATATCTGCAGCAGCATCAAAGGTTTCGTCTGCGTCAGTCCCATTTACCAACGCGAAATACATTTGGTCGGCAAGTTTTGCCCCCCAACTTGTCTTGGATGAATCTGATTGATCTAGTGGAATTTCACTTGGCGTAACCTTGGTCATTGAAACCTCCTGTGGCTATGTGCACATGGAATGCACAAAATGATTCACTAAAACTCCGTGATGCGACGTTCAACTTGATGTTGGGTAAGCAATTGGTGCAGCGGTCGGTGCAGCGGTCGGCGCGGCCGTCGGTGCCAGTGTTGGGGCAGTCGTTGGTGCTGCCGTCGGTGCAGCGGTCGGCGCGGCCGTCGGTGCCAGTGTTGGGGCAGTCGTCGGCGCTGCCGTCGGCGCAGCGGTCGGCGCTGCCGTCGGTGCCAGTGTTGGGGCAGTCGTCGGCGCTGCCGTCGGCGCAGCGGTCGGCGCTGCCGTCGGTGCCAGTGTTGGGGCAGTCGTCGGCGCTGCCGTCGGCGCAGCGGTCGGCGCTGCCGTCGGTGCCAGTGTTGGGGCAGTCGTCGGCGCTGCCGTCGGCGCAGCGGTCGGCGCTGCCGTCGGTGCCAGTGTTGGGGCAGTCGTCGGCGCTGCCGTCGGCGCAGCGGTCGGCGCTGCCGTCGGTGCCAGTGTTGGGGCAGTCGTCGGCGCTGCCGTCGGCGCAGCGGTCGGCGCTGCCGTCGGTGCCAGTGTTGGGGCAGTCGTCGGCGCTGCCGTCGGCGCAGCGGTCG
>JBAXOZ010000322.1:0-2383 GCA_037132975.1 Comamonadaceae bacterium
CTGTTTCAGCACGGGCAGCGCCGCCCTAGCGCCAGTGTCAACTTTCTTGCAGTGCATGATGGCTTCACGCTGCGAGATGTGGTGAGCTACAGCCAAAAACACAATCTGGCCAACGGCGAAGAGAATCGGGACGGCCGGGATGGCGAACTGAGCGCCAATTTTGGTGTTGAAGGTGAGACTGCGGACGTCGCCATCAATTTGCAGCGCCGGCGCGTGCAGCGCGCCATGCTGGCTTCGCTGTTGCTGGCGCAAGGCACGCCGATGCTGTGTGCCGGCGATGAAATCGGCAAAACCCAACAAGGCAACAACAACGCTTATTGCCAGGACAACGCGCTGGGCTGGCTGGATTGGTCAGGAGCCGACGACGGTCTGCGCGACTTTGTAGCGGACTTGCTGGCACTGCGCCGCTGCGAGCCAGCCTTGCACAGCAACCAGTGGTCGACGTCCACCCCGGGCGAACCGGGTGCTGTGCATCGGATCTGGCGCACGCCGTGCGGGCAGGAAATGCAAGGCCATGACTGGAACGACGCAAGCCACGCTGCATTTTCTTGTGAAAGCTTTCCGGTACTCCTGGTATTCAACCCGCAGTCGAACCCCATTGCCTTCACGTTCAGTGGACATTGGCAACTGCTGCTCGACAGCAGTGCAGAACTTTCGCCAGGCTTGCCAGTCTCAAGCTGTCTGCTGGTGCCGGCGCACGCGGTTCTGGTGCTGCGCCGCAGTACCATCTGACTTCACCAATTGAAGCCAACCATGATCGACCTTCAACAGCGCAGCGCCGGAGTGTTGCTGCACATTACTTCCCTGCCAGGGCCGCATGGCATCGGCGACTTCGGGCCTGACGCCTTCCGCTTTGTTGACTGGCTGGCTGCGGCCGGTCAAGGCATCTGGCAACTGCTGCCCACAACGCCCATCGGCCCGGGCGACTCGCCCTACCAAAGTGTCTCGGCATTTGCGGGTAGCCCCTTGATGGTGGCGCTGGAGCCGCTGGTGGCTGCCGGTTGGTTAGCGCAGCCCGAACTGCCGACGGCGGGTTTTGACAGCCGGCGGGTCGACTTTGCGCGTGTCGTTCCCTGGCGGCTGGCTCAGCTGCGCTCGGCGGCAGCCGGCTTTGCGCGCAAGGCGGACCGGGCTGAGCACGCTGCGATGAGCGCCTGGTGTGCCGAGCAAGCGCATTGGCTGGAGGATTACGCGCTGTTCATGGCGCTGGAAACGGCGCACGCGGGGCAACCCTGGTGGCAGTGGGAGGCGGCCTTGCGCCAGCGCAAACCTGCTGCCCTGCGCAAGGTGCGTCGCAGCGATGCGGCAGAAATTGATTTCTGGAAGTTCGTGCAATGGTGTTTTGACAGTCAGCTCCATGTGCTGAAGGCCTATGCAAATGAACGCCATGTCGCCATCATGGGCGACTTGCCTATCTTCATTGCCCATCACAGCGCCGATTGCTGGGCGCGCCCCGATCTCTATCAGCTCGATGCTGACTATCAGCCCACGGTGGTGGCCGGTGTGCCGCCGGATGATCTGGGTCCACTCGGTCAGCGCTGGGGCAACCCTTTGTACGATTGGCAGCGCATGGCCGAAGAAGATTTCGCCTGGTGGACGGCGCGCGTGCGCCGTGCCTTGCAGCAGACCGACGTCTTTCGCATTGATCACTTTCGCGGCTTTGCCGGCTATTGGGAAATTCCGGCGAGTTGTCCGACGGCGATCGAAGGACGCTGGGTGCCAGCACCAGGCAAGGCCTTGTTTGAAGCGATAGCGCACGCTCTGGGAAGCGTGCCCATCATCGCCGAAGATCTGGGACTCATCACCCCCGATGTGATCGAACTGCGCGACCACTTTGGTTTTCCCGGCATGAAGATCTTGCAGTTCGGTTTTGGCGGCGATGCAACGCACGAGTTCCTGCCGCACAACTACGGTACGGCTTGCGTGGTCTACCCCGGCACCCATGACAACGACACGGCGCGCGGTTGGTGGGACCACGCACCGCAAAAAGAGCGTCAGTATGCCGGCGCTTATCTTGCTGCCGGCGCGCATGACATCCATTGGGGCATGATCCGGGCCGCTTGCAACTCGGTCGCCGCGATGGCGATTTTTCCGCTGCAGGACGTGCTCGGTCTGGGCAGTGAGCACAGGATGAACCTGCCGGGCACCCTGGGCGGCAGCAACTGGGTCTGGCGTTTTGACTGGAGCATGGTGGGCAGCGAACCGGGCCGGGTGCTCGGTCTGATCAGCGCAGCCAGTGGGCGCGCTCCATTTGCACTGTTGGGCTTGTCCAGCAAGGCATGAATCCGCTTCCGACGCGACCGCGTTTGCTGGCGCTGGCTTGGCCGATGCTGGCCGAGATGGTGCTGGGTTTTGCGGTCGGCATGCTGGGACTATGGCTGGC
>JBAXOZ010000323.1:0-2377 GCA_037132975.1 Comamonadaceae bacterium
GGCGCCCCACTCCACTGGCTCAGTCCTCGCCCAATCGTGTCCGGACAAATCACGCGGTAACCCAGCGCGCTCAAGTGCTCTGCCAACTCGTCCATGTCGCGCCCGGTGCGCGCCAGGCCGTGCCAGGCAATCACCACGGGCTGATGCGCGCCGCCCCACTCGGTGTAGTGGATCTCTCGCCCCGCACATTGAACGTACGCCGATGAATACCCTGCTGGAAAAGTCATGCTTTCGCTCCCGCTGCATTGGCGCGCAAACGCCCGACCACGCCGGTTGGAAAGTAATAAACCGACAGCACAAACAAAACGCCCAACCAGAGCAGCCAGCGGTCCGGCGACAGCAGTGCCGCAAGCCAGGGCAAGGCGGCTGCGGCTTCACTGCCAAGCCGCAACAGATCCTGCAGGTAACTTTGTGCCACCAGAAACAGCACCGAGCCGATGACGGCACCGTAAATGGTACCCATGCCCCCAATCACCACAATCAACAGCACGTCCATCATGACCTCGAACGACAACGAGGTGTCGGGCCCGTTGTAGCGCAACCAGAGCGCCAGCATGGCACCCGCCAGACAGGCAAACAGGGCCGACAGAACGCTCGACAGCGTACGGTAGACCACGACCCGGTAACCGATCGCCTCGGCCCGAAATTCGTTCTCCCGGATCGCCTGCAGCACACGGCCAAACGGCGAGTTCACGATGCGCAGCATAGCCAGCAGCAGCAGCGTGGCGGCCGCAAACAGCAGGTAATAGCAGAGCAGGCGACCATCGAGCATGACGCCCAGAAACGGCTGCTCCGAGAACTCAAAACCCGGTGACAGGATCTCGGGCACCTTGAAGGTCAGGCCATCTTCGCCGCCCGTGATATCGGAGAGTTGCGACGCCAGCGTCAGGAAAGCGGAGGCCACAGCGAGCGTGATCATGGCAAAGAAGATGGCTCTGACTCGAAGCGAGAACAATCCCACCAGCAGTGCCAGTAACAGCGACAGTCCGAGCGAACACACCAGCCCGACAGCGAGCGCTTCCCAGGTCGGTCCGATGCGCGTCGTGGCTACCGCGATGCCATAGGCGCCGATGCCAAAAAACATGGTGTGGGCAAAACTGACAATACCGGTGAAACCGAGCAACAGGTCAAAACTGGCAACCAGCACAATGAAGACCAGCACCTTGGCCGCCACATTGAGGGCTTTCACACCAGGAAAGATGAAGGGTGTTCCCGCCAACGCAATCAGCACCAGCAGAAGCACGACTGCCAGCACACGGCTGCGCGGGAAGTCGTTGGAGAGGAGTCTTGTCAGCATCGGCGTCCTTTACAAGTGGTCATTGCGAGCGAAGCGCGGCAATCCAGGGCCATGGATCGCCACGGCCTATGGCCTCGCGATGACAAATATGTTGTGCCATTTCTCCTACCCTCATCTGTTCGCCACCGGGTACACACCCTGCGGTCGCCACAGCAGAATCGCGACCATCAGCGCAATGTTCGAAAACAACGCCACCTTGGGCAACAGGAAGCCGGTGTAGTTGGCCATCAGTCCTACCAGCAAGGCCCCCATCAAGGCGCCGCCGGTGGATCCGAGGCCACCGATGATGATGACGATGAAGATCAGCACATTGACCTGCGCCCCCATCTGCGGCACCACGTTCTGCTGGTACATGCCCCACATCACGCCACCGAGTCCGGCCAGCGCGCTGCCGACCACAAAGACCCCAACAAACAGACGCCGGATGCGGTAACCGAGCGACTCCACCATTTCACGGTCCTGCACACCGGCACGGATCAGCAGACCAATCTTGGTGCGGTTCAGGGTCCAGGCCAGCAATGCAAAAACGGCGCCGCCAACAAGCACCGCCAGCAAGCGGTATTTCTCGATTGCCGAGTCGCCCAGCAGCACGGCGCCGCGCAGTG
Source organism: Comamonadaceae bacterium (assembly GCA_037132975.1). Taxonomy (GTDB): domain Bacteria; phylum Pseudomonadota; class Gammaproteobacteria; order Burkholderiales; family Burkholderiaceae_C; genus Rhodoferax. The sequence continues at coordinate 1,903 of JBAXOZ010000323.1, forward strand.
CTTCGGGCAGCGGCAAGGCAATCTGTTGCGGTCCCCAGATCACCTTGATGAGTTCCTCTCCGATGATCATGCCGCCCATGGTGATCAGGATCTGCTTGAGATGCTGGCCGTAGACCGGGCGCACGATGAAACGCTCAAAGGCCAGCCCGACGGCGCCGGACACCGCCATCGCCACCAGCATGGCAATAAACACCGCCAGCAGGTTGCGCCACAGCTCAGCGGAGCCGGTCCAGTCGCCCATCAGCCCGAGCACCGTGGTGGCGACAAAGGCACCCAGCGCAATGAACACGCCATGGCCAAAATTGAGCACATCCATCAGGCCGAAGATCAGCGTCAGGCCGGAGGCAATGATGAAGATGATCATGCCCATGGCCAGCCCGGCCACAGTCAGTGTCAGCCATGTCGATCCTGAGCCTATAAAAGGCAAGACACCCAATGCCAGCAGCGGCACCAAGGCCAGGGGCTTCCAGTCGAA
>JBAXOZ010000324.1:0-2375 GCA_037132975.1 Comamonadaceae bacterium
TCGCTGCCAGCCAGGCTGTCCAGGGTCTGGCCATAAACGCTCTTGTCGCCGGCGTAGGACAGGCTGCCGCCAACATCCAACTTGGCGTTGATCTTGCCGTTGGCACCGATGCTGGCCCCCAGGTTGCTGTTGTCAAACGCCATCAGGTAAGCAGCGGCGCGCGCCTGGTTCAGGCTTTGCTGGCTGCTCGACAAGGTGCCGGTCAGGCCCCAGTTGTCGGACAGGGCATAGGCCCAGTCCAGACTGAACTGGTGCACGCCGGTGTCACGCAGGCCGTAGTTGCTGGGCGTGGTGAAGCGGTCGCTGCCGCTTTCGGCGCTGATCTGGATCGAGAGGGCCTCGCTGGCTTGCCAGTCGGCAAACAGCTTGACCTTGTTGCGCTGGCGGTCTGAGAGCGTTGGCATGAAGACAGAGGTTGGCAGCAAGCCGGTGACCGGATCAGCCGGGTTGATGACTTCGGTGACGCCCGGGCCGCTGTTGTCTCGCAGCCAGTTGGAGCCATCACGGTTGCTGCGTGACAGTGTCACGCTGCCTGTCAAAGTCTCGGCCAGGCGACCCCGCAGTTCGGCGCGCACCGTGTTCTCATTGGTCTTCTGGCGCAGGGCGCTGATGCCCGAGATGGCGCTGCTGGCGGTGAACTCACCGCGGTCAATGGTTTCACGATCGGCGCCCAGCGTACCCCGGTAGTCGCTGTTGAATTGCCAGCTGGCTTGCAGTTTGGCATTGCCTTTCTGGCTCGACAGATTGCGGTTGGTGTAGGTAAAGGGCAGGGCTGGCAGTGCGGGTACCGCGCCTTCAATGTTGTAGGAGGCCAGCGGTGTCTGGTCTTCCTTCTTTTCGTAGCGCAGGTCGGCCAGCAGGGAAAGCTGACGCACCGGGCGCGAGCTCAGGCTGAGCTTGGCCAGCGAGTTGCGAACCTGGCCGTCCAGGTTGCTTACGCCAGCCGGGGCGCCGGTCAAACCGGCAGCGGCGAAGTCTGCATTCTGTGTGGCCACACTGCGTGCCAGCTTGAAGGTGGCGCGGGTGGCACTGCCGAGGTCGTAACTGCCGCTCAAATCGAGCTGGTGCGCCTGGTTGTCCGGCGCCAGAGCCACCGGCTGGCCCAGCACAGCGCGCAAGCCGGTGCTCAGGGGCAGCAGGCTGCCTACCGGGTTGTACAGGCTGCCCGGGATGGTGCCGGTCAGGTTGCCGTTGTTGTTGCGATAGAAGGAGCCGTAGTAGCCCAGATTGAAGCGCAGCTTTTCGGCGCCATAGGTGAGGCGTGCCTCGATCTGGCTGTGGTTGGCACTGACGGGCTCGGGCAGCATCAGGCTGGCCCAGCCGGTGTTGGCGAGGGTAGTGCCCAGGCAACCGGGAGCGATCACGGTCGGGCAGTTGATGCCAATACCGGAGAGCCTTGCGCCGTCCTTGTTTTCGCTTTTCAGATCCAGGTCAAACTGCAGTGCCGGGTTGATGGTTTTGGAAAAACCCAGGCCCAGACCGCTGCGCTTGGTCTTGAGTTCGAGGTCGGACCCGCTGCCAGCGGCCAAAGCGACAACCTGGGGTGTCGTGGAGCCGGCGCCAAGCAGGCCGGTGTTGACGGTGTTGGGCTCAAAACGCACCAGTTCACCGTAAGTCGCGCTGAGCTTCCAGTTGCCGGGGTCTTTTTTGACCAGGCTGAGTTCGCGCGTTTCATTCAGCAGGTTGGAGCCCTCGATCTGCAGCCAGTTGCTATTTTCTGTGTCGCGCAGACTGTGACTGAAACCCAGATTGCCAAAGAAGTTGCGGTCTGCACGCAGGCCGTTGTACTGGCCAAACTGGGCGTGGTCGGCGCTGGAGCCGCTTTGCAGACCCAGACCAAAGCTGACGCTGGTGATGGGGGCTGCATCATCGCCCTCGGCATGCGCCTGCAAGGGAAGGAAGGCGGCGGCCAGCGAGAGCGCCAGCAGGCTGCGGTGAAAGCGGAAAGAAGAATCAGAGTTGATCATGATGGCTCTCGGTACTTCAGCGCAGCATCAGCTGGGGCGTCGGGTTGCTGACCGACGGATTGTTGGAACCGTGAATCTGCGTATGGCAGTTCAGGCAGCTGCGACCCTGCCACAGGTTGACGACGTTCTTGCCATTGGTGGTGGCGTTGATCAGCGGCGCCGTCAGCCCGGCTGCAGCACTGGAGACGCCAGGCTGGCCGGCCACAGCACCGACACCGCCGGCGACGTGCGGCGTATGGCACTGCTGGCACAGCAGCGGCGCACGGGTCTTGAGCATGCCGGCCACCGTGCTGCCATGCGGGTTGTGGCAATTGGCGCAGTCTTCAGCCACCGGCTCGTGCTGGTGCACAAAGGGGCCGCGCTTTTCGGCGTGGCAGGTGTAGCAGGTGGCGTTGGTGCTGTCACGCT
>JBAXOZ010000325.1:0-2373 GCA_037132975.1 Comamonadaceae bacterium
TTGCCGTCCTTTTCTAAAGCTGCTGAACCTGCTGTGGGCCGAGGCTTATCTGCACCAGGGCGGGCAGATCAGGGTTCAGTAGCTAGGGATTCGGATTGGGCGCGGCAAACTTTAGCCGCTTTCCCGCAACTTATTTGTTGGTGTACATGGCCGACATTCCGGCGAAGGTCGAGGTGAGGCTGGTTCGCAAACTATTGGACTGGCCCACGAGGCTGTCCATGGTGGCAAACTGTTTGTTGTAGCGCTCCAGCAAGAGGGTCATGCGGGCTTCAAGCTTGGTCAGGTCAGTGTTGTAATCGCTGATTTTTTTGGTCGCATTGGCACTTTGCGTGCTGATGGCACCGTCGCTGGCCAGCATGGTGGTGAGCTTCTTGACCGCCTCGCCCGCCAGTCCAGCGCTCAAGGTGCTATAGGAGCTGAGGTTTTCGCGGTTGGCGGTGAGCATGGTCACCGCCTGATCAAAGTTGCTGCTCAATGCAGCGTCGAGTGTGGTGCTGTCCAGCGTTAACACACCAGTTTTATCAACCGATATTCCCAGATTGCGCAGCGCCTTGATAGTTCCAGAAGTGGAGTTGGACTCGCCCAGCACCAGGTTGCGAATCTGGTCACGCACCTGGCTCACAATGGAATTGCCCACCAGTGTGGCACCATAGGTTGGCACGGTGGACTTGGGGTCTGACACCGTTCCCAGCATGCTGTTCGCATCCTTGTAAGCGGTTACCAAAGCCTGCAACTTGGTTTTTACGCTGGCCGTGTCGCGCGTGAAGTTCAACGTGGCAGCGCCGCTGGTGGTGCTGATCAGGTTGAGCGTGGCACCAGTGATGGCGCGCTGCACCTGGTTGCTGCTGCTGGTAATGTCCACCCCATCCACATTAAGCGTGGCGTTGCAGGCGGCTTGCAACTTGGTGCCAAGGCTGAACCCGGTATTCGTAATAGCCAGGTCGGTGACATCGGCGTTGGCCGTGCTGCTGGTTGCGGTAACAGTGCTGCCGGTTACTGCGCCGGTAGCAAAACCCGTCAGCGTGCCAGAGTAACTTCCGGTGGCCGTGCCGGCCCCCGTTGTGGCACCGGCAGAAAGCGACGCAAAGGCTGCGGCTAACTGCTCAGCGGTGGTGGCCAGGGTGGCGGTGTAGGTCAGGCCACCAATGGTGACCGACTGGCCCGCCTTGAGTGCCGTAAAGCTGAGCGCGGTGGACTCGGTAACGCCGCGCGCGTTATCGCCTTGCGTAGTGACAGCCGTTACGCAAGATGGCACGTTATCGCTGGTGAGGGTAAAGTCGTTGGCCACACCGGTCGTGCCGGTTACAACGATCTTGTAGGGTGTGCTGGCATTGCCGGTGTTAACCAGGCTGGCGCTGATGCCTAAGTTGGCATTGTTGATGGCAGCAGCAATGCCGGCCACCGTGGGTTCGGTAACAGCAATGGTCTGCTCAGCACCGCCATGCACTGACAATTTGAGGTTGAAGGCGGCACCATCATTAAGCGAGGTGGCTGCCGCAAAACCAGCGCTGATATTGCGCTGCGCTGCCGCCAAGGTGGTGACAGTAACCGTGTGGCTGCCTGCGGGCGTGGTTGCACCAGCGGCCACCGATAGCGCGCTGGACTGGCTAATGGTGGGCGCAATGCTGGCAAAGTCACTTTGGTCCTTAAGGTCAGCAAAGGCGGTCTTGAGGTTGTCGAGCACGAACTTGATGGCAGCGTAACCCGAGACGCTGTTGGTCGCGCTGGTAATTCTCTTGTCAATTATCGCCTTGGCAGGCGCGCGCTCGGCATCCACCAGGCTCTTGGCCAGGGCCGCAGTGTCCACACCCGAGCCAGCGCCCAGTGCGGTGATGGTATTAGTGGCCATGCGTGGCTGCCATGAGGTTAATGAAGCGCATCAGACAGGGATTCGGTTCGAGTCAGAAAAACTTGAGCTGCCAAGGACGTTCAACGTGTATTGCACGACCTATTTGAGGTAATTAAACAAGCTGAGTTGGGACACCTTGGCAAAGCTGTTCTGCGCCGCCTCCAGCGATAGCAGTTGTTTTTGCATTTGGGTGATGGCGCTGGCCATATCCAGGTCTTCCACAGAAGATAGTGCAGTTTTGAGGGTGAGCTTGGTGTCCTCCAGTATGGACCGCTGCTGATCGTTGACTTTCAGGTCAACACCCACATCCGCCTGAGTCAGCACCACGCCCTGATGCAGAGCGTCCATCTCGGTCAAACCGCGTTGCATTGCGGTGCTGTTGGCGGTCTTGACGCCGGCAATCAGGTCGTCAATCGACTGGAAGAAACCGGTGCCTGAGTTAGTGCCGTCTGCAGCAGTTCGCACCACACGCACAAAGGCATTGGTGCCCGGGCGGTTGACGGCAATGGCGCGTTGGTCGCCTA
>JBAXOZ010000326.1:0-2367 GCA_037132975.1 Comamonadaceae bacterium
CCTACCAGGGCCGCAACCAGATCACGATCAGTTCAGCCTCTTCCCTGTTTGTGCAGGACAGCATCAACCTGATGCAGGACAAGCTCAATCTGCAACTCGGCCTGCGCAACTCCGAGATCAAGCGCGATTTCAGCAACTTCGCGAACGAAGGCTCCGGCCAGGGCGCGGACTACAACCTGACCAAGACCTACAGCAAGGTTCTGCCCAGTGTCGGCGTGCGCTACACGCTCGACGCGGAGCGCCAGGTGTTTGCCAACATTGCCGGCAACATGAAGGCGCCGGGCAACTTCAGCTACCAATCCCTGCTGGTTGGTGGCACGGTCGTCAACGGTCTGCTGACGGGTGCCACGCTGCGTGACCCGGCGGTGGAAATGGAAACATCAACCAACCTTGACATGGGCTATCGCTATGCCGGCAAGGACTGGACCTTCTCCGGATCGGTCTACTACATCAGCTTCGCCAATCGCATTGCCCGCGCTTATGACCCGGTCAATTCCTTGTCAACCGACTACAACGTGGGTGACGTGATCACGCGCGGCTTTGAACTTGAGACCGGCTACAAGCTCAACAGCAACTGGTCCCTCTACGGCTCCCTGTCGTACACCGACAGCAAGATGCAGAGCGATTTGAGAACCAGCGCGACCGTCTATGAAGCAACCACTGGCAAGCAGATGCCCGATACACCGCAGTGGCTGGGTGGTCTGCGCCTGGGCTACAACAGCGGCAGCTGGTATGGCAATGCTGACCTGAAGTACACCGGAACCGCCTACTCCACTCTGGTCAACGACGAGTCGATCGATGCAGCTACGCTGGTCAATGTCAGCCTGGGCTATCGCTTTGCTGATACGACTTTGCTGAAGAAGCCATCGATTCAGTTGAACGTGAACAACCTGTTCGACCAGAGCTATCTGCGCATCAATTCCGGCAGCGGCAGCAACTTCACCACACGTGCGATTGGCGCCGGTGGCAGCACACCGTTCTACTACGTGGGAAGCCCGCGCTTTGTCTCTGTCACGCTGCGCACCGACTTCTAAGCGTTTGGCCAGTGTCTGCCTGGGGGCAGCACTGGCCGGTGTGTCATGTCTGACCTTTGCTGCCGAACCGGCAGCAAAGGAGCCGATAACGCTGTCGCTGATCGCCCTGAACGACTTTCACGGCAACATCCTGCCGCCAGCCGGAACGGTGCTGGTGCCAGACCGAAGCAACGATGCCGGTGCCCGGGTATCAGCCGGTGGCGCGGCCTACCTTTCTACCCTGGTGCACAGTCTCAAGCAGCTCAACCCACAGCGAACTCTGGTTGTTGCCGCCGGTGACATGGTGGGTGCGTCACAGCTGACCTCCGGGCTGTTTCACGATGAGCCGACGATCGACATTCTGAGCCAGATCGGACTTGAAATTACGAGCGTCGGCAACCACGAATTCGACAAGGGACGCAGTGAACTGCTGCGTATGCAAAAGGGTGGCTGTTTCCCGAAAACAGCGGATGGGACAGCCGGTGTGGTTGGCGTGGACACCTGCATGAACCAGGGTCAGTTCAAGGGTGCGAGCTTTCAGTACCTGGCCGCCAACGTGACGGATCAGAAGACCGGAGAAACGCTGTTTCCGCCTTACGCGATTCGCACTCTCGGCGGCGTCAAGATCGGCTTCATTGGCCTGACGCTGAAGGAGACACCCAGCATGGTCACTCCGGCGGGCGTGGCGGGTTTGCAGTTTGGTGATGAAGTTGAGACCATCAACCGGCTGGTGCCGGAACTCAAGAGCAAGGGGGTCAACGTCATCGTGGTGTTGATTCACCAGGGCGGTGAGACACGTGCCAAAACGCTGCTCGACAAATCCTGTCCGGGTTTCAGCGGTGAGATCATCAAACTGGCGGATCGCATGGACCCTGCAGTCGATCTTGTACTCAGTGGTCATACGCATCAGGAATACGTGTGTTTCAGGCCGGACGGCAAACTCATCACGCAGTCGGGCTCTTACGGCCGACTCGTCACCAAGGTCGATCTGACGCTGGACGCTGTGACCAGGAAGGTGATTGCCAAAGACGCAAACAACAAGCTGGTGCTGAACGATCTGGTTGTCAAGGACAGCACAGGCAAGGTACTTGCGGTGCCGGCCGAGTACAGCACGCTGCAGCGCGACCCGGCGATTGACCAGATCGTGCGCCGCTATGGCGACCTGACGGCCACCATAGCCGATGTGGTGGTGGGTCGCATTTCCTCGGCGCTGGATCGCAAAGCCAATGCCGCCGGTGAAAACACGCTGGGCGCGGTGATTGCCGACGCCTTTCTGGCCGGTACGTCGGACAGCAGCTATGGGGCCAAGGCGGCGCAGATTGCACTGACCAACAAGGGCGGCATCCGCAGCGAC
>JBAXOZ010000327.1:0-2346 GCA_037132975.1 Comamonadaceae bacterium
CCGCGAATCTTGCCGCCTTTGACCTGCGGCAGCATGACCGCAAAGTCGGCGCTGAACATCATCACCTGGCCACCGATCAAGTCGGTCATTGCCGCCGGACCGCTCTTGTAGGGCACGTTGGTCATCTGGATACCGGCCATACCCGCCATCATTTCAGAAGACACCAGTTGTGAGGTGCTGGCGCTGGCAAAGGTCACGAAAGTCGGCTTGGCCTTGGCCAGGTCGACAAACTCGCGCAGGGTCTTGGCCGGTACGTCGTTGTTGACGGCCACGATCAGTGGCACCGAGCCCATGTATCCCAGCGGCGCAAACGCCGTGTCCTGGTCGTAGGGCAATTTCTTCATCAGGCTCTTGAGAGCCGCGTTCGTGCTGTTGGTTCCGATCAGGATCGTGTAGCCATCCGGTGCGGCCTTGGCCACCGCATCGGCGCCCAGCATGCCGTTCACACCGGCCTTGTTTTCCACCACGATGGTCTGCCCCAGTGTCTCCGCCATCTTGGCCGCGAAGGCGCGACCAATCTGGTCCGTCGCGCTGCCTGCAGCAAAGGGCACGATCGCCTTGATGGGCTTGTTCGGATAGCCCTGAGCCAGCACGCTGAGCGAGAAACTGGCCAGCGCCAGCAAGAGAACGGATTTGCACTTCATGGGAGACTTTCCTGTGAAAACGGTTGATCGAACTAATCGATGGACATGGTGAGAATAGCCGAACTCAGGCATTTGCCATGCGCGTCCAGCGCCAGCGATCGGGTCACTCCTCCGCCCAGCGCGTCGTGCAGCACAAAGTTCAAAGCACCGAGCTGCGGCACCACAAAGCGTTCCACCCTGCCCTTGACGATGCCGGCGTAGTGCGCGCGCACACGCTCGGCGGTGATCGACTTCTCTATCGCCGGGAAGTCCTTCAGCTCGTAGGCAATCACTGAAATGGTGGACCGGTTTCCCTTGTCTCCGGCACGGGAGTGGGCAATGTCTCGCAGCAGCATCTAGAGATCCAATATAGCGATTGTGGTTTGAACCATGTCACGCGGGATCAGGGTGGAGGCGGCGGCGATCACCTCGCGCACCGACTTGGTGGCACCCCCGCTGGCGCCAGGACCGTTCAGGTACATGGCCTCTACTTCATTCGCTACGCGCTCGGCCTCTTTTCTGCTGGCCACGCGCATGGCGACCCGGACCCGGACTTCAGCGGGTTCGTGCCCAGTGACGTGGGCTGGACCCAGAATCGAATTGACGCCGATGAGTTCATAGCGGCTGTCCAGCGCGGCGATGTCCGAACTCTCCAGGCGCTGGCGCAGCACGTCCAGTGCCAGTTCACCCCGCGCCTGTGCGCCGGGCCCGGCGTAGGAAATCTGCCCTTCACCGATGAAGCCGTCACGGTGTCCCACGGTCACCTTCAGGGTGGGTGGTCGTGGATGACCGCTGGCGCCTGCTACCAGAACGCGATCCGGCCCGACCTCGGTCAGGGTGACATTTGAAAAATCAGCCACCACGTCGGGCTGCAGATAACTGGCGGGGTTTTCTATTTCGTACAGGAGCTGGGCTGCGCAGGTGGCGCGGGTCACGCAGCCGCCAGACCCATCCACCTTGGTGATGATGGCGCGCCCATCTTCCGAGACCTCCGCAATCGGAAAGCCCAGTCGAGCCAGATCGGGTACGTCACGATAACCCGGGTCGGCAAAGTAGCCGCCTGTCACCTGCCCCGCGCACTCCAGCAGATGGCCGACGACGGTGCCCTGCCCCATCTTGTGCCAGTCCGACATGGACCAGCCGAATTCAAAAATCAGCGGCGCCAGAAACAGTGCCGGGTCGGCAACGCGGCCCGTGACAACCACATCAGCACCCAGCGCCAGCGCCTGCACCAGAGCCTCGGCGCCGAGGTAGGCATTCGCAGAGATGATGGAGTTGCCCAGGGACTGCAGCGGAGCCCCACTCTCCATCAGGGTCAGCTCCTGCCCGTGCAGGCAGGGCAGCACGTCGTCGCCCAGCACCACCGCCACCTTCAGGCGCTCCAGCCCCAGCGCACGCGCGATCCGGATGACCTCGCGCCCGGCGGCTTCGGGGTTGGCGGCGCCCATGTTGGTGACGATTTTCACGCCCTGGCGCACGCACGAGGCCAGCACCGCCTCCATGCGGTCGGCCAGCAAAGGGTCAAAGCCCAAATGGTTGTCCTTGCTGCGCTCCAGTTGGGCCAGCGCGATGGTGCGCTCGGCCAGGCACTCGAACACCAGATAGTCCAGCTCGCCTTTCTCGGCAAGCTCTGCGGCGGGGGGAATGCGGTCACCCGAGTAACCGGCGCCAGCACCTATGCGGATGGTCTTCATTTGAAAAGGCAATGTACCACGCGCGCCGC
>JBAXOZ010000328.1:0-2341 GCA_037132975.1 Comamonadaceae bacterium
AATGCTGCAAGCCCGACATCATCATCGAAAGCAGCCCGGGCAAGTGGCACTGCTACTACTTCACGAACGACTGCCAACTGTCCGAATTCACGACTCGCCAGAAGCAGATCGCCCTGAAGTTCAACAGCGACCCGTCTGTGAATGACCTGCCACGTGTCATGCGCCTGCCGGGGTTCTGGCACCAGAAGGACACGCCTTTCATGACCCGTATCGTTTCTCAGGAGTAATTCAACATGGCTACAAAACTCAAACTTGTCACGCCTGTCAAACCACGTCCGGTGCTGACCATCGTCAGCGCCCTGCAACTCGACGATGTCCAGTTGCCAGTGACCGGTAAGACACGCCGCAAAAAAATCAAGGGGGTGTCACCTCCGACGAGCGCCAGTAACGACGGCAACATCATCGAGTCCGGGCGCAACAATGCGCTGATCAGCATGGCCGGCGTCATGCGCCACAAGGGCATGACCGAGGTGGCCATCGCCGCGGCCTTGCACGCAGAAAACCAGGCACGCTGCCAGCCGCCGTTAGACACAGACGAAGTCAATGCCATCGCCTTGAGCATCATGCGCTACGACGCCGCTGACCCCGAAAAGCTGTTGAAGTCATTGACCGACACCGGCAATGCTTCCCGCTTTAGCAGCCGCTACCGTGACAACGTGCGCCATGTTTATGGCATGGGCTGGCTGATCTGGCTGGGCACGCGCTGGTCCCTGGATCAGGTAGCCCAGATCATGGAACTGGCCAAGGCGCTGGCGCGGACCATTCAGCAGGAGGCAGTCAATATTAACGATTCGGACGTCAGCGACGCTGTGAGAAAACACGCCAAGGCGAGCCTGCAAGCACCCAAGCTCAAGGCCATGCTGGAACTCGCGGCAAGCGAGCCAGCCCTGGCTGCGTTGCCTCTGGATCTGGACTCGCACGACATGCTGCTCGGTGTCGCCAACGGTGTTGTCAACCTGAAGACCGGCACGCTACAGCCGGCCCGGCGCGAAGACATGCTGACGCTGCACAGTTCCGTCATGTTCGATGCGGCGGCGCAGTGCCCGCAGTTCCTGATCTTCATCGACCAAGTAACGGGCCACGACAAGCATCTGGCGAACTACCTTCAGCGCGTGGTCGGCTACTGCTTGACTGGCATGACGACTGAGCAGTGCCTGTTCTTTCTGTACGGCAAAGGTCTGAACGGCAAGAGCACGTTCTTGAACGTGGTCAAGGCGGTGGTTGGCAGCGAGCTCGCGAAGCAGACTCCGACCGAGACCTTGATGGCCAAGCGCACCAGTGGCACAAACGACATAGCCCGCTTGCAGAACGTGCGCGTGGTGATCGCCAACGAGGTCGAGGATGGATCAATGCTGGCAGAGTCGTTGGTGAAACAGCTGACCGGCGGCGAGGCCATGTCGGCAAGGTTTCATTACGCGGAGTTTTTTGAATTTGTGCCGAAGTTCAAACTGTTCATCGCGGGCAACCACAAGCCCACGATCCGGGGGCGCGACAACGGGATCTGGCGGCGCATCCGGCTGGTCCCGTTTGTGGTCACCATTGCTCCGGAACATCGCGACCCTCACTTGCAGGACAAGCTGCTGACTGAACTGCCTGGCATCCTGAACTGGGCCATCAAGGGCTGTCTTGAATGGCAGAAGGTCGGACTGCGCGAGCCCCAGGTCGTCACGGAGGCCGTCAGCAGCTACCGCGAAGAGATGGACATCATCTCTCAGTGGATGAGCGACTGCTGCAAGGTCGGCGCCCACCTCGAGTTCAAGGCGAGCTACGCGTATCAAAACTATAAGACTTGGGCTGAACAGAACGGCTACAAGCCGATGGCGGCAGGGACGTTTGGCCGTGACTTGGGTGACAAGTTCCGTAAGGTAGAGCGGAACGATGGCAACCATTACCTCGGGGTCAGCGGCCGCGGCTAGTTGTGCCAGTGGAGGGTAGTGGAGGGCCAAAACATAACTTCTCTTATATATTTTTATTTTTATATATAGAAAGTTATGAAATTGGCCTCCACTACCCTCCACTTTTTTGAGCTCCCCGGGCACTGCCGCGCCACCATGCGCAGGAAATCGCACTACTCTAAGCAGCCCGCCCAGCCCCGATGATCGCCAGCAGTTCGGCATCACTCATCTGATTCATCCGGCTCAGATCGGACTGGCCAGCGGCACTGACCTCCACCCGCTTCGTCTCAGGAGCATAGAAACCGAGCATCTTGCCTATCTCCCGGAGCCCGGCGATCATGGCCATCGGGTTGCTCTGTGCACGCGCCTGATCTACGGCCTCCAAGAGGGCCGCCAGCACATCTTCACGCCTCAGACATAGCCTGGCAGCGTCAGTGGATTGCTGG
>JBAXOZ010000329.1:0-2334 GCA_037132975.1 Comamonadaceae bacterium
AGGTGTTGCGCCTGGGGCTGCAGGCGCTGCAGCGGCCAACGCAAGGCAGCAGCGCGCCACCAGATGTGAACCGCCTGTGCGAGCTGCAAATGGACCTGGGCGAGGCCTTGCTGCGCATGGGCCAGCAGGGTGCTGCCATGACGGTGCTAACCGAGGCCTCGTCCGCCACCGAAGAAGCCACACTGGCGCGCCTGGCGGCCATGTCCTTCCGGCACAACCTGTGGCAAGAGGCGCTGGTGGTGTTGCGCAAGAACGTGCAACTGCATCCGCACAGTGCCACCGCACGCTGGAACCTGGCGCACCTGCTGGCCGAGAGCTGGCAGATGGACGAAGCCGAGCAGGTATTGCAAGAGGCAGAAAAGCTCGGGCCCATCCCCGGTGCCAAGAGCATGCGCGCCTCGATTGCCGGACGCCAGGGCGACGCCGATACGGCGCTGCGCCTGTACCGCGAACTGGCGGCCGAACCGGCTGCGCCGGGTAACCTGGCTTCGAGCTCGGCCATGTCGTCGCTCTACAGCGACCAGATGAGCGCCCAGCAGGTAGCCGATTTGCACCGCGAGTTGTTTGCGCCCCTGGGGCAGGGCGCGCGCTCGGCGCAGAGTTTTGTGCGTGCGCCGTTGCAGGGGCGACGCTTGCGTTTGGGGCTGGTGAGTGCGGATTTTCACCACCAGCATCCGGTGAACATCTTCATGCAGCCGGTGCTGCGCGAGCTGGACCGCAGCCGCATTGAGCTGTTCTTGTATTTCACCGGCGTGAGCTACGACGATCAGACCCGCCTGGCGCAGCAGCGCGTGGAGCATTGGGTGGAGTCCACCACGCTAAACGACACGCAACTGGCCAAGCGCATTGACGCGGACCAGATTGATGTGCTGCTGGACCTGGCCGGCCACACCGGGCAGCAGCGCATGAGCCTGTTTGGCAAGCGTGCCGCGCCTGTGCAGGCTACATATCTGGGTTACCCGGGATCGACCGGCGTGCCCAATATGGACTGGGTGCTGGGTGATGCGGTGGTCACTCCGGTGGGCAGCGAGTCACTTTGCTCGGAGCGCATTGCGCGGTTGCCGGGTGTGGTGTTTTGCTACGCGCCGGAGGCGGACTATGCGTACCCGGTTTACGCTGACGCACTGGCGCAGCGGCCGCTGACGTTTGGCTCGTTCAACAACGTGCCCAAGCTTACGCCGCACACGCTGGCGCTGTGGGCGCAAATTTTGGCGGCATTGCCCGATGCGCGCTTGCTGCTCAAGGCGCCAAGCTTTTCTGATCCGGGCGCGGTGCGCTTGTTTACCGAGCGGCTGCAAAAGTTGGGCGTCGACACGGCACGCGTGGAGTTTCGCGGCCCCACCGGTCTGACCGACATGATGGCCGAGTACGCCGACGTGGACATCGCCCTGGACCCGGTGCCCTACAACGGCGGCACCACCAGTTTGCAGGCGCTGTGGATGGGCGTGCCGGTGATCTGCAAGCGCGGAGCCAACTTTGTTTCACGCATGGGCGCGAGCTTCATGAGCGCTGCCGGCCTGCCCGATTGGGTAGCTGAGGACGACGCGGGCTATGTGCGTATCGCCTGCACGATGGCGCAAGACCGCGCCGCCTTGCTCGCACTCAAACGCAGCCTGCGCCAGCGCCTGCTAGGCCGACCCGGCTGGGACGTCGTAGCCCACACGCGCGCCATGGAGACGGCGCTGATAGAGATGGCAAATTAGCTGGGGAAATGGATTTCCACGTCGCTGTGCTCGCAATGAATTGGTCGCAATAGCGCATCCGCACTTGAAACCTCCCAAAATGCCCTTATGATTAGCACTCGTTGGGTTTGAGTGCTAACAGCGCCATTCCCACAAGTTAATGAGCGCCAACTTTTGGTTGGTGCCGATGTTCCACCGTTTCAATACCTAGGAGATTCCTCATGAAACTGCGTCCTTTGGCAGACCGCGTCATCGTCAAGCGCGTCGAAAACGAAACCAAGACTGCTTCCGGCATTGTCATTCCCGATAGCGCCGCCGAAAAGCCGGATCAAGGCGAAGTGCTGGCCGTGGGCCCTGGCAAGAAGAACGACAAGGGCGAGCTCATCGCCATGAACGTCAAGGTCGGCGACCGCGTTCTGTTTGGCAAGTACAGCGGCCAGACCGTCAAGGTCTCGGGCGATGAACTGCTGGTGATGAAGGAAGACGACCTGTTCGCGGTTGTGGAAACGAAATAACTTGCGGGACCGACCGAACGGTGCGCACCGCGCATGGTCGCTCGGTCCTCAACTGATTAAACACTCGGAGAATCAAAAATGGCAGCAAAAGACGTAATTTTCGGCGGCGAAGCCCGCGCACGCATGGTTGAAGGCGT
>JBAXOZ010000330.1:0-2330 GCA_037132975.1 Comamonadaceae bacterium
CATGCGCAAGGCTAACAATTTCACCACCGGCCAGATCTACAAGAGCGTGCTCGAGAAAGAGCGGCGCGGCGACTACCTGGGCAAGACCGTGCAGGTGATCCCGCACGTTACCAATGAGATCCAGGATTTTGTCAAGCGCGGCGCTGGCTTTGGCACACCCGATGCCGTCGATGTGGCGATTGTCGAGATCGGCGGCACCGTGGGTGACATCGAGTCCCTGCCCTTTCTGGAAGCCGTGCGCCAGATGAGCCTGAAGCTCGGGCACAACAACACCGCGTTTGTGCATCTGAGTTATGTGCCCTGGATCGCTGCTGCGGGCGAACTCAAGACCAAACCGACCCAGCACACCGCCAAGCAGTTGCGCGAAATCGGCATCCAGGCCGACGCACTGATCTGCCGCGCCGACCGGCCCATTCCGACCGAGGAACGCGAAAAGATCTCGCTGTTCTCCAACGTGCCCGACTGGGGCGTCATTTCGATGTGGGATGTCGACACGATCTACAAAGTACCACGCATGTTGCACGAGCAGGGGCTGGATGGCCTGATTTGCGACAAGCTGCGACTCAACACGCATCCGGCCAATCTGAAGCGTTGGGACGATCTGGTCTATGAGACCGAGCATCCGCAGGGCAAGGTCAGCATTGCCATGGTTGGCAAGTATGTGGATTTGAGTGACAGCTATAAGTCGCTCAATGAGGCGCTGCGCCACGCCGGCATGAAGAACCATGCACGTGTCTGCATTGAATACATCGACTCCGAAACACTGACCCCCGAGAGCGTCGGGAGTCTGGCCCAATTTGACGCCATATTGGTTCCGGGTGGCTTTGGCAAACGCGGCATTGAAGGCAAAATCTGTGCCGCCCGTTTCGCCAGAGAACACAAAGTCCCCTACCTGGGAATTTGTCTGGGCATGCAGGTGGCCACGATAGAGTTTGCCCGCCACATGGCAGGCTTTGCAGGTGCCAACAGCACGGAGTTTGATCCGGAGACGCCGCATCCGGTCATCGCCCTGATCACCGAATGGAAGGACGAGGACGGCAGCATCAAGACCCGTGACGAAGGCTCGGATCTGGGCGGCACCATGCGTCTGGGCGCCCAAAGTTCTGATGTCGTCAAAGGCACGCTGGCCCATGAGATCTATGGCGACGTGGTAACCGAACGGCACCGCCACCGCTATGAAGCCAACGTGAATTACCTGGATGCGCTGCGCAAAGCCGGACTCGTCATTTCGGCGCTGACGCAACGCGAGCAGCTGACTGAAATCGTGGAACTGCCCCGCGCTGCGCACCCCTGGTTTGTCGGCGTGCAGTTCCACCCCGAGTTCAAGTCAACGCCCTGGAACGGACATCCCCTGTTCAACGCCTTTGTCAAGGCAGCTCTGATGCATCAGGCGGCACGATGAAACTGTGCGGTTTTGAGGTTGGCTTGCAGCAGCGCCTGTTTCTGATCGCAGGCCCTTGCGTCATCGAATCCGAGCAGTTGCAAATGGACACGGCGGGGACGCTGCAGGAAATCACCACCAGCCTGGGCATGCCCTTTATTTTCAAGAGCAGCTTCGACAAGGCGAACCGCTCCTCTGGCAGCACGTTCCGTGGCCCCGGCATCGATCAGGGGCTGGAGATACTCGCCAAGGTCAAGCGTGAGTTGAAACTGCCGGTGCTGACCGACATTCATTCCGTAGAACAGATTGCACAGGTGGCCGCAGTCGTCGATGTGCTGCAGACACCCGCTTTCCTGTGCCGGCAAACCGACTTCATCCGCGCCGTCGCGCAGTCGGGCCTGCCGGTGAACATCAAGAAGGGCCAATTTCTGGCGCCTGGCGACATGAAGAACGTCATCGACAAGGCTCGTGCCGCCGCGCGCGAGGGTGGTCTGCCGGAGGATAACTTCATGGCTTGCGAACGGGGTGTGAGCTTTGGCTACAACAATCTGGTGTCCGACATGCGTTCGCTTGCCATCATGCGCGAGACCGGTGCGCCGGTGGTGTTTGATGCCACGCACTCGGTCCAGTTGCCGGGCGCGCAGGGCGGCAGCAGTGGCGGGCAGCGCGACATGGTGCCGGTATTGGCTCGCGCCGCCGTCGCCGCCGGGGTCGCGGGAATCTTCATGGAGACTCATCCCGACCCGTCGCAAGCCCTGAGTGACGGCCCTAATGCAGTTCCCCTCAAACACATGCGTGCCTTACTTGAAACTCTGCTGGAACTCGACGCCGTCACCAAGCGCCGCGGTTTTCTTGAAAGCAGTTTTGGAGTCTGAGGTTCTATTTTTTTATTTTGAAATGGGAAGAAAGCAATGAGTGCAATTGTTGACATCGTAGGCCGCGAAATTCT
>JBAXOZ010000331.1:0-2328 GCA_037132975.1 Comamonadaceae bacterium
TCGGGCTACTTCCCTTTTCGCATCGGTGCCATCCTCTGCATTGCGAGCTTCGTCGTTGCGCTCAGGTCACTCATGAGTGCCAAGGGTTCGACGGAAGAGTTCGTCTCCTGGGAAAAGTTCAAGCTGGTGCTGATGGTGCTGGTTCCGACAACCGTTTATGTGCTGGGCATCCAGTTTCTGGGCATCTACATCGCCTCCACGCTTTTCATCGGCGCTTTCATGCGCGTGATGGACAAGAGCAGTTGGCTCAAGACCCTTCTCGTCAGTGTCGGTGTCAATGGGGTGCTCTACTGGATGTTCGAAATCCAGTTCAAGGTGCCCTTGCCGCAAGGGCCGTTGAAAGCCCTGTTCGGGGCCTAAGAGACAGGAGAGGATAAGTGGACGAACTCAATTCCTTGTTCCAGGGCTTTGCCGTGGCCATGTCCTGGTACAACCTGGGCATGATGATGATTGGCATTGTGCTGGGCGTTGTCATCGGGGTGCTGCCTGGTCTGGGCGGGCCCAACGGTGTGGCCATCCTGCTGCCGCTGACCTTCACCATGGCCCCGACCTCGGCCATCATCATGCTCTCCTGCATCTACTGGGGTTCGCTGTTTGCCGGTGCCATCACCTCGGTGTTGTTCAACATACCGGGTGAAACGCACTCGGTTGCCACCACCTTTGACGGTTATCCGCTGGCGCAGCAGGGGCGTGCTGGCGAGGCGCTCACGGCCTCCTTCACCGGCTCCTTTCTGGGTGCCTTTGTGTCGGTGCTGCTGATCACGTTCCTGGCGCCTATGGTGGCGAAATTTGCCCTGAAGTTCGGCCCGCCCGAACTCTTTGCCGTCTTTCTGCTGACTTTCTGCAGCTTTGTCGGAACCGGCAAGGACCCGTTCAAGAACATCATCTCGATGATGATCGGATTCGGCCTGGCAGCGATCGGCATGGATTCCGTCAGTGGTGAACTGCGCATGACTTTTGGCCTGTCGGATCTGCTGCGCGGCATCGAATTCCTGATTGTCGTGATCGGCCTGTTTGGCATCGGCGAAATCCTGATCAGCATGGAAGAAGGTCTTGCCTTCGAGGGCAAGCACGCCAACATCAACGCCAAGGTGGTGTGGCAGACCTGGAAGCAGTTGCCCAAGTACTGGCTCACCATTCTTCGCAGTGCCGCCATTGGTTGCTGGATGGGCATCACGCCCGGTGGCGCCACCGCCGCCTCCTTCATGGGTTATGGCATCGCCAAGAAATTTTCCAAGAACGGCGACAAGTTCGGCACCGGTCAGCTTGAAGGCGTCATCGCGCCCGAAACAGCGGCTCATGCGTCCGGCACGGCGGCGCTGCTGCCCATGCTGGCGCTCGGCATCCCGGGCTCCGCCACGGCGGCGGTGCTGCTCGGTGGGCTGATGGTCTGGGGTCTGCAACCCGGCCCCATGCTGTTTGTTGAGCAAAAGGAATTTGTCTGGGGCTTGATTGCCAGCATGTACCTGTCCAACATCGTCGGGCTGGTGATCGTGCTCAGTACCGTGCCCCTGTTTGCCGCGATCCTGCGCATCCCGTTTTCCATCATTGCACCGGTGATTGTGGTGGTCTGCGCCATTGGCGCCTTCACTGTGCATGGCGTCATGCTCGATGTCTGGTTCATGGTGCTGTTTGGAGTTATTGGCTACGTCTTGAAGAAGCTGGACTATCCGCTGGCGCCCATGGTGCTGTCACTGGTGCTGGGTGACCGCGCCGAGGCTTCGTTTCGCCAGACCATGATGGGATCCAGGGGCGACCTCGCCATCTTCTGGTCCAACGCCCTGGTCGGAACCATCACCACCCTGGCACTGATCATGCTGTTCTGGCCGGCGCTGATCTTCATTCGCGACAAGCTCAGGCAAGCACCTGCAGCGGCCTGAGATCAACACAACCGAGTAGAACAATGAGTGAAATGCAACAAGCACCGGAACTGGCGAGCAAGCACTGTCTGAACCTGAAAGTCGCGAAGGCCATCGCCGCCGCTGCCGAAGCCGAGGCCATCCGGAACAACTGGAAAGTGAGCATTGCCATTGTGGACGACGGCGCCCATCTGCTCTATCTGCAGCGTCTTGACGGTGCCCACCTCGCCAGTGCCGAAATCTCGCAGGGCAAGGCCAGAACCGCCATGCGCTACCGGCGTCCCTCCAGAGCCATGGAAGAAGCCATCAATGGCGGGCGCATTGCCATGGCGGCGGTCGAAAACAACACGCCCTTGCAAGGCGCGGTGCCGATCCTCTACCAGGGAGAGATCGTCGGAGCCATTGGCGTATCAGGCGTTCTGCCGGCGCAGGACGAGCAGATCGCCAGCGCTGGGGCCAGCGTTCTGGC
>JBAXOZ010000332.1:0-2320 GCA_037132975.1 Comamonadaceae bacterium
GTGAGCAGACCGATGTGCCGGAGTCGGCCGACTGGTACAACTCCAGCTACATCATTGCCTGGGGCTCCAATGTGCCGCAGACGCGCACACCGGATGCGCACTTCTTCACCGAGGTGCGCTACAAGGGCACCAAGACCGTGGCAGTGACACCCGATTACTCGGAAGTTGCCAAACTGTCAGACATCTGGATGAAACCCAAGCAGGGCACCGATGCGGCCGTGGCCATGGCGATGGGACACGTGATCCTGAAAGAGTTCTACTTTCCGGACGGTGGCAAACAGCGCAGCGCTTACTTCGATGATTACGTGCGCCGCTACACCGACATGCCGATGCTGGTGATGCTGAAGGAACATCAACTGCCCAGCGGTGAGACGGTGCTGGTGCCGGACCGCTATCTGCGCGCTTCCGACTTCAATGGCAAGCTCGGTGCCGCCAACAACCCGGAATGGAAAACGGTGGCGCTCGATGAAAGCGGCAAAGTGGTGCTGCCGGTGGGGGCCATCGGCTTTCGCTGGGGCGCTGACGGGCGCGCCGATCAGGGGCAGTGGAATCTGCAAGCCAAGGAAGCGCGCCACGGCGGCGCTGTGAAACTCAAGCTCACCGTGATGGAAGGCGAGAACCCGAGCAGCGAAACGGCCAAGGTGGGCTTTCCTTACTTCGGCGGCATCGTCAGCGAGAATTTTCCGAACAACGCATCGGGTGACGCCAGCAACAACGTGCTGGTGCGCACGGTGCCGGTGCAGCGCATTGCGCTCGGCAAGGAAGGCGAGAAGCGCGAGGCGCTGGTGGCCACCGTGTTCGACCTGCAGGTGGCCAATTACGGTGTGGCACGCGGCCTGCCGGGCGAGATGGCGGCCAAAGATTTCAACGACGACACGCCCTACACGCCGGCTTGGCAGGAGCGCATCACCGGCACACCGCGCGAGCAGCTGATCACGGTGGCGCGCCAGTTTGCCGACAACGCCGACAAGACCCATGGCAAGTCCATGGTCATCATCGGCGCGGCCATGAACCACTGGTACCACGCCGACATGAATTACCGTGGCGTCATCAACATGCTGATGATGTGCGGCTGCATTGGCCAGAGCGGTGGCGGCTGGGCGCATTACGTGGGCCAGGAAAAACTCAGGCCACAAACCGGCTGGACCGCGCTGGCCTTTGCGCTGGACTGGATCCGTCCGCCACGGCAGATGAACTCGACCAGCTTCTTCTACGCTCACACCGACCAGTGGCGCTATGAAAAGCTGGGCATGGAAGAAGTGCTGTCACCGCTGGCTGACAAAAAGCTCTACGGCGGCAGCATGATCGACTACAACGTGCGCGCCGAGCGCATGGGCTGGCTGCCCTCCGCACCGCAGCTCAAGACCAATCCGCTGCAGGTCGTGCGTGACGCCGCCGCCGCCGGCATGGAGGCCAAAGACTACGCAGTCAAGAGCTTGAAGGACGGCTCGCTCGCCATGAGCTGCGAAGACCCGGACCATCCGGACAATTGGCCACGCAATATGTTTGTCTGGCGCTCCAATATTCTGGGCTCCAGCGGCAAGGGCCACGAGTACTTTCTGAAGCACCTGCTGGGCACCAGCCATGGTGTGCAGGGCAAGGACCTGGGGCAGGACGACGCCAAGCCGACCGAAGTGGTCTGGCATGACAAGGCACCCGAGGGCAAGCTCGATCTGGTGGTAACGCTGGATTTCCGCATGAGCACCACCTGTCTGTACTCCGACATCGTGCTGCCAACCGCCACCTGGTACGAGAAGAACGATCTCAACACCAGCGACATGCATCCCTTCATTCATCCGCTCTCGACTGCGGTGGATCCGGCCTGGCAGTCGCGCAGTGACTGGGAAATCTACAAAGGCTTTGCCAGGAAGTTCAGCGAAGTCTGCGTCGGCCATCTGGGCGTCGAGCGCGAGATGGTGCTCACACCCTTGATGCACGACTCACCCGCAGAACTGGCACAGCCCTTTGGTGTGCAGGACTGGAAGCGCGGCGAGATCGATCTGATCCCCGGCAAGACGGCGCCCAATATGGCGGTGGTGGAGCGTGACTACCCCAACACCTACAAGCGCTTCACGGCGCTGGGCCCGCTGATGAACAAGGTCGGTAACGGCGGCAAGGGCATTGCCTGGAACACGCAAACCGAGGTCAAGCAGCTCGGTGAGCTCAATGGCTTGCAGACGGCCGAGGGTGTCTCTTGCGGCATGCCGAAGATCGAGACCGACATCGACGCCTGCGAAGTCATTCTGCAGCTGGCGCCCGAGACCAATGGCCACGTCGCGGTCAAGGCCTGGGACGCGCTGGGCAAGCAGACGGGCCTGGA
>JBAXOZ010000333.1:0-2316 GCA_037132975.1 Comamonadaceae bacterium
AAGGCAAGACACCCAATGCCAGCAGCGGCACCAAGGCCAGGGGCTTCCAGTCGAAATCCATTTTCATATCGCCAGCCCCAACAGCTTGTGCTGCAGTTCCTCATCATCGGCAAAAGCCTGCATGGCACCGGCATGCACCACACGGCCGTTGTCCATGACCGCAACGCGGTCGCCCAGGCGCTTGGCAAAATTGATGTTCTGCTCCACCAGCAAGAGCGTGGTGCCGGTCGCCTTGAGTTCACCAAAGGCATCGATCATGTTGTTGATGATGGCCGGTGCCAGGCCTTTGCTGGGCTCATCCACGATCAGCAGTTCACGCGGCTCCACGATGGCCCGTGCCACAGCCAGCATCTGCTTCTGGCCGCCCGAGAGCTTGCCAGCCGGGTGATTCCAGAATTTCTCCACGGCCGGAAAGAGCGAAAAAATCCATTTCAGACGCCGCTCATCCATCTGACTGGCCCGACTCGCCGAGCGCGCCGCCAGCAACATGTTTTCTTTCACACTCAGGTCAGAAAAAATGCCCATGTTTTCCGGCACGTAGGCGATCCCCAAACCGGCAATGTCCGGCGTGGTGAGCCGTGTGATGTCACGTTCGCCGAAAGCAAGCTTGCCCTGGCTGGCGTGCCACAGGCCCATGATGGTGCGCAGCGTGGTGGTCTTGCCGGCGCCATTGCGCCCCAGCAACATGGTGAGCTCGCCGCGCGGCAGCACCAGGTCCACACCGTGCAGGATGTGATAGGCACCGATGTGCGTGTGCACACCGTCGAGCCTGAGAAGTTCAGCACTCATGTCTGCGCTCCAGCGTCCTTGGGGGCCACCCCAAGGTAAGCCTCCTGAACAATTGGCGACGCGATCACGGCCGAGGGTTCGCCATCGGCCACCAGAGCGCCGTTGTGCAACACGATGATGCGGTCGGCCAACTCACGCACCACGTCCATTTTGTGTTCAACCAGCAAAATGGTCTTGCGCGGGTCGTCCTTGAGTTTGCGGATCAGGTTCAGGATCACTGGTGCCTCGTCGGCGCTCATGCCGGCGGTTGGCTCATCGAACATGAATACATCGGGCTCCAGCGCCATCAACAGCGCGACCTCCAGCTTGCGCTGGTCGCCGTGCGGCAAACTGGCTACCGGCGTATCCGCTTTGTCGTTCATCGCCACTGCTGACAAAACTTCCTGTGCCAACTCGATCAGGGCTTTGTGGTCACTCCAGATGCTCCACAGGTTCAGGCCCCTGAGATGGGAGCCAGCGCGTGCCGCCTGCACCGCCAGGCGCACGTTTTCCAGCACCGACAGATTGGGGAAGAGATTGGTCAGCTGAAAAGCACGCCCCAAACCGGCCCTGGTGCGCGCCGACGGGCTCAGCCCGGCCAGGCTGTTGCCATTGAGAAAAACCTCACCCGAGCTGGCCTTGAGCTGCCCAGAAATGAGATTGAAATAGGTGGTCTTGCCAGCGCCGTTGGGGCCGACGATGGCTGTCAGTGTGCCGGGCTTGAAGGCGCAGCTGACAGCGTTCACCGCCACATGGCCGCCGAAGCGGACCGTGAGTTCTTTGGTTTCGAGCATCGGGGACCGACCCAAAAAGGATGGGAGCCGCTGTGTTGGCCTGTCATTGCGGGCTTGACCCGCAATCCATGGTGCTTGTGGCACTGGATCCCGGGTCGAGCCCGGGATGACAAATTCAACTAGCGTTTGTTGCGGATTGGAATAGCCATCTCTTCGGCCTTGATCTCGTGCACCAGTTCCGGCACACCCCAGACAAAGGCCGGATCCACCTTGATCTTGAAGTGGTACATGCTCTGCAGCGCCTGGTGGTCTTCCTTGCGGAAGGTCATCTTGCCCTTGGGCGTCTCAAAGCTCATGCCTTCCATGGTCTTGATCAGTGTGTTGGCCGTCGCATCGCCCTTGCTGTTTTTCAGTGCGGTCACCACCGCCATCGCTGCCGAGAAGCCGCCTGCCGTGAAAAAGTCCGGCGGCGACTTGAACTGGCTGTAATGACGCGCCACCATGGCCTCGTTGACCGGGTTCTTCGGGATGCCGAAGTAATAGTAAGCCGCACCCTCCATACCCGGGAAGTTCTTGTAGGCGGCCATGGCAGGCAGGATGTTGCCGCCCGTGGCGATCTCGATGCCGTAACGCTTCAAGTCCATATCAGCAATCTTGAAGGGATTGCCGGCACCGGCCCAGATAATGAAGATGACCTTGCGACCCGGCTGGTCCTTCAGTTTGTCAATCAGGCGCTGGGCACCGGCGGTAAAGTCCGTGGTGCTGGTCGGCAGGTACTCTTCGTGCACCAGCTTGGCTTTCTTGATCGCATCCT
>JBAXOZ010000334.1:0-2314 GCA_037132975.1 Comamonadaceae bacterium
CGTCGTCGCGACCGACACCCATCCAGTCGTATTGCGGCAGCAGCGCAATCAAATCTCTTATCTGGAACAGCTCTGCTTCCTGCAATCCGACCAGATCGGCCTGCGCCGAGCGGATTGTTTGCGCCACGAGCGACTTGCGTCGGCTCCAGTGGTTTGGATCATCAACTTTTTCGCACGACCCGCAACGGATGTTGTAGCTCATGACACGCAGCACCGACGTGGTCGCTGTCTTGTCACCTGCTGCCGGCACATGCAAGCTGGCGCACGACGCGGTCAAGGCGGCAGACAGCATCAGCCAGAGAAGTTGAAGTGCGCGCATGCAGTCTCCATCAGGGTGCAGTCGATGCTCAACGCAGCTTGAAGGGCTCAGGCGCCACGGCACTGTTCATCCATTTCAGTACGCCGGCGTGCGGCAGGTAGGCGACGCTGCCGAACTGCTTGAACAGGGCTTCGATCTCGGCCAGCGGCGCACTGGCGAAGTCCAGTGCCGGCACCTTGACGCCGTCGGCATTGGTGACCAGGCCCCAATTGACCTTGCCCTGCCCGCCGGCGTTGCTGACGAGCTTGTAGGACCACGCCGCTGAGGCCCAGCCCAGGTCGGCGTAGGCATCAAACGTGGCACGCGTGATCTGCCCGGCGAGCTCATGCTCGACATCAGCCCAGGGCTGAAATTCACCGACGAAGAAGGCGGTATCCAGGCGCTTCATGCGCTCTTTCCACTCGCAACTACCAGCAGCGCCGCCCGGACCGCAGGCAAACCAGTCGCGGTGCACCTCAGCGCCGGGCTGACCCCATCCAAAGAAGCCCGGGTAAAAATGCATCTCGAACGCCACGTTGCGCATTCCCCTGGTCTCTGGCTTGCCGTAGGCGTCTATGCCCAGGTTGTGGCCCGGCAGGATGATGACGTGATTCGGATCGACGGCACGCACACGCTCATAGAGGGTTTGCACAACCTGGGCGAGTTGCTCGGGACTGGTGCCCCATGGCTCGTTGAGGAGGCTGTAGCCCGCCACGCTGGCACGGTCCTTGTAGCGCGAGGCCACCTGCTCCCACAACCAGATGGTGCGCTCCTGGTACTCGGGCGTGCTCCAGTAGAGGTTGCGATTTGCACAACCGCTGTGATGCTCCACGCCCTGGCTGCCGACAGTGCCGTGCAGGTCAAGGATGACATACATGCCGCGCGCCTCGGCTTGACGAATGGCCTCGTCCAGATACAACCAGGCATCGGCGCGCAAGTGGCGTGGCTTCTTTTCGTCCTCCACCAGACTCCAGATGAAGGGCAGGCGCACCAGGTTCAGGCCAAAGCGCGGCAACATATCCCAATCACGCTGGGTCATCCAGTTGTCGCGAAACAACTTCATCAGACGTTCCCGCTCGGCATAGCCAAAGCGCGCATCGAGTTTGGCTTCGAGCGTGCACTGATCGTCAATCGCCTCCGAGTGCTGGCCCATCATCCAGAATTCCAGCATCAGCCAATTACCGAGATTGACGCCTTTGAGGTTGATCGGTGTGCCGCTGTCGTTCAACCAGCGATTGCCTTGCACGTGCACCATGGACTGCTCCGCTGCGGCGCTGCTGGCATAGCCCATCAATGCCATCATCTGCACAATAACAAGAAGGATGTAAGTCATTTGAGTCCGTTGTGCTGCTCAGGCTGCGCTGGCAAGGTCTGTCAGGCACTGGTCCAGAATATCGAGCGCCTGTCCCATCTGCTCAAGCGTCGTGATGAGTGGCGGCGTCAAGGTCAGCACGTTGCCCATGGTGGTCTTGAAAGACAAACCGCGTGACAAGGCGGCATAGAGCACACGCTCGGCGGCATCCGGTGCTGGTGTCTTTGCTGCGCGATCACTCACCAGTTCCAGACCCAGCAGCAGGCCACGACCGCGCACATCGCCAATCAGGCGGTGGCGCTGCTTCATCTCTTGCAGGCGCTCCAGCGCGTAGGCACCAACGCGCGCTGCGTTCTCGACCAGCTGCTCGCGCTCGATGACCTCCAGCGTGGCAAGTGCGGCGGCCGCTGTCACCGGATTTTTTTCGTGCGTGTAATGACCAAAGGCGTAGGCAGCGGCCACATCCAGATCGGCGCGCGCAATGCAGGCGGCAATCGGCAGCACGCCGCCACCCAGCGCCTTGCCCAGCACCACGATGTCGGGCGCCGCATCATCGTGTTCGGCAGCGAAGAAGCGCCCGGTCTTGCCCAGGCCGGTGGGGATTTCATCGAAGATCAGCAGCGTGCCATGCGCATGGCAGGCTGCCCGTACCGCCTGCCAGTAACCTGGTGGTGGGATGAAGGGCACAGCGCGCGCCGGCTCCG
>JBAXOZ010000335.1:0-2313 GCA_037132975.1 Comamonadaceae bacterium
ACTAGGAGTACCCATGAAAGTTATCGATTCCATCGTCACCCAGGCGGCCGGCATTGCTGCCATTCGCCGCGACATCCACGCCCATCCTGAACTCTGCTTTGAAGAAGCCCGCACCGCTGACCTGGTGGCGCAGAAGCTGACCGAGTGGGGCATCCCGATCCATCGCGGCATGGGCACCACCGGTGTGGTGGGCATCATCAAGAACGGCACGTCTTCGCGCGCCATTGGCTTGCGTGCCGACATGGATGCGCTGCCGATGCAGGAGTTCAACACCTTCGGCCACGCCAGCAAGCAGGCCGGCAAGATGCACGCCTGCGGCCACGACGGCCATACCGCCATGCTGCTCGCAGCAGCGCAGCATTTCGCCAAGGAGCGCCATTTTGATGGCACGGTGTACCTGATCTTCCAGCCGGCCGAAGAGGGCGGTGGCGGTGCGCGCGAGATGATCAAGGACGGCCTGTTTGAGAAGTTCCCGATGGACGCGGTGTTTGGCATGCACAACTGGCCGGGTTTCCCGGTTGGCAAGTTTGCCGTGGCAGCGGGTCCGGTGATGGCTTCGAGCAACGAGTTCAAGATCAGGATTTACGGGCGCGGCGGTCACGCAGCGACGCCGCACACGGGGCTGGACCCGGTGCCGGTGGCCTGCCAGTTGGTGCAGTCCTTTCAGACCATCATCAGCCGCAACATGAAGCCCATTGACGCCGGCGTGATTTCGGTCACCATGGTCCATGCCGGTGAGGCCACCAACGTGATACCGGATCATTGCGAGTTGCAGGGCACGGTGCGCACGTTCACGATCGAGGTGCTGGACCTGATCGAGCAGCGCATGAAGAGCATTGCCGAGCACACCTGCGCCGCTTTCGACATGCGCTGCGAGTTCGAGTTCGTGCGCAATTACCCGCCCACCATCAACAGCGCGGCCGAGGCTGAATTTGCGCGCAAGGTGATGCAGGGCATCGTCGGCGCCGACAACGTGCTGGCGCAGGAGCCAGTGATGGGTGCGGAAGATTTCTCCTACATGCTGATGGCCAAGCCGGGTTGTTACTGTTTTATTTCCAATGGCGATGGCACGCACCGCGAATCCGGGCACGGTGCAGGCCCGTGCATGTTGCACAACCCCAGTTATGACTTCAACGACGACATGATTCCACTGGGCGCCACCTACTGGGTGCGTCTGGCCGAGGAATGGCTGAAGCCGGCTGTTTGAAGGAGTTGACGACATGATCAAGGTGCAGGACGCTTTTTCTGCCAGCTACGCACAGGCGCGGGGCAAGTTTTTTGCCGCTGCAGTTGCCGCCAACCTGCCAGTGAGCTCGCACGCGCACCCGCTGGCCGGGCGCGACGGTGAAGCGCTGGCGATGGACGTGGTGCTCGATGGTTCAGCCGATGCCGAGCGCCTGCTGATTGTCAGCAGTGCCTGTCACGGTGTCGAAGGCTACTGCGGTAGCGGCGTGCAGGTGGCTGCGCTGCATGATGAGGAGTGGCGTCAGCATGCACGTGAAAAAAATGTGGCGGTGTTGTATGTGCATGCGCTCAATCCTTTCGGCTTCTCGCACGTGCGCCGGGCCACGCATGAGAACGTGGACATCAATCGCAATTTTCATGATTTCAGTCAACCGCTGCCGGTGAATATTGGCTACCGAAGCATCCACTCCCTGCTGCTGCCGGAGCACTGGCCACCGGGCGCTGACAACGAAGCGTCCATTGCCGGTTTCATCGAAAAAAATGGGCTCGCTGCCTTCCAGTCCGCTGTCTCGAGCGGTCAGCATGAGTTTCCCGATGGCCTGTTTTTTGGCGGCACCGAGACGACCTGGAGCAACCGGACGATTCGTCAGGTGCTGCGCGACCATGGCCGCGCGGCCCGCAAGCTGGCCTGGATCGATCTTCACACCGGTCTGGGGCCCAGTGGTGTGGGCGAGCGCATTTTTGCCTGCAAGGATGACAAGGCAGCGTATGCCCGTGCCAGCCAATGGTGGGGCGGCAACGGCGCGACGCCGGTGACTTCGATTTACGACGGCTCTTCCACTTCTGCCTTCCTGACAGGTTTGATGTGGATGTCAGCCTACGAGGAGTGTCCGCAGGCCGAGTACACCGGTCTCGCCATGGAGTACGGCACGCTACCTTTCCCGCAAGTGACGCAGGCGCTGCGCGCCGAGCACTGGCTGAACAATCATCCAGAGGCGCCCGCCGAACTGGCCAAACAAATCAAGCAGCAGATGCTGGCTGCGTTCTACACCGACACCGATGTCTGGAAAGAACAGATCGTCAGCCAGGCGCGCCAGTCCATGTTCCAGGCGGTGGACGGTCTGAGCA
>JBAXOZ010000336.1:0-2309 GCA_037132975.1 Comamonadaceae bacterium
TGAATCAACGCAGGAAAGAAGCGATCAGCTCTGTCACTTGCTGCGGCCGCTCATGCACGATCCAGTGCGATGCATCCGCTACGGTGCGAACGGTCAAATCGTCGACATAGTCAGCCAAGCCGTCAAGCAGGGCGGGCGGCAGCGCAATATCGTCCATGGCCCAGATCACCAGGGTTGGCAGGCTGATCGTGAGCATGTCGCGCGGCAGATCAACGGCTGCGGCAGCCGGGTCTTCGGGTCGCGCCGGGCGTAGCGGCGAGACCCGGTAAAGGTTGCAGCCGCCGCGCAGGCCAGCACTCCAGACTTCCCGGTACTGCGCCTTCACGTCGTCAGTAAGCCAAGGGGGTGTCTGATGCCCCGTGTTGCCGGCGGTCAGAAATTCCCAGAGTCGTCGATGATCGTCCTGCACCAGCAACTGTTCAGCGTCCGGCCGAATCAGAAAATTCATGTAGGCGCTGGCGGCCTGTTGCGCCGGACTGGACTTCAGTTCCCGCAGAAAGATGCCGGGGTGCGGTGAGTTAATGATCACCAGTTGTTTCATCAACTGCGGCATCTGATTGGCCAGATTCCAGCCCACGGCGCCACCCCAGTCGTGGGCCACCAGGGCGGCAAGCTGGCCGCCGCCGGTTTCGATCGCGATCAGGGCCGCCATGTCCTGCACCAGCAGTTTGGGCCGGTACGCGCTGACCTCAGGCGGCGCGCTGGAGCGCTCAAAGCCGCGCAGGTTTGGCGCGATGCAGCGGTAGCCACCATTCTCGGGACGGGAGAAATAGTCGAGCTGTGCGTCCCAGACAAAAGCGCCTTCCGGGAAGCCATGCAGGAACATCAGCACCGGCCGTCCCCTGTCACCGCTGGCGCGGCAACTCAGGGTGATGCCGTGCGGCAGTGCCAGCGAAAACTTCTCGATCATGCAGCGCTCAGGGCTGGCGCCGGATGTGCCCATTGCCACAAGAGCAGGGAAACTTCCTCAATTCCCTGGCGCTTGGTGGCCGAAAACAGGCGCACTTCACCGCCACCGGCTTGCAGCTTCATGATCGACAGCGCCTTGTTCTGCTCCACGCGCGTCAGTTTGTCGGCTTTGGTCAGGATCACGAGGAATTTCAGACCTTCCGCCACTCTGGGGCGGATGATATCGAGCAGGATTTCGTCGAGTTCGGTCAGCCCGTGGCGCGGGTCACACATCAGAACAATGCCCTTGAGGTTTTCCCGCGTGACCAGATAATTGGCCATCACCTGCTGCCAGCGGATCTTGTCCTGCTTTGGCACCGCGGCGTAACCATAGCCTGGCAGGTCGGTCAGCACAGCATCGGTCAGGCCCTGCTTACCGAGTGCGAACAGATTGATGTGCTGGGTGCGACCCGGCTTTTTGGAGGCAAACGCCAGCTGCTTTTGTTGTGTCAGGGTATTGATGCAGGTGGATTTTCCGGCGTTGGAGCGGCCAACAAAAGCAAACTCCGGAACGTCCAGGGCTGGCAGAAAATGCAACTCGGGTGCGGTGGTGAGAAATCTGGCTGTGTGCAACCAGCCTGAAGCAAGACTGGACGCCGATGGGTTTGAGTTGTTGGTCATTGTGCGTGAAGGGGGGTATCCCTGCGTCGCATTGTAGAATCAGCCAGTTCCGCTCACCTGAAACGCTCCTGTCCTATGAAGTTGTTCGCCCACCTCCTGATCGCTGCCTTCCTGGCGCTTCCCGCTTTTTCCGCCTTCTCGCAAGAGGCCAAGCCTGCAGCCGCGCCCGCCTCCGCGGCGGCTGTGCCTGCCAGCGCGGACAAGCCTGATCTGGCCAAGGGTGAGGCCAGTTTCATGGCGGTCTGCGCTGCCTGTCACGCGCCCGATGGCAACTCGCTGATTCCGGTCAACCCCAAACTGGCGCAGCAGCATCCGCAGTATTTGATCAAGCAACTGCAGGAATTCAAGGCCGGCAAGCGCGCCAACCCCATCATGCTCGGAATGGCGACAACGCTGTCGGACGCTGACATGAAGAATGTGGCTTACTGGGTCAGCGCCAAGAAAGCCACTCCCGGGGTCGCCAAGGACAAGGAACTGGTGCTGCTGGGTGAGCGCATTTACCGCGGCGGCATTGCCGACCGTCAGGTGCCAGCCTGTGCTGGTTGCCACAGCCCGAACGGTGCGGGCATTCCGGCCCAGTACCCGCGCCTGAGTGGTCAACATGCCGAATACGCAGTCGCGCAACTTACCGCCTTTCGCGATGGCGTGCGTGGCAACAGCCTGCAGATGACGCAGGTGGCAGCCAAATTGAACGACCGGGAAATCCGGGCAGTCGCCGATTACGTCGCCGGTCTGCGCTA
>JBAXOZ010000337.1:0-2290 GCA_037132975.1 Comamonadaceae bacterium
CACCGCAATCGCCATGAGGAAGAGGCTTCGGATTAAGTCTTGGTTATTCATAAAATGCCATCAAACGTACATAGAAGCAAAAACCCGCCCACTTTGGAAGTGACGGTGCATCCTACCATCAAGAATGCAAAAGTCTGCGCATCTTGAGAAGTGACAGGAGTGAGTTCACCCGCGCCACATCCGCTTCAATGTGGCGTCGCGCAACACCAGGTGGTGCCACAGGGCCGCTGCCACATGGGCGCCAATCAAGGTGAGCAATGCGTAGGCCAGAAACTCATGCCCTGCGATCGCGACTCGGGAAAAATACTGATCCTTGAAGATCAGCGATGGCAACCGGATGCCCAACAAAAGCACCGGGTGGCCCCGGGCGTTGGTGTAGGCCCACCCCAACAGGGGAACGACCAACAGGCTAGCCAACAGCGTCGCGTGCACCGCGCCCGTTGCCCACTGCCACGAAGATGCTCCCATCACCGGTGGACGTCGGTCAACCAAGCGCCAGAGCACACGCAACACCGTGACGGCGAGCACGCTCAAGCCGATGGTGCGATGCAGTCCGACCGCTTGCACGCGGGCCGGACCGACCGGTAGCCATTCGACCGACCAGACCACCGCAAAGCTGCCCACCAGCATCAGCACGGTCAGCCAGTGGAACGCCCGCGCTGCAAGGCCAAACGCTACGCCGTCGCCATGCGATGTATCGGCCTGCATCATCGCGCGGGCACTCCCATCGATGCGATTGCCTTCTTCAAGGTGCGGTACTCGCCACAGCCAAAAATGCAGATGCGGTCCAGCGCCGCCAACCGCTCCAGGGCGTGGACACGATCCTTCTGCCCGACATAGAACTCGCCCAAATAGAGGTTCGCCTCCAAGCTGCGCGGGTTCATCCACAACGCCGACTTCAGCAGTTGCAGCGCCATCTCGGTGTCGCCCAGATGGGCATAGACGTGGCCAAGTTCCGCGACTGCTTCGTCGTCGTCAGAATGCCCTGCGATATGGGCCTCCAGCAACGGTGCCGCTGCCGCCCAGTTGCCCCGCGCTATCGCCGCAGCGGCCGCAAGCTGGTTTTGCGTCTTGCTGTCGTCGCCCGAGTCGGCGCCGTAATCGTCGGCGTGGGCGATGGCGCTGCCTAGCAGCAGGGCCAGAGCGACGACGCGCATCGCGCTATTCATCGGCGGACACCTCACTGGAGGCGAGAACGAAGCGGGGCTGATCCGAACTCGCTTCCCACCTCTGGGCAAGTCGCATCAGCGTGGCAAGCGTTACGCCGCCGCTAGCGCCGTCAACCGTCGGAACAACATCGTGCAGTGCACGGTTGGTCTGGGCTATCAGAGATGCCAGCGCGTCGGGCGGTGCGCCGCGCGCCATCTCGCCCAGGATGAAGCGCAGGCTGTCAAGCAAAAACTCCAATTCGTCGGCACCGGCATCGGCCGCGTCAACGCAGGCGATGGCAAGCCGCAGGCCGATCGCGACGAGAGAACCTGCGTCTACCCTGCACATCTCGGCCGGGTCGGACGATCGTGGCGCGAGCACACCAGCCAGCGCCGCCAGCGCGCGTGCGGTTCGCCGCGGCAACGCAGGGCCGTCGAATTCAGCAACAACAGCGTGTTCAATAAAGGCCGCGACGTCGATCCGGCCAGCGGCAGCGCGCAGATCAGGCACCGGCGCGCGCAGACGCAACCGAACGGCGGCCCCGGATGGGCCCTCCAACGCATGGCATGCGCCACAGGTCAATTGAGAGCGCAGCGCCCTGCCGCCAAACAGGTACGGCGAATTGAACGCCACCAGCCCGAGCGCGATGTCGGGCGACAGCAGCAGGGCCTGCGGCGTCGCCACACAGGCCCCCCGGTCGAGCCATGTCGACACGCGCACCGCCTGTCGTGGCGGCTCCCCCGCCAGCGACGCGCGAGGCAGCAACAGTGCACTGGCAATGGCTACCCCCATGCAAACACCAGCCGCGCCCTTGACCAGCTTTCCTAAAGTCAGGGTATAGGCGCGACCACCCCAGCCATCGTGGCAACGCGACGAAATCCTGGCAGATAGGGTTTGCAACCACATGGAGCCAGTTTCGCACATTTGAACCAATCGAGAGTCGACGTAGTCCTCTCTGTCGCATTCAAGCGGCCATACCTGCAAGACTGCCCTTTGTGGAACCCCATCAGTTCGCAGCAGCGGGTGCCTGCCAGCCGCCGCCCAGCGCCTTGATGAGAAAAACCGAGCCGACGAGCCGTTGCCCCTCCAGTTGCGCGGCTTGGCGCTCCGAGTTGATTTGGGCCTGCTGGGCTGCCACCAC
>JBAXOZ010000338.1:0-2284 GCA_037132975.1 Comamonadaceae bacterium
AGCACCGGCTGCACTGCAGCCAGTACCTTGATCAGGGAGCCGTCTTCCGCCACCAAAACATCACCACCACGCACCAGCGTGCCGCGCGGCAGGAACACGCCAAGTTGACGCCCTGTGGAGTCGGTGGCATCAAAGCGGCTCTTCTGACGCACGTCCCAGTCGAGTTCGACCGTGGCGGCGCGTTTGATCAGCGCGGTTGCCAGGCCCTGGCCTTGTGAAATGAGTTTGGATACCTGGTTCATGATGTGTGTCGTAGGTAAATGCTTGGGAAAGTCCCCGGGCCTTGGGCGTTGCGGACCTACCAGCGCCCGTAACGCGCCACAATGCCACGCCACAGGGCATCGCGCTCGGCACCCATGTGAGCACCGCTGGCATCGCCTGAAGCGTCCTTCGCCGCAGCCATATGGACCACCACCAGTTTAAGGCCAGGATCGACCATGATGGCCTGGCCGTAAACACCCAGCAGTACAAAGCGGCGCGTGCTACCCGGCAGCAGCCAGGTTTGCAGACCGTAGCCCAGGTAGGTGCTGCCCTTGTTCTGCATGCGGCCGGGCCGGAACGCTTCAGGTTGGCGACTGGCTTCGGTCATGTTCAGCAGATGCTCAAGCGGGATCACCGCTCGTCCGTCGCGCTGGCCGTCGTTGGCCATCAGCCAGCCCAGGCGCGCGTAGTCCCTGACGGTTGCGTTGAAATTGCCTGACGCCATTTCGGTCTGGTCCAGTGGGTTGATGAGCCAGGTGGCCTGTGACTCAGCTCCCATCGGCTGCCAGATTTTCTCGCCGACGTAGCGGCACAAACTCTGCCCGGTGGCGGCGCGCAGGGCCAGACCCAACATCAAGGTCTCCGAACTGGCGTAATTGAATACGCTGCCTTCGGGCGCCGCTCGCTGGATGACGGTCTGCGCCGCAGCCGTGCTGCCCTGTTTGCGTGCGGCCTGGTTGAAGCGTGCCAGATCATCACGACCCGAATAATCTTCAACGAACTGCGCACCCGAGGCCATGCGCATCAGGTTGATCAGCCGTGTCTGCCCGTACAGGCTGCCTGCCAAGCGTGGCTCGTAATCGGCAGCGCGGTCTTCCAGAGACCGGATGTGCCCTTCTTCCAGCGCCTTGCCAAACGCCAGCGCGACGATGGTTTTAGCCATCGAGTTGGACAGCATGCGCTGCTGCGGCTGGCGCTCGTAGTTGCTGCGCTCAGCGACGATCTCGCCGTCCTTGAGCACCAGCACAGCGGTAGCGCGCTGGCGTTGCATGTAGTCCTCCAGCGTGAAGGTTTTGCCATCAAAGCGGTACTGAAAGGCATGCTCGCTTGCAGCCTTGGGCAGCGGCAGGGGTTGCGCCGCAGCCTCCAGTGTGCAATGCGCTGACAGGCTGTCCATGGCGCTGAACGACCCGACACGGTAGCGCTCCTGAAACGCCTGTGCGAGATTCGGTGCCACCGGGTAGCCCGCTGATTTGCCCAACAAATCTTCATCCGGAGCCGCGTGGCAGGCGCTGCCGATCGACAGGATGGCACAGCACAGGGCTGACTGCCACCGCGCTGCGGATATGGAGGTGCTGGACATGCTTGATTCGCTTGATGGGGTCGGAACCGGCAGATAGTAAAACAATTGACAATGAGGAACATTGAGATCCAAAGAAATCGACCAGATAAAGCGAATGAACCAGTTCACACCGATTGCACTTCCCATGGCCCGACCTTTAACGTACCGAATGATTTGAAGAAAGTTGCAGGCAGACATGAACGGAAATCTCCCCAAGTCGATTTGGCATTCCTCTTTTCCTCTTGAACTGGTGAACCAAAAAGGACAGGGTTGTGGCAACGGGCACCTGGGGATTGAAATTCTGGAGGCCGGTGCCGACTACCTTAGAGGCCGAATGCCGGTGGACCACCGAACCAAGCAGCCTGCCGGTGTCCTGCACGGGGGTATATCCGTTGTTCTTGCCGAAACACTGGCTTCCTGGGCTGCTGCCTTCGTTGTGGACCAAAGTCTCTTCCATTGCGTCGGGCAGGAAATCAATGCGAACCACATCCGCGCTGTCAGTTCAGGATGGGTGTACGGCGAAGCACGGCCGCAGCACCTTGGCAAAAGCTCCCATGTGTGGGAGGTAAAAATCACCAATGAGGAAGGCAAACTGGTTTGCGTGTCCCGGGTGACCATGGCGGTGCTGAGCAAAGCCATGCAGTATTGACCTCAAAACAGAAAATAGCGCTGCGTCATGGGCAGACTGACCGCCGCCTCGCAGGTCAGTAACTGGCCGTCGGCGCGCACGCTGTAGGTCTG
>JBAXOZ010000339.1:0-2262 GCA_037132975.1 Comamonadaceae bacterium
TGCCAACCGATCCAACCAAGTCGCGCATTTATTTGGCCAATTCAGGCGGTGCCACTCAGACCACGGTTCAATTCCTGTTGTCCAATGCGCGCGGCGAGGCCTTACCGGGACAGGACGTGCTGCTATCGTTGAAAACCACCAATGGGGGTATCCCGAAAGCGACCTTTGGTACCGCGGGGAACACTGCGCCTGTGACATTGACGACCGATTCACTCGGCAAGGTGTCGGTGCCAGTGTTTTCGGGTACCGTTCCTACCAACGTGCAAGTCAACGCGGCGCTGGTGTCGAATGCAGCGATTCAAACCGATTCGTCGGTGGTGGTAATCGCCTCGGGTCGCCCCGTACAGTCGCGTGTCAGTCTGGTACCTGCCAAGCACGCAATTCGCGGTTTCAATTTCGATGGCTCCACCACCACACTGACCATGTCACTGGCCGACCGGCAAGGCAATCCCGTTCCCGATGGCACAGCCGTCAACTTCGTGACCGAGGCTGGCGTGATGATTCCGCCCACTTGTGTTACCGGAGCGGTGCCCGGCGATTCGCAGTGCACCGTGACCATTCGCACACAGAATCCGCGTAATCCTGCGCGTAAGGGCTATGTGTCGATCCTGGCTTACGCGGCTGGTGAAGAAGACTTCACCGATGCCAATTTCAACAACGTCTATGACTGTGGTGAAGCTTGGGTAGACCTCGGTACAGCGTACCGAGACGATACTGCCACGCAGTCCGGTATTTTCAATACCTTTGTCGCGGGAGAGTTCTCGGTTCCACGCAGCGCATCGACCTCAACTTGCGCAACGGCAGTCGCGCCCGGTCCGAACCAGGGCGATGGCGTCTGGGGCGCCGCTGACGTGCGTGGTCAAGTGGTGATTGTGTTTTCTACCGATGATTTCATTGTCGCTGGGCCTGGCGATGCGCTGGCACCAACGGCTAAATGGACCAGTGGCCCCGATTCTCAGTGGAGTAATCAAACCGTGGTGACGGGATTGACAGTCTCTATCCAGGATTTGAATGGCAGAAGCGTTCCCACCGGCAGCACAATTGCCGTTGCGGTGACCGATAATTCGCCCAAGTTGCCCACCGATGGTGCTGCCACTTCGCCTACCTATGGCACCTGTGCGCTGGTGAGCCAGTCGCATACTGCCGTACCCGATTCGCTGGAGCCGCTGACCTTGGGGTTAAACTTGAAGCAGTGCGTCACCGGTGACTTGATCTCCATCACTGTGACCACCCCCGCGGGGGCGCTGACTTATTCCTTCTCACCGCCCTGATGTTTCACGTGACGGATTTTTCAACCTTTGATTTCACTTATCGGCCTCCCAGGCTCCGGTAAATCGACTGTCGGGCGACAGCTCGCCCGACGGTTGGGGCGTGCTTTTGTCGATTCCGACCACGTGATTGAAGAGCGCCTGGGCTGCTCCATCCGCGAATACTTCGAGCGTGAAGGCGAGGACCGGTTTCGCGACGTTGAAGAAGCGGTGATCGATGAGCTGACCCAGCAAGACGGTGGCGTGCTCTCCACCGGTGGCGGCTCGGTGCTGCGCCCCAACAACCGGCTGCACCTGCGCGAACGCGGGCAGGTGGTGTACCTCAAATCCAACCCCGACGAGTTGTTTCGCCGTTTGCGCCATGACGTCAACCGGCCCTTGCTGCAGGTGGCCGACCCGCTGACGCGCCTGCGCGAGCTGCACGCGGCGCGCGACCCGCTCTACCGCGAGACCGCCCACTTCATCATCGAAACCGGTCGGCCTTCGGTGCCCACCCTGGTCAACATGGTGATGATGCAGCTTGAGCTTGGCCGCGCGGTGCAATAGCGTGGTGGCGCGCGCTGGTGGCCTGCGCCGCTGCTCCATCCCCTAAACTATGGCGCTATGCAAACACCTATTAGCAGCCGCGTTTCCATCGACCTGGGCGAGCGCAGCTACCCCATCCTGATTGCCCCGGCGCTGCTGGCGCAAGCGGCAACGTTTGCCGCCGTGCCCAAGGGCGCGGGCGCGCTGATCGTCACCAACACCACCGTCGGGCCGCTGTATGCCCAGGCCTTGCACGATGCCCTGGCGGCGCAGTTCAAGGCCGTGCATGTGGTCACGTTGCCCGATGGCGAGGAATACAAGACCTGGCAGACGCTGAACCTGATTTTTGATGCGTTGCTGTCGCACGGTTGCGACCGCAAGACCGTGCTGTTTGCCCTGGGCGGCGGCGTGGTCGGCGACATGACCGGCTTTGCCGCTGCCAGCTATATGCGCGGTGTTCCCTTTGTGC
>JBAXOZ010000340.1:0-2230 GCA_037132975.1 Comamonadaceae bacterium
CCCCATCCAGGCTCACTCATGCCCGCACTCACGCCGCTTGAACAACTCAACCCCATCCGGTTTGAGACGCCTGCCATCCTCAAAAAGTTGGCTACTAGCAGCCGCGCGCTGGCGGAACTCAAGGGCATTGCGGCCTCCATTCCCAACCAGGGCATTCTGATCAACACACTGGCGCTGCAAGAGGCCAAGGACAGTTCCGAGATCGAAAACATCGTCACCACCCATGATGAGTTGTTCAAGCACGATGTGCTGCCCGAGTCGTTTGCCAACCCTGCTGCCAAAGAGGTGCTGCGCTATCGTCAGGCATTGCGGGTCGGGTTTGCACAGGTGCGCGGCAGTGGCCTGCTCACCTGCAACCACATCATCGAGATTCAGGGCGAGTTAGAGCGCAACAACGCGGGCTTTCGCAAGTTGCCGGGTACGGCGCTTAAAGATGGCGGCGGCCAGACCATCTACACCCCGCCGCAAGACCCAGCGGAAATCGTGGCGCTGATGAGCGGGTTGGAGCGGTTCATCAACGAACCTGATCTGTTTGAGGCAGATCCATTGATCAAGATGGCGCTGATTCACCACCAGTTTGAGAGCATCCACCCGTTCTACGATGGCAATGGCCGCACTGGGCGCATTGTGAACGTGTTGTACCTGGTAAAAGAAGGCTTGCTCGACATTCCGGTGCTCTACCTGAGCCAATACATCGTGCGCCACAAGGCAGACTACTACCGCCTGCTGCAAACCGTGCGCGATGAAGACACCTGGGAAGACTGGGTGCTGTATCTGCTGGAAGCGGTGGAGCAGACTGCCGGGCAGACCATTACTACCGTGCAAGCCATAAAGACCGCACTGTTTGACTACAAGCAACGCATTCGCGCGGGCTTCAAGTTTTACAGCCAGGATTTGATCAACAACCTGTTCATGCACCCCTACACCAAAATCGAATTTGTGCAGCGCGACTTGGGTGTGTCGCGCATCACCGCCGCCAAATACCTTGATGCCTTGACCGAGGGCGGATTTGTTCATAAGCAAAGAATTGGCCGTGCCAACTACTATGTGAATCTGGCCTTGACCGCCGTCTTGCAGGGCAAAGGTCTAGTGGTGTCATGACCGAAGACCAACTTGAACAGGAAGCACTGGGCTGGCTTGCCGAGGCTGGCTATGCGACTCTGTTCGGGCCGGACATCGCACCCGACGGCGATGCGCCTGAGCGCGGCGAGTATCGACAGGTGCTGCTGCCGTTTCGACTGCGTGAAGCCATCCTCAAACTCAACCCTGGCATCCCCACTGCCGCCCGTGAAGACGCTCTCAAGCAGGTGCTTGACCTGGGGCACCCTGCATTGCTCTCGGCCAACCGGCAGTTCCACCGATTGCTGGTCGCCGGGGTGCCGGTGCAGTACCAGAAGGACGGCGAGACTCGCGGCGACTATGTTCGTCTGATCGACTGGGCCACACCCGAGCGCAACGACTGGCTGGCCGTCAACCAGTTCTCGATCAAGGGGCCGCACCACACCCGCCGTCCCGACATCATCCTGTTCGTCAACGGCCTGCCGCTGGTGCTGCTGGAACTCAAGAACCCGGCTGACGAGGCGGCTGACATCTGGAAAGCATTCGATCAGATT
Organism: Comamonadaceae bacterium; assembly: GCA_037132975.1. Lineage (GTDB taxonomy): Bacteria > Pseudomonadota > Gammaproteobacteria > Burkholderiales > Burkholderiaceae_C > Rhodoferax. The sequence goes on from JBAXOZ010000340.1 coordinate 1,614, forward strand.
CAAACCTACAAAGAGCAAATCCCTGATGCATTCCAGTACAACGAGTTGCTGGTTATCTCGGACGGCAGCGAGGCGCGTCTAGGCGCACTGTCCAGCAACGCCGAGCGTTTCATGCAGTGGCGCACCATCGACGGTGTGGCGCTCGACCCGCTGGGTCAGTTCAATGAGTTGGAAACTCTGATCGGGGGCGTGCTGGCCCCAGCGTACCTGCTGGACTACCTGCGCTACTTCGTGCTGTTTGAAGATGACGGCGGCATCATCAAGAAGATCGCTGGCTACCACCAGTTCCATGCGGTGCGGCTTGCCATCGTTCAGGTCATCGCGGCATCGCGCCCAGGTGGCACTCATAAGGGCGGCGTTGTCTGGCACACGCAGGGCAGCGGCAAGAGCATCACCATGACCTGCTTTGCTGCGCGCGTAATGCAGGAAGCGGCGATGGAGAACCCGACCATCGTTGTCATCACCGACCGCAATGACCTCGACGGTCAGTTGTTCGGCGTGTTTTCCCTGGCGCAGGACTTGTTGCGTGAGCAGCCGGTGCAGGCCAACACCCGCCAAGACTTGCGCGCAAAACTTGCCAACCGGCCATCTGGCGGGATCGTCTTCGCAACCATCCA
>JBAXOZ010000341.1:0-2220 GCA_037132975.1 Comamonadaceae bacterium
ACTACCTGGTGCTGGACAAGCGGGTTCTGGTCGAAGCGCCCGCCGGCAAGATCGAGGTGGTCGAGTTCTTCTGGTACAACTGTCCGCATTGCCACGCCTTTGAACCGGCTTTCGACGCCTGGAGCAAGAAGGTCCCAAAAGATGTTGCGGTGCGGCGCGTGCCGATCGCATTCAGGGATGATTTCGCGCCGCAGCAACGCCTGTATTACGCGCTGGAAGCCATGGGCCTGGTGGACAAACTGCATGCCAAGGTGTTTGCTGCCATTCATGTGGAAAAGAAAGAACTGAACAAGGGTGATGCGATTGCCGACTGGGTTGCCAAACAGGGCGTCGACAAGACCAAGTTCCTGGAGCAGTACAACTCTTTTTCAGTGGCCACCAAGGCCAGTCGCGCCAACCAGTTGCAGAACGCCTACAAGATCGATGGCGTACCGGCCCTGGGTGTGGCGGGTCGCTATTGGACCGACGGGTCGATGGCCAAGAGCTTGGAGCGTGCCTTGCAGGTGGTGGACCATCTGGTGGTGGGGATCCGCAACGGCAAATAAGCGCTGCGCGCTCGCTACAATCCAAAGGCAAGGTCTTCTTGCAAGATTCGTGCCTTTATGAAGCTACCCATTTCCCGCCTCTGTCTGCTGCTTGCCCTGGTCCTTGGCGCTGGCTTCGCCTGTGCTGAAAAAGCCGACCGCGACAAGCCCATGAACGTCGAGGCCGACGCCCTGCGTTACGACGATCTGAAGCAGACCAGCGTTTTCAGCGGTCGGGTGGTATTGACCAAGGGCACGATTCTGATCCGTGCCGCCAAAATCGACGTGCGCCAGGACGCCCAGGGCTACCAGTTTGGTCTGATCAGCGCCGAGCCAGGCAAGCTGGCCTTTTTTCGGCAAAAGCGCGAAGGCCTGGATGAGTATTTTGAAGGCGAAGGCGAGTTGATCGAGTACGACGGCCGCGCCGATACCGCCAGGATCAGCAGCAAGGCGCTGTTGCGGCGCTACCGCGGCGCCACGCTGGCCGATGAATTTACCGGCGATGTCATCGTCTACAACAACACAACGGATATGTTCAGCATCGACGGTGCCCAGCCCAAAACCGGCGCCAGCCCGGCGCCGGGCGGGCGTATCCGGGCCATGTTGATACCCAAGCCGCAGGCGGCCAGCGGGCCAGCGACCAGTGCACCTTCCACGCCGGCGCTGCGCCAAAGCATCACGCTGGGCGGGGAAAAGAAGTGACGTCCGGCCCTCTGCCCGACGAGGCGCCACCGCGCGCTGATGGCGGTCTTTGTGAGAGTCGTCTGGAAGTCAGCCACTTGCAGAAGTTCTACGGTAGCCGCAAGGCCGTCAAGGATGTTTCATTGACGGTGTGCAAGGGTGAAGTGGTTGGCTTGCTGGGGCCCAACGGCGCCGGCAAGACCACCTCTTTTTACATGATTGTCGGCCTGGTGCAGGCCAGTGCCGGCGACATCACGATTGACGGCCAGTCGATCGCCCACATGCCGATCCACCGCCGCGCGCGCCTGGGGCTGAGTTACCTGCCGCAGGAAGCATCGATCTTTCGCAAACTCAATGTGGAAGAGAATGTGCGCGCTGTGCTGGAGTTGCAGCGCGACGAGACCGGACAGCCTTTGAGCAAGGCCGAGATCGAGAAGCGTCTGACCGGTTTGTTGCAGGACCTGCGCGTCGAGCACCTGCGCCAGACGCCAGCACTGGCCTTGTCGGGCGGTGAACGCCGGCGCGTCGAGATCGCACGCGCGCTGGCCACGCAGCCGCGTTTCATCCTGCTTGACGAACCCTTTGCCGGCATTGATCCGATTGCGGTGATCGAAATTCAGCGCATCATCAGTTTCCTCAAGCAGCGCGGCATCGGGGTCTTGATCACCGATCACAACGTGCGCGAGACACTGGGCATTTGCGACCACGCCTACATCATCAGCGATGGCAGCGTGCTGGCGCAAGGCACCCCCTCCGAGATCGTGAACGACGCCGAAGTGCGGCGCGTCTATCTCGGCGAACACTTCAAAATGTAGGCATGCGGGCCCCCACGCTTGTCACTGCCCCGGGATCGGCACGAGCCGATGCCGCACGTACTGCGCTGGACGTGCCGTTGCCACAGGCAACGGCTCTTCGCCCCGTCCCAGCCTGCGCAGGCAGGCTGGGAGCTGCGGGGCTCAGCCCCGAGGGGGCTGGCCTTGCTTGGGGCTGCCCGGCGCGGCGGCCGACCCCCACG
>JBAXOZ010000342.1:0-2217 GCA_037132975.1 Comamonadaceae bacterium
GCGGGCCTGCCATTATGATCAGCGGCAACTCAGACCGGCGGCCATTGGGCCGACCAACGTTTATCCCATGTCAAGAATCACCCTCCTTCTAGGCTCCTCCCTGGTTGCCGCACTGTCCGTCTGGACTGCACCGTCTGCCATTGCCCAAGAGGCACCACCCGGCGCCGGCGATACCGGCACCCGTCCCGCCGGATCCCGCCTGGACCGCGTCGAAATCATCGGCAAGCAACCCTACGACAACGACCTGCGCCGGCGCGCCCAGGTTGCCAAGCAGATCTACGGCCGCGAAGAAATCGACAAATACGGCGATACCAATGTGGCCGAGGTACTCAAGCGGCTGCCCGGCGTCAGCATGCAGGGCAACGCACCGCGCATGCGAGGCCTGGGTTCGGGTTACACACTGATGCTGGTCAATGGCGACCCGGCGCCGCCCGGATTTGCACTGGACCAACTGGACCCGGCACAGGTCGAACGCATCGAGATCACCAAAGGAGCTACCGCGGACCAAAGCGCACAGGCCGTTGCTGGCGCCATCAATATCATCCTCAAAGAAGCACCCAAGGTATCGCAGCGCGATCTGCGCGTGGGGCTGGGTTACAACGCGGATCGCCCCACGCTGTCGGGCACCTTCACTTTCGGAGAGAAATGGGATAACAAATCGCTGTCCTTGCCCTTGTCAGTGTTTGAGTGGCGCGGCCTGGGACAGACCATCACCGACAGACAGCAAACCGGCACCGACGGCAAGCCTTCGCAGTCCATTCAGGCCAGCGATAACGTCTATTCTGGTCACGGTTTCAATATGGGTCCGCGTCTGAGCTGGAAGATCAGCGACGACCAGAGCCTGACCTGGCAGAACTTCCTGCATTACGGGGAATGGAAAAGCCGAAACACCGTCGCCAGCCAGTTCATCAGCGGCGCACCCAGCCTGGACGACGACAGCGAATCACTGGGCAGTTGGCAGAGTGCGCGCAGCAATCTGCAATGGGTGAATCACCTGAGCGCCGCCTCGCGTCTCGAGCTCAAGGGCGGTCTGCAGGCATCCAAAGGTACTTTCGACACGCAGACTTTTCGCCTGGGCAATCCGCAACGCCGCAGCGTGGGTGACAGCGGCGAAGTCGGCCTGACCCAGGCCGGCAACTACACGCGACTGCTCAACGATGTTCACAGCCTGACCACGGGATGGGACCTGGAGTGGCGCCAGCGTGATGAAAAACGCAACGTCACGGAACTCGGCGTGCCGCAGTTGGTGGACTTCGAGGGTCAGCCTTTCTCGGCCCGCATTGCGCGCCAGGCACTCTTTGTGCAGGACGAGTGGGAAATCACCAAGCAGTGGTCCACCTACCTCGGGCTACGTGGTGAGCGCATCCAGACTACGAGCGAGGGCCTTGCTGCGGCGGTGTCCAACACCAGCACGGTGGTCACCCCGATGTGGCATCTCAATTACAAGTTCGACCCGGCCGGGCGCGACATGGTGCGTGCCAGCATCACGCGCAGCTACAAGGCAGCGGGATTGGGTCAACTGGTGGCCCGTCCCTCGCTCAGTTCGCTGTTCACGGACACATCCCAGCCCAACACCGAACTCTCGCCGGACCGCACGGGCAATGCCAATCTGCTGCCGGAGCTGGCGGCCGGGCTCGACATGGCTTATGAAAAATACCTGCCCAGCGGCGGCATCATCAGCGTCGGCTTCTTCTTCCGCGACGTCAAGAATCTGGTGCGCAACGTGACCACGCTGCAAAGCGTGAGTTGGGCCAGCGTGCCGCGCTGGGTTGCGCAGCCGATGAATTTTTCACACGCCCGCACCGGCGGTCTGGAGCTTGAAATCAAGGGGCGCGCCGGCGAGCTGATGCCATCGCTGTTTGAAGCGCGCACGCCGCTGAACCTGCGCAGCAGCCTCAACCTCTACCAGTCCAGTGTCGATGCGCTGCCCGGCCCCAACAACCGCCTGGTCGGCCAGCAACCCTGGTCCGGCAATGTGGGCTTTGACTACCGCTTCATCGGCCTCCCCCTGAACACCGGCGCCACGCTGGCGTTCACGCCGGGCTACACCACGCAGCAGAGTGACACGCTGTCGATTGAGCTGTCGCGCAGTCGCAGCATCGACGTCTTTGCGCAGTGGTTCTTCAGCCGCACCGTGTCGGGGCGGATCTCCGCCAACAACCTGATACCGCTGGACACGCAAACCCAGAACCTGGCGGCAGACGCATTCAGCAGCAC
>JBAXOZ010000343.1:0-2191 GCA_037132975.1 Comamonadaceae bacterium
TCATCAGCGTGATCGACGGCATTGCGTTTCAGACCAACATCCTGGCCCTGAACGCTGCGGTGGAGGCCGCGCGCGCGGGAGAACAGGGGCGCGGATTTGCGGTGGTGGCCACCGAAGTGCGTGCGCTGGCGGGCCGCTCGGCCCAAGCGGCCAAAGAGATCAAAACCTTGATCAACGCCAGCGTCGAACGCGTGGAATTTGGCACCAGCCTGGTCGACCAGGCCGGTGCCACCATGACCGAAGTGGTCACCAGCATCCAGCGCGTGACCGACATCGTTGGCGAGATCAGCGCTGCCAGCAACGAGCAGGCGGCTGGCGTATCCCAGGTGGGCGAGGCCATCAGCCACATCGACCAGGCCACCCAGCAGAATGCCGCCCTGGTGGAACAAATGGCCGCCGCCGCCAGCAGCCTCAAAAGCCAGGCCGACGAACTGGTGCGCGCCGTGGCAGTGTTCAAACTCAGCGAAACGGATCAGCCCAAGCCCATCCAGCGCCCCGCCCCCACCCCGCAGCCGCGTCCCCTGGCCGCAGCGCGCGCGCCCACCCTGCACAACAAGGCACCGGCCAAACGCGTTGCACCTGCCTTGCCGAACAAGAAGGTGGCGCTCGCTGCGCCGTCCATCTCCCCCGCCGCGCCCAAGGCACCACCCGCCAGCAACAGCGGCACGGACGATTGGGAAACCTTCTGAATTGCTGGCCGAGGGCACCGGGGTAGACGGCTGCGCTCAGGTCACCCGCAGAGGGCTGCGCCCTCTACTCCTTCCCTACTTGGCAAAACCCCAAGTCCACGCTACGCCATCCACCCCACTGCCCTCGGCGGCCAACATTGTTGGTATGTCTGCAAATTACCTTGCTGGTTTTCGGGAGAGCCGCGCGCAGCCAGTGACGAAATTCACCCGTTCGGGGGATAGGCAAGCGCCTGTGCGAACGGCAGAATTGCAGCGATTGCGGTCCCTCGAAGTTTGTCAGTCTTTGACTTCGGCTGAGTCAATAATCGGGGCAAGGGCAACAGTCCAATGACTACCATCTTCTTGTTTAAGCCTCAAGAAGTCGTATGTCTTGACCATATCCAGTAAACCAGAGTGTCCGTACGTCGTCGGAGAGAATCCGGGGTCTGTTCGCTTCAAATATTGCCCCAAAGCACCAAGGCTGACTTTGCCCTCGGACGTATCGCTAGTCATTAGAGACACAGCTTCGATGACAAATTTTGGTCTGCGTTTCACCACGGGCTTTTGCTCGTTGAATCTTGATTCATCAACTCTTGATGAAACAATATCGGCGGGGGGGATAGAAATTGGGTGCGGCGCATCTTCTGGTGGCACCCACTCAAAGAATTGGTCACTGGCATTTCGCAATGCATCTGGTGTTTTCGACTCACCAACGATGCAAACTGTGGCACCTCGTTCTCTCAGCTTACGGCAAAGGTAGGCAAAATCCGAGTCGCTCGTCACAATGCAGAAGTTGTCTGCCCGACCATCAAACATTGCTTCTATTGCGTCCAAAGCAAGCGCAATATCCGCTGTATTCTTCCCTGGTGCATATTGGTACTGCAAGCAAGGTGTGAATGCTAATCGCACAAGTGCCTCTTGCCATCTATTTGCCAAGGTTGTGTGATTCCCGTACCCGCGCCGAACTACAACACGACCAAACTGGGCAACTACCCTTAGCGCATGCTCAAGGATTTCTGGCCGCGTATTGTCACAATCGACAAGCACTGCGACCCTAGTCTCGTTTAGTGGATTTCTTGAAGTCATTCTTTGTTCCTCCATGATTTGAATCATAGCTTTTCAATGACTGCAATCAGCCCCTATGAGCCAACCTGCTGGCGATGGGGTGCCCAGCCAATCGCTTGCAGGCAAGCGCCCACAGGATGCATCAGACCAAGCTGGCTGACTCAGGACGGCGTGGCGCTCAGCGCGCTGAGGTTCAGGAGGAGGCCGCAGGCCGGGGGACACGAACGGCGCTGGGTGCCACGCCGTCCTGAGTCCCGAAGTGCCTGGGTGTGAAAGTTAATGCCCCTGTTCCTTGAGCTGCGCCTGCGCCGCTGCGAGGCGGGCGATGGGTACGCGTGGGCCGGAGCATGAAACGTAGCTCAGCCCGATGCTGTGGCAGAACTCGATCGAGCCGGGGTGGCCACCGTGTTCGCCGCAGATGCCCACCTTCAGGTCCGGGCGGGTCTTGCGGCCTTCGG
>JBAXOZ010000344.1:0-2191 GCA_037132975.1 Comamonadaceae bacterium
GCCAGCCCGCGCGTGCTGGCCTCGTACCAGCTGACTTTTGGTGCCTCCTTCATTGCGGCCGTGGTCAATGTCTTCTTCGGCCTGCTGGTGGCCTGGGTGCTGGTGCGCTACTCGTTTCCGGGTAAGAAGATCATCGACGCCTTGGTCGATTTGCCGTTTGCGCTGCCCACGGCCGTGGCCGGCATTGCCCTGACCGCCCTGTTGGCGGGCAATGGCTGGGTTGGCCAACTGCTGGAACCGCAGGGCATCAAACTGGCCTTCAACCGCAATGGCATCGTGATTGCCTTGATCTTTATCGGTTTGCCGTTTGTCGTGCGCACCGTGCAACCGGTGCTGGAAGATGCCGAGAAGGAACTGGAAGAAGCCGCCACCTGCCTGGGTGCGACACGCTGGCAGACCTTTCGCTACGTCATCTTCCCAACCATCGCGCCAGCACTGCTGACCGGTTTTGCCATGGCCTTTGCGCGTGCCATCGGCGAGTACGGTTCGGTCATTTTCATCGCCGGCAACATGCCCATGATTTCCGAAATCACGCCGCTGATCATCATTGGCAAGCTGGAACAGTACGACTATGCCGGCGCCACGGCGGTGGCCGTCGTGATGCTGGGCATATCGTTCATCCTGCTGCTGGTGATCAACGCACTGCAAGCCTGGCAACGCCGGCGCTCGGGGGCCGCGTCATGACCAACGCGCAAGCGGTACGCCGAACTCAGGCCGGTACCACAGAGCCGGTGTGGGTACGCTGGACGCTGATTTCGATCGCCCTGGGCTTCATCTTTCTGTTCCTTATCCTGCCGCTGGCCGCCGTGTTCACAGAGGCGCTGCGCAAGGGGCTGGGCGCCTACCTGGAGGCACTGAAGGAGCCTGACGCCTGGACTGCAATCCGCCTGACCATCGTCACCGCCGCCATCGTGGTACCCCTGAATCTGGTGTTTGGCGTGGCTGCTGCCTGGTCCATCGCCAAGTTTGAATTTCGCGGCAAGGCCTTCCTGACGACGCTGGTGGACCTGCCGTTCTCCGTCTCGCCAGTGGTGGCGGGTCTGGTTTATGTTCTGCTGTTCGGCGCCCACGGCTGGATTGGCCCCTGGCTGCAGGCGCACGACATCAAAATCGTCTTCGCGGTACCGGGCATCGTGCTGGCCACCGTCTTCGTCACCTTCCCCTTCATCGCGCGCGAGCTGATTCCCTTGATGCAGTCGCAGGGCACCGAGGAAGAACAGGCAGCGATGGTGCTGGGCGCCAGTGGCTGGCAGACTTTCTGGCATGTGACGCTGCCCAACATCAAGTGGGGTCTGGTGTACGGCGTGATTCTGTGCAACGCACGCGCCATGGGCGAGTTTGGTGCGGTGTCGGTGGTATCCGGCCACATCCGGGGCCAGACGAACACCATGCCGCTGCATGTGGAGATTCTGTACAACGAATACCAGTCGGTCGCGGCCTTTGCCGTGGCCTCGCTGCTGGCGCTGCTGGCACTGCTGACCCTGGTCATCAAGTCGGTCGTCGAGTGGCAGTTCGAACGCGAGCAGAAGGCCGCCGCCCTGTTACCTCCTGAAAACCCCCATTGATTCACAAAGCATGAGCATCGAAATCCGCAACGTCAGCAAAGCTTTTGGCAATTTTCACGCCCTGCGTGATGTGTCACTGGACATCAACTCGGGCGAACTGGTCGCGCTGCTCGGGCCCTCGGGCTGCGGCAAGACCACGCTGCTGCGCATCATTGCCGGGCTGGAAACTGCCGACAGTGGCAGCATCCTGTTCAGCGGCGAGGACACGACCGACGTGCATGTGCGCGAGCGCAACGTCGGCTTCGTCTTTCAGCACTACGCGCTGTTTCGCCACATGAGCGTGTTTGACAACGTGGCCTTTGGTCTGCGCATGAAGCCGCGTGGCAGCCGCCCCAGCGACAGCAAGATCAAAGAGAAGGTTCACGACCTGCTCGGTCTGGTGCAACTCGACTGGCTGGCAGACCGTTACCCGGCACAGCTCTCTGGTGGTCAGCGCCAACGCATTGCCCTGGCACGCGCGCTCGCGGTAGAGCCTAAAGTGCTGTTGCTGGACGAACCCTTTGGCGCGCTCGACGCCAAGGTACGCAAAGAGCTGCGCCGCTGGCTGCGCCGCCTGCACGACGACCTGCACGTGACCAGCATCTTCGTGACGCACGATCAGGAAGAGGCGCTGGAAGTGGCAGACC
>JBAXOZ010000345.1:0-2174 GCA_037132975.1 Comamonadaceae bacterium
CGGTGACCCAGCCTTGGGTGGTGCCGCGCAGATGGTTGGCGTTGATGTCCAGGCCTACTGTTTTCCACCCCGGCGGGCAGGCAAAGGCTGCACCGCACGAGGCCAACGTTTCGGCCAGCACCACGCTCACGCCACCGTGCAACAGGCCATAGGGCTGGCGCGTGCGCGCGTCCACGGGAACGCGCCCCACAAGATAGTCGGGGCCTACTTCCGTGAACTCAATGCCCAGGTATTCACTGGCGGTGTTGGCGCTGGCGGTGGTCAGAACCTCAATTGAAAGCGGTTGTTTCCAGATGGACATGGAGCGGAACTTTCGGCAACGGAAAAGGGCTGTGCAGGGTCGAAATCAAAGACGCTGCCCGCCAGTGTTTGGAAAAGCAGGGACAATGTGTTAAAGCGCTATTGGCAACCTCGGCGCAAGAGTTCCACAGAACCTCACTACAATCGCGTCCGGCATTGCCGTTAATTTGGTCGTTTTTGCTAGTTAAATATCAGTACTTTGCTAGTTAACCAGCGCCGCACCCCAATCCACGGGCAGAATACGTGCGTTGGATTTTATAAGGAATACATCGTGACCATGAAGTTGAGAACGTTTGCCTGCGCCTTGGGCTTGGGATTGATTTTGGCGCTGGGCCTCACCGCCCCCGCCATGGCACAAACTGCCGCCCCTGAGCCAAGCGCTGCCGCTGCCGTGGCTGCTGCTCCCGCCGCACCAGCCGCCGCAGAAAACCCCTACGGCATTGGCGCGCTGTGGGCCACATCGGACGTCGTGGCCAAATCGGTTCTCCTCATTCTCGCCATCATGAGCATGGGCAGTTGGTACATCCTGGCGGTCAAGATGCTGGAGCAACGCAAGATGGCCACGCAGGCACGCGCCGCAGCCAACAAGTTCTGGGCCGCTGGCAGCGTCGAGCAAGGCGCCGCAGCGCTCGACAAAGACAGCCCTTACCAGTTCATTGCCGCATCGGGCCTGGAAGCCACCAAGAAGCACGGCGGCCTGATGGGCCACATTCCCCTCAATGACTGGATTGCGATGAGCATCCAGCGCTCGGTCGACCGCGTCAACCGCGAAATGCAAGGCGGCCTGTCGTTCCTGGCCACCGTCGGCTCGATCTCCCCCTTTGTCGGCCTGTTCGGCACTGTCTGGGGTATCTACCACGCGCTCACCGCCATCGGCATTTCGGGCCAGGCTTCGATTGACAAAGTCGCCGGCCCCGTGGGCGAAGCGCTGATCATGACCGCCATCGGTCTGGCTGTGGCCGTGCCCGCTGTGCTGGCCTACAACTACCTGGTGAGCCGAAACAAGGCCGTGATGGACGACGTCCGCGGCTTTGGCAGCGACTTGCACGCCGTACTGCTGGGAACCGTGGCCAAGAGCTAAACGCATTGCGCAGCTTGCGCAGAAGGAACCGCTCATGTCCATGAATGTCGGTAGTGCAGACGGCGAAGAAGACGCCGTCATCGCAGCCATCAACACCACGCCCCTGGTGGACGTGATGCTGGTGATGCTGATCATCTTCCTGATCACCATTCCGGTGGTCACCACCTCGATTCCCGTCACCCTGCCCAAGGAGCGGGTCGAAATCCGTGAAACCAAGCCCGAGAATGTGATCATTTCGGTGGACACGGCCAACAACGTCTACTGGTACGACAAGAAAATCAGCAACGTTGAAGAACTGGTCACCAAGCTCAAGAAGGTCTCCACCGCCAAGCCCCAGCCCGAGGTGCAAATCCGCGGCGACATGACCGCCAAGTACGAAGGCGTGGGCAAGATCCTGTATGCCTGCCAGAGGGCGGGCATTGTCAAGGTGGCCTTTATCACCGAACCTCCACCCTTGGGAGGCTGAATATGTCAATGAACGTAGGCTCTGGAAGCAGCTCGGGTGAACCCGAAGTGCTCATGGACATCAACACCACGCCACTGATCGACGTGATGCTGGTGCTCTTGGTGATGCTCATCATCACCATTCCCATCCAGCTTCACGCCGTGAACCTGGACATGCCGGTGGGCGCGCCCCCGGCCAACAACATCAAGCCTGAGAAAGTGCAGATCGACATCGACGAGGCCAGCGTGGTCTATTGGCAGGGTCTGCCGGTGTCGGCACAGGAGCTTGAAGAGAAGATGACGGTGCTGGCGCAAATGCCGTTTCAGCCCGAAGTCCATATCCGCCCCA
>JBAXOZ010000346.1:0-2166 GCA_037132975.1 Comamonadaceae bacterium
GCGGCCGAGAACGTGGCCTACCGGCTTGCCATGCTGGTGTCGGTGACGGTGGTGGCGGGTCTGGGCTCAACGGCATTGGCAACCCAGACCTACGCCTTCCAACTGATGAATGTGGTGGTGCTGTTCAGTGTGTCGCTTGGCTTTGCCAGTGAAATTCTGATCGGACACCTGATTGGCGCGGGTCATTTGCAGGAAGCGCATCGCCTCTTGCGCAAGAGTCTGTTGTGGGGTTTGCTGGTGGCTATCAGCATGGCGCTACTGGTGGCGCTGACCGCGCCCTGGACCCTGACCCTGTTCACGAACGACCCCCAGATCATTGCCAGCGCCACCACCCTGCTCTGGCTGACCGTGTTGCTGGAGCCAGGGCGCACCTGCAATATTGTGATCATCAATGCCTTGCGTGCCACCGGGGACGCACGCTTTCCGGTGGCTGCCGGCGCAGCATCGATGTTGTTCGTGATGGCTGGCGGATCCTGGCTGCTGGGCGTACATTTCAAACTGGGTTTGCTGGGCGTCTGGATTGCCTACAGCGCTGACGAATGGTTGCGCGGTCTTGCCATGGCGGCGCGCTGGTTTGGTCATGGCTGGGTCCCTGCAGCCAGAGCGACCCGACGTCGCGTACTGAGCCTGGGCCGCAACTAGCGCACTGCGATGTCGTCAAGAATTGGGAGCATGGACATGAAACACTTGCAGTTGGGTTGGAGCTGTGTCAACCCCGCTTGCTGGCTGGTCACGCTCGGCCTCAGCGTCAGCGCTGTTTGGGCGGGCGCCGGAGCAACTTTGCAGGATTGCAACCGGCCCGAGTTTCAAACCGTGTTGCAGGCGGTGCCCGACAACACCAAGTTGCCGGCGCGCGCCCATTGGCTGACCAGCCAGATCGTCCAGTGGCCGGCGATCGAGACGGCTGGGCGTTTCAAGCTCTACTACTCGACCCGGGCGCAGGCAGTCGCCAGCATCGGCGGTATCGTCAAGGGCGCTGATGGCTTCCTGGACCTGGAAATGCTGCAAGGTGTTTTGCCGGCCGCAGTGGCGGCGCGCTTCAAGTTTGTCGCGCCCGGCGTGTTGCTGGGAGTTCGCCCGCGCGACCGCACGAGGCTCAAGGATTTGCTGACACAACAAGTGCTGCTGGTGCAGGAAGATGGCGCGGGGCGGGTGCTTCAGGCCACTGCGCTGCAAGTTGCCGGTGCCCTGGACGATCTGTATGCCAGTGCGCAAGACGTGAATGATCTGGGCGTCAGTATCCGGCGCGATCAGACCGTATTCAAGCTCTGGGCACCGACCGCACAGCGCGTCTGGCTGTGTCGCTACGCCACCGGTGCGGCAGCAGCCTTGGCGCTGGAGCCTATGCAAGTGGAGCGCCGCAGCGGCGTCTGGTCGGCGCGTCCCCGCGGCGATTTGAGCGGCCAGTACTACCGCTATCTGGTCGATGTTTTTGTGCCCGGCGTCGGCATCGTGCGCAACCGGGTGACCGATCCCTATTCCATCAGCCTGACCAGCGATTCAAAGCGCAGCTACGTCGCGGATCTGGACCGCCCTGAGCTCAAGCCTGAGGCTTGGGAGTCCGTGAGCGCGCCAGCCAGGGTGCAGGCGCAGACCGACATGGTGGTGTACGAGTTGCATGTGCGCGATTTCTCCATCAACGACCCTTCCGTCAGCAGCGCGCGACGCGGCAAGTACCTTGCGTTCACCGAAGGCCGTTCGAACGGCATGCAGCACCTGAAAGCGCTGTCGGCAGCGGGTCTGACCGAGGTGCATCTGTTGCCGGTGTTTGATTTCGCCACCATTGCCGAGCATGACTGCCTCACACCGACGCCGGCGCAGGCGGGCCCTGACAGCGAATCCCAGCAGGCCAGCGTGATGGCGGGTGCTGGCAGCGACTGTTTCAACTGGGGCTATGACCCCTACCACTTCAACGCGCCGGAAGGTAGTTATGCCAGCAACGCGACCGACGGCGCCGTGCGCGTCCTGGAGTTTCGCCAGATGGTGCAGGCCCTGCACCGCGCCGGTCTGCGTGTCGGTATGGATGTTGTCTACAACCACATGGCAGCCTCAGGTCAGCAGGAAAAGTCGGTGCTGGATCGCATCGTGCCGGGCTACTACCACCGGCTCGACGCCAACGGCGGGGTCGAACGCAGCACCTGTTGTGACAACACGGCGACCGAGCAC
>JBAXOZ010000347.1:0-2155 GCA_037132975.1 Comamonadaceae bacterium
GCAGCGCCAGGGCCAGCAAAGCAATGGAGGTGTGAACACGCATCGGTGCATTGTGGCTCAGCTCTGCCAGGGTCGCGCCGCATTGGCACTTTTAGCTTTCCACCATTTGCGAGCAAATTTGCGCACAACTGGTGGAAACCGTTCATAATCAATGCCTTATGGCATACAGTCGCACCGATTTCACCCCGTTTTCACCAGATTCCGGTCGAGTAGCTGCCAACCTGGAGGCGGCCTACGACCAGTGGATAGAGGCGAGGCAGCAGCTCGCCAAAACGCCGGTAAGCATGTATTGGCAGACCAAGGCCAATGGCGACTATCTAGCCATCAAGCAGAGTTCTTCCGATTGCGGCACAACAGTAGGCCCAAGAAACACCGCGACCGAAGCCAGGCTCGCCGAATTCACGCAGCAAAAATCGGAACTCAAAAAACGCATCGCGGACGCTGAAAAGTCGATTGGCGACCGCGCCGCGCAGTATCGCGCATTGCGGCTGCCGTCCATCCCTGACCGACAGGCCGAAATACTCCGGGCCCTTGACGTTGCAGAACTGCTCCGCAACGACCTGATGGTTGTCGGCACCAATGCGTTCATCGCCTATTCGTTGTTGTGCAATGCACGGTTTCCTACCGGCGTGGAGGAAACCGAAGACTTCGACCTGGCTTGGTGTCGCGACTCGGGAGTGTCGCTCACCCGCAAAGCCGCGGCACCCGTGGAGCGCAACTCCTTGATGGCGGTGCTGCAAGGCGTGGACTCCACTTTTCGGTTGAACCCCAAAAAACCCTACCAAGCCGTCAACTCGAACAACTACGAGGTCGAGCTCCTGATGGCACCCAGTCTGGCGCCACTGCCAAAGTCGGAAGTTTTTGAACCCATGGTGTCTTTGATTGAACAGGAGTGGCTGCTCAAGGGGCGAGCGCTGTCGGTCGTGGTGGCGACGCTTCGGCAGCGCGCTTGCCCTCTCTATGTGCCCGACCCACGGTGGATGGCACTGCACAAGCTCTGGCTATCTGCAAAGCCGGAGCGCAACGCACTGAAAAAACCTAAAGACCTGCGCCAGGGCAACTTGCTGTTAAGCGCGTGCCGCTACTTCCTGGCCGACAGCCATCCCCTGGACATCGACTTCGTGCTGGAACTGCCCACCGAATTGCGCGACCTGTTCCACCAGTGGGCCAAGGAAAATACATTTGACCCCATGAATCCCGACGGGTCGGCTACCTGATGCAGCGCGCGCCAAGTACGCCAGCGCCAATTACTGAACCACGGAGTAGCTCGGGCCGTAGGTTTGGGGTTGAGCCAGGGCAGCGCCAGGGCAAGGAATGCAAGTGAGGTGTGAGCACGCATCGGTGCATTGTGTCTCAGCTTCGCTGGACCATGCCGTGGCGATTTTGGTGGTGCACTTCTGACACAGGTGCTTTGCTGCGGTTGTGCTCAGTTGAAATAATCAGTTTTCACCATTTTCGCGCAGAAATCTGAATCAATGTCGGAAGTCAGGCTGCATCACTCTCTGATGCAGCGCGTGCCCTACAGCAAGCACGTCAGTGCATGTTAATGATCCTCGGATTAACTCGGCACGGAGACCAACAGAATACGCCGTTGAAAGCTGAGAAATCGACGACCACGCTTTATTGGAACCAAGTACAGTCCACCGGAGACGCACGTAAAAAAGCCCGCCAAACGCTTGGCGGGCTTTAAATGAATTATTGAGTGTGGTGATACTAAATCTTCGGCAAGAATTTGGTTGCAACTCCACCACCCACCGTCCACGTACATTGAGCCCCAGTAACGCATGTCATTGTATAGACGATGTTTTTGGTATCCACATCCGCGCTACCTGTCGCTTGCATTACCACAGTAACAGTTCCAGCAGTTGCGCTCGTGCCAGCAGCTGTCACGGACGTCACATATTTGCCCTTAATGTTTGCAGCAGTTTCTATACCCAAGGCAGCGTTATCAGTCGTTGCGCTCAAATTGCCTTCATTAAAAGCAAGTGCCAAAGCAGACCGAGCTGTTGACGAAATTGTCGTTGCCTCAGAAACCTTCGCCTTAACGGTGTAATCCTGATAAGCCGGCAAAGCGACGGCAGCCAAAATACCGATGATGGCTACGACGATCATCAGTTCGATCAGGGTGAAACCCTTTTGCATAGAACGCTTCATA
>JBAXOZ010000348.1:0-2143 GCA_037132975.1 Comamonadaceae bacterium
CCCACTGACGCATTGGTATAGCGCGACGCCACGTTGAGGATGTTTTCGCTTTCGCTGCGTGACCACTGCGCCACCGCGTCCAGCGTCGGGTAATGTCCTGAACCGGCCTTCTTCACTTCCTGCCGGGACGCCTCGGCCTGCGCCCGCAGCGACTGCAATTGCGGACTGCTGGTCTCGGCGCGGGCAATCCAGTCCTGCAGCACGTTGGGTTGTGGCTCCAGCAACTCCAGCTTGGCCACATCGAGCGTTGCCAGTTTGTCCACCGGCTGATTCACCAGCATTTCAAGTTGTCGCAAGGTGTAGGACACGTTCTGCCGGGCCTCGATCTCGAGCGCCACGTTCATGTCCAGGCGCGCCTGCGCATCGTCCACATCGGTGCGCGTACCGGAGCCCGCTGCCAGAGCCTTGCGTGCGGCGTCGAGTTGCGTCGTGTACGCCGTGCGCTGGGCCAGCACCAGGGCCAATTGCTCGTGTGTCAGCATGGCTTCAAAATAAGCACCGCCAACGCGCACGGCCAGGTTCTGTTCATCCTGTGCCAGCGTCGCCTCGGCGTCCTGCACCTGGGCCTGGGCCTGCTGATACTGGGCTAAAAGGTAGGTCCGAAATAGGGGTTGGCGTACCGTCAGGGTCCGGTTCAGGCTGGGGTATTGCGTTTCACTGGTTTGCTCCTGCCCCAAGGAATTGGGCGTTGTATTGACCAGATTATTTTGATTGCGCCCCACACTCATGGCAACGTTGGGCAACAACTGCGAGCGCGCCTGCGGCAGACGCTCGCGGCCGGCTTGCGCCGCCGCACGCGATGCCAGAATCGTTGCATCCTGCTGCTGCGCCGCCTGGTAGGCCTGCAACAAATCCATTGCAGGCACGATGCTTGAGAACGACAGCAACAGGCTGCTCAGCAACAGCGGCTTGAATGGCAGACGCTGCACGGCGCTGCTCAAAGTATGACGCAACATGGGCTTCACTCCTCTTTCATCGATGCGGCCATCCGCTTGGTCAACGGGTGCAACAAATACGTCAGCATGGAGCGCTCACCGGTAATGAAGATCACTTCCACCGGCATGCCCGCCTGCATCTGTCGCTTGCCGAGCTTCTTCATGCCTTCGGGCGTCACCGCAACGCGAGCCAAAAAGTACCCGGCACCCGTATGCTGGTCCACCAGCAGGTCGGCCGAAACCGACGCCACTTTGCCCTCAACTACCAACTGCGGTGAATTGGCAAAGGAAGAAAAGCGCACATCCACTGGCAGATCGGCGTGGACGCGATCAATCAGATGCGGCGAGACCCGCGCTTCGAGCAGCAGTGCCTGATTGGCCGGCACAATGTCCATCAGCTTTTGTCCCGGGCCGATGACACCGCCGACACTTTGAAATACCAAACCATTGACTTGTCCTGCCGCCGGCGACTTGATCTCGGTACGAGCCAGATCGTCCTTGGTAGCGCGGAATTTTTCGGCATCGGCCTGCACCTCTCGGTCCACTTCAGACAACTGCGACTCCACCTCTTTGCGGTACTCCTGCTGGCGTACCACAGCGCGCTGGCGCAGCTCGCCAATGGCGCGTTGGGCACGCGTGGTATTGCCAAGCAATTCGGCAATGGAAGAATTTGACTCTGCCAGCATGCGCTCAAGTTCCAACTGGCGGTTGCGCGGTGCGTAACCTTCGGCAACCAAGCTGCTGGTGTTCTTGTGCTCTTCGGTCACCAGGGCGAGCTGGTTGCGCCGATTGCCCAGCATGGAGGTGTAAGCCTGCAGCAGACCTTCCTGGCCGGCAATGCTCTCGTCGATCGACGCAAGGTCGGCACGCAAACCAGCGCGACGCGAGCCAAACAGTTGTTCCTGTGTCAGCGTCATCTGGCGGATTTGCGGGTCGGTGAGGGCCTCACGCAAATCCGGGTGCCAGCTGATCTGGCCCAGTCCCTGCTGCTCCGCCAGCAGCCGAGCCTGCATGGCGCGCAGGCCCAGATAACGCTGCCGGTTTGACTCATAGTTGGCTTTGGCCACCGCCTCATCGAGTTTGATCAGGAGTTGCCCTTCCTTGACCTGCTGCCCCTCCTTGACCAGCACCTCCTTGATGATGCCGCCCGAGATATGCTGCACCGCCTTGCTCTTGGTGTCGATGGTGACCATGCCCTGACCCGGCAC
>JBAXOZ010000349.1:0-2138 GCA_037132975.1 Comamonadaceae bacterium
AAAGCCCTGCAACAGGAAATCCAGGCCATGAAGGCCGCCAGCGCCAAGGAAATTGCCGACATCCGCGACCAGGCCACCGCCCAGGTCAAGGAGTCGGTGGTGGGCGGCGACATCCCCAACAGCTTCCGCATGCCCAATAGCGAAACTTCGGTGCGTATCTATGGCTACGCTGAAGCGAATTTGATCAAGGATTTCAAGGCTACTGCACCTGGCGACACGTTTACCAATCTGCCTGAGCAGCCACTGAAGAAAGAGGGCAAACCCGAAGGCAAGACGGCCATGACCGCGCAGACCACACGCTTTGGTTTTGAAACCTCCACACCGACAGCGGTGGGTCCGATTCATACCCAGGTCGAGGGTGATTTCTATGCCTATTGCGGTGGCGAGTGCAACCGTGACCGTCTGCGTGTGCGCCTTGCCTATGGTGAATATGCGGGCTGGATGGTCGGCAAGAACTGGTCCACGTTTATGGATCTGGACGACGGCCCGGAAACGGCTGACTTTAACGGCCCCATCGGCATGCCGTTCTCGCGCCCGGTGCAAATCCGCTACACCTACAACCTGCCCAATGGCGCGAGCTTCAAGGCAGCGCTGGAAAATCCGTCTGACGGCGCGCAACGGCCCAATTTGGTGTTGGTGGCAAGCAAGACCTACGACTGGGGCGGCATGAACGCACGTGTGATCTCGCATGAGCAGCGCATGGGCGATATCAGCAAGGCTGGCAGTGGCTTTGGCTTGGGAGGACAGTTCAAATTCTCTAGCGAACTCACACTGATGGGGCAGTATGCCGAAGTAGATGGCGACGCGGACAACGCCATCATGTACGGTGCCAACTACCCCACGCTCAATGCGGCAGGTACAGAGGTGCTGCTCGACAAATCGCGTGGCTATGTCGTGGGTTTGACCAATATCTTTAGCGAACAGCTGCGCGCTACTTTTGCCTATGGCCACGTGGAGTCCAAGTGGGACGCCATTGATGCCTATGCCAGTTTGGCTGGTGGCAACAAGAAGCTTGACCAATGGCACCTGAACTTTATCTACACCCCGATCAAGAATGTCGATCTGGGCGCAGAGCTGATTGGTGGTACGCGCACTACCTATGACGGCGACAAGGGTGACCTGTCGCGCGTGAACCTGATGGCGCGCTACTCGTTCAACTAAGCGTAAGCGGTTGATGGCGCCGGCCGTAAGGCCGGTGCGCTGCGAAAGACTTTAACTGCCCGGGCCCGTGGGTCAGGCCGTCCAACAGGACGGCTCAAGCTGCGGGTGTGCCGGGCAGCGTTGTTTGCGGCGTGGCCGCTCCGAACATCGGCACCAGTTGCACCGCGACGATGCTGGCAAAGATCAGCAGGCCACCGGCCATTTGAACGGCGTCAAGCCGCTCGCCTAGCAGCAGGGCGGCGGCGATTGCCGCAAACAGCACTTCCGAACTTAGCAAGATGGCCGCGTCCGCCGGCCGGGTGTAGCGCTGCGCCACCACCTGCAAGGTAAACGCCACTCCCACCGAGAGCAGCCCGGCGTACAGAATGGTGGGCAGGCCGTGGACCAGACCGTCCAGGGTGATCACCTCGCGTGTGGCCGCAGCGGCGCAGCCCAGTACGCCGCAGACCACAAACTGCGCGCAGGCCACTAAAACCGGGGCACCCTTCCAGGCGGCAACCCGGCCAATGAACAGCACGTGCAGTGCCCAGAACACGGTGCTGGCCAGCACCCAGTAGTCACCCGCGCCAAAGGCGTTGAGCGTGCCGCCGCTGAGAAAAAAAGTGCCCACCAGACTGCCCAGCGTGGCCGGCCAGACGGCAACGTGCGGCTTGTGCCGGTCCACCAGCCAGCCCATGATGGGCACCATCGGCACGTACAAGGCGGTGAGGAATCCGGCGTTGGAAACGCTGGTGCCGCCCACGCCGATTTGCTGGAACACTGCGCCCAGAAACAGCAGGCTGCCCAGGCCCATCCAGGCCAGCAGGTCGCGCCGGTCAAAGGTGATGCCGCGCTCGGTCTGGCGCAGGTATTCGCGTAGCGCCAGCGGCAGCACAAACAGCGCGCCGATGAGAAAGCGTGCGCCGGTGTAGGTCAGCGGCCCGACGTCCTGCATGCCCCACTGCTGGGCGACAAAGGTCGATCCCCAGATGATGGCG
>JBAXOZ010000350.1:0-2126 GCA_037132975.1 Comamonadaceae bacterium
GCCACCGGAGTGGAAATCGACGTTGCCAGTTTTGACTTCCATGAGGAGCACATCGCCGGCCTGGTTGACCACTACGATGTCAATTTCGCCGTGTTGTTCTTTCTCACCGGCGCCTCTGGACCACTCGACGCTGTGGAACAGCGTGTAAGCGTCTGACAACCCGCGTTCCAGAGTCTGAAGAAGCTCAAGTTCAGCGTACTCGCCAGCATTCAATGCTGCGCGCGGAGGAAGGGAAGGGCAGAGACGGGCCATACGGAGCATTTTCCACGGAAAACCATGAGGCTCACGCTATGAGCCTTGCGCTGGGTAAAGTCTTCTCGAACTATCGGAGGACGACATGACTACCGGAAAACTGATCCTGGAACTGGCGAAGGCCATTGAGCGACTCGACGATGGCCAAAGAGAGCATTACCGGCTGCTGTCCAAAGCGCTGTTGAGCTGCTACGTCAACGACGGTCAGCGTGCCGCCGTCATCGTCAGCAGGGAGCAGGACAGCTCGGCGACCCTTATTGCGGTAAATGCCGACAACGCGCAAGTCACCGAAATGCTGGCGCGTATGAGCGAACTCATGGGTGCGGGCGTGGTCGATGGCCGGCAGTACCAGATGGCCTTCAACTGAGGGCCGTTTATTTTGTTTTGAGTGTGACAGTTGTATTTGTCAGTCATGGTGTTATAATAAACCATCACATCGGCACATCAATACGACCATGACTGATACCAAGACCTTCACCCTGGACGACCTGTGCACTCTGAGCGATACGCCCAAGCGCACGGTGCGTTACTACATTCAGATTGGGTTGGTGGACCGCCCCATCGGCGAAACCAAGGCTGCGCACTACCTCGCTCAGCATCTTGACCAGCTTCTCAAAATCCGCCAGTTCAGCGACGCCGGCATCTCGTTGGAGCGCATTCGGGAGGTTCTCTCGGGTGAACCCCCGCCGCTGCCACCACGTCAGCGCCAGCCTGGTTCTGTGGAGGTGCGCAGCCACCTGTTCATTGCTCCCGGCGTGGAGTTGCAGATATCACCAGAAGAAGCGGGCCTGAGTCCGGAGCAGGTGCGCGCCCTGGTTCGCGCTGTCATCAAAGCACATCAAGACCTACAAGGAGAAACAAAATGAAAGTGAAAGAACAGATTTGCTCATTGGCTGGAAAGCGGGGTGAGACCGTATCGCTGAAGTCGATTCACGTTGACGGGCGGCTCGATGGCTTGATGCTGCATGTGAAAGTGCGCCAGAGCTACCGCAATGAGGCGGAGCACAACATCGAGGCCGTCTATACCTTCCCCCTGGCCTGGGGAGCAACCCTGCTGGGTATGAGTGTCGAGCTGAACGGCAAGCGCATGCAGGCCAGGGTGCTTCAGAAGAAACAAGCGACCGAGGAGTACGAGAAGGCCATTGATGGCGGCGACACGCCAGTAATGGTGGAAAAGTCTGCCTCGGGTCTGTACACCGCCAACTTGGGCAATCTGAAACCGGATGAAGATGCGTTGATTGAAATCGAATACGCGCAACTGCTGCGCTTTGAGCAAGGTCGAATCCGCCTGCTGATACCCACGACAGTCGGACCGCGGTATGGCGATGCGCACCGCCAGGGTGGCCTGGCGCCCCATGAGAGCGCTGCGGTCAACCCCTTGGCCGAGTATCCCTTCACTCTCAAGCTCGATTTGTTTGGGCAGGCCGCCAAAGCCAGGCTGAGTTGTGCGAGTCACAAGGTCGGCATCGCGGCCATCGAGAACGGTATGTCGGTGCGCCTGGAGCAGGGCGGCATGCTCGACCGTGACTTCGTTCTGAATCTGGATGACCTGCAGGGCCAGTGCTTTGCTGTGATGGCGCCAGATGGCGAGCAGCACGCTGTGCTGGCCAGTTTTTGCCCCAAACTGCCCGCTCAAGAAAATGCGCCGCTGTTTCTGAAGATCCTTGTTGACTGCTCAGGCTCCATGCAAGGCGACAGTATTGTGCAGGCTCGCACCGCGTTGAACGAGGTGTTTCAACACCTCACCCCAACAGATCAACTGTCGTATACGAGATTTGGCAGCATCGTCGAGCATATCGTGGCCAATATGGAGTCGTGCAAGCCTCGCTTTGTTGGGAAGGTTCTGGCTAAAGCAGTGAAATTGACCGAGGCTG
>JBAXOZ010000351.1:0-2101 GCA_037132975.1 Comamonadaceae bacterium
CCCACGACAACAGGAATCACAATCCTGGACTCTACCAACTGAGCTACAGCCACCGCGCGATCTGATTATACCGGCTAGCTGCCCGCGCGCGCCGGGCGCGGCACCATGATGTCGGCCTTGAAGCGCTCCTTGAGCAAGCCATAGTAAGCCTGAGACTCGGCCGCTGTCCACCACTGGGCGTACTGAGCCCGATCCTGCTTGGCGGCGACCTCGGTGGACGCCGGACGCGCCACCAACTGGTTGACCTTGACCACCGCATAGCCCTGGGCACCCATGCTGACGCCGACAAAGACCGGCAACTTGGAGGTGTCAGCGCGCAGGACGGCGTTCAGAATCTGTGGTGGCGTGTTCTGCGCCTGATCGCGTGAGAGCACTTGCGCTGCCGACATCACGGCACTGGCCGGCGCAGCCTTCCAGGCAGCCAGTTTGGCGGCGCCCTCCTGGGCAGCCAACTCAGCGGAACGCGAGGCCACCAGACGCTCGCGCACATTGGCGCGCACATCGGCCAGCGCCATGGTTTTGGCGGCCTGGTACTGGGTGATGCGCCCGGCGGTCAACTGGTTCGGGGCGGTTTCAATGGCTTCAGTATTGCGCTTCTTCTCGATCGCGTCCGGGCCAAAAATCGCTGCCAGGAATTTTGCGTTGGCCAGCAAACCCGTAACGCCGGCAGCTGGTTTGCGTGACAGCTTGGTTGCCGTCTTGATCTCGAGTTTGAGCTTGTCGGCCACCGGCTTCAAACTGTCGGATTGCTCGTAAACGCCGTTGGTAAAGGCTTCGGCCGTTTCGGCAAATTTGCGCTGAGCCTGCTGCGTCTTCAGATCCGCTTCAATGTTGGCGCGCAGCTCGTCAAAGCTGCGCTGCTTGGGTGCCTTGATGTCGGCAAGTTTGATGATGTGGTAGCCAAAATCGGACTCCACCAGTTCGCTGATGTCCCCCTTCTTCATGGCAAAGGCTGCTTCCTCAAAGGGCTTGACCATGGCACCGCGAGCAAAGAAATCAAGGTCGCCGCCCTTGGCAGCAGAACCCGGATCCTGTGAATTCTTCTTCGCCAAATCGGCAAAACTGTCAGGCGCTTTGCGCAATTCTGCGAGCAACTCCTGCGCACGCGCCTTGGCCTTCTGGCGCTCGGCCGCCGGCGCGTCCTTCGGCGCGTTGATCAGGATGTGGCTGGCACGGCGTTCCTCATTGCCACTCAGGCGCGCCGCGTTTTGCTCGTAGTAGGACTTGAGATCAGCCTCGTTGATCGTGATGCTCTTCTTGACCGATTCCAGATCAAGCACCACATATTCGATGCTGGCCTGCTCCGGTGCCTGAAACAAGGTCCCGTTGGCTTTGTAAAAAGCCTCGACTTCAGCGTCGGTCGGATTCACACGGGAAGCGAAATCGGCGCTCAAAAAGTTGACGACCTGGACTTCGCGTCTTTCAAAAAAAGCATTCAGCGCCACATCAGCAACGGCTGTGGCGGCAAAACCGGTTTGCGTCAGACCTGCTTCCACCTGACGCACCGACAGGTCACGGCGCACACGCGCTTCAAATCCTTCCGGTGTCATGCCCTGGCTGGCGGCCATCTGGCGATAACGTTCCATGTCGAGTTTGCCATCTGGCCGGCGCAGCGAGGCAATGCCCGGGTCTTCCTGCAAGTCGCGCGCCAGCCGTGCATCGCTGGTCGTCAGTTTGAACTGGTCGGCGGCCTGCGCCATCACGCGTTCACGCACCAGCCGCTCCAGGGTCGAATAGCGCGCCTCGGGGGAGTCCAGCAGCTTGGCGTCGAGGTTGGGCATCTGTGACCGCAGCCGATCGGCTTCGGCCTTGTGCGCCGCATCCCATTCACCCTGGGTGATGTCCTGCCCACCCACGCGGGCCACGGCGTCACCCTTCTCGCGCATGCGGTTGTAGCCATCAATACCAAACAGCACGAAGGACGGGATGATGAGCAGAAACATCAGACCCATCATGATCTTCGTGTGCTTGCGGACAAAATCAAACATGCAGAACTACTCCAGTAGAAAACAAAAAAGGCGAACGCTTTGTTCGCCTTTGCCAGAAGTGGTGGGTGCTGACGGGCTCGAACCGCCGACCTACGCCTTGTAAGGGCGCCGCT
>JBAXOZ010000352.1:0-2068 GCA_037132975.1 Comamonadaceae bacterium
GGGTATGAGATTTGACGGGACAATCGCCGGCTCCTTTTCCATACTCCGGTGCATGATTTTGAACATTTCAGGCACCGAAAGCAACGTTTTGGACCGTGTCACAGTCCGGCTTCTCGATGATTCCGAGATTGGCCGGTTCAACCTTCTCCTTGAGGAGAACCACTACATTGAGAGCATCCGCCTCGTTGGCAGGACCCTGAGGTATGTTGCCGAGGTTGACGGGCAGTGGGTTGGCCTTCTGGCCTTCAGCGCCGCCGCCCTGCACCTCAAGGCCCGGGAAGGCTGGATCGGATGGAATGCGCGGCAGCAGGCCAGAAGACTCGTCTTTGTCGTGAGCAACAGCCGGTTCCTCCTCCTGCCTGAGCGTGAGCGCTATCCCAACCTGGCCTCGCGCGTGCTCGGACTGGTGCTGCGGCGTTTGAGTGCCGACTGGCAGGAGCGTTGGAAACATCCGGTGCTGGTGGTTGAGAGTTTTGTCGACGAGGCACTCTACCGTGGCACCTGCTACCGGGCCTGCGGATTTGAGGCCGTGGGGGTGACAAGCGGTTTCAAGCGCTCGAGCCGGGATTTCTATGAGGAGCACGGCAAGCCAAAGCAGCTCTATCTGCGTGAGTTGGAGTCCGGGGCGCGCCGGTGTTTGAGCCAGTCACGGCTGCCGAAGGATCTGGCTGCATTCGAAAGCAAGGTGACGGGTCCGTGTCCGTTCCGTGCCCGTGCTCTGAAGAGTCTGCTCGAGGCTTTTGGCACGCTGCGCGACCCGCGCCGCGGGCATGGGCTGCAGCACAGGCAGCGCTATGTGCTGGCCTGTGCGGCGGTCTGCTCGCTGATGGGCGCCTGTGGATACCGGGCCTTTGAGAACACCTGCAGGAAGTTCACCCAGCGCCAGCTGCGCGCCCTTGGGGCGATGCCGGATGAGGAGGACGGGTCCTACCATTCGCCAAGTGATTCAACCTTCCAGCGGGTGCTCAGCAGGGTTGATGTGGAGGCCCTGTCCAGCATCATCGGCAAATGGCTCCTGGAGCAGGAGATCGGGGCCGTGGCGCAGCTGGCTGTCGATGGCAAGGTGCTGCGCGGCAGCGGGCGGCACGATGGCAAGCCGCTGCAACTGCTCTCGGCTGTCACCCACCACCTGCGCCTCACACTCGGCCAGGTTGCGATCGAGGAGAAGAGCAACGAGATCCCGGCCTTGAAGCCACTGCTCAAAAAACTGGACCTGCCGCCGGGAGTCCTCATCACGGCTGATGCGATGCACTGCCAGCAGGAAAGCGCGCGCTTCATCACCCAGGAACTCGGGGGCGATTACCTCTTTGGCCTCAAGGGCAACCAGGACGGGATCCTAACCAGGGCCGAACACCTGCTCAAACAGCAGGGTTTTCCCCCCTCAGGGCATCTGGGAAAAGGGGCACGGACGGATTGACTGCAGGCGCATCGCCCGGGTGGCGGTCACCCCGGAGGAGATCGGCCTTATCGGCTGCTGGCAGGTCATTGCCATCAAACGCAATTCGGAGAAACTGAACAAACCGAAGGAGGAGGCTTCCAATGAAATCGGCTATTACGTTTCAAGCCTGGCCCGCCAGGAGCGGGATGATGCCGGGATCGGGGCGGCGGTGCGCAGGCACTGGTCGGGGAGCGAAAACGGGGTCCATTACCGGCGTGATGTCACTTTTGGCGAGGATGCCTGCCGCACGGCAAACCGCAACGGCGCAGCCGTGCTGGCCAGTTTTCGCAACCTGACTATCGGTGTTTACGAACTCGAGAGAAACCGGGGTGGGACCAAGGTTGACTCGCTCCGGTCCTGGTGCCAGCAGCAGACCTTCACGACAGCCTTGCCGCTGCTAAGGAAGTAGCCGGCGACTCGGGGGAAAATAGAAGGATTTCTTAGGAAACGTATCGGGCTCGCACGCCATGCGCGCAGCCCAAAGGGATTTTCATGCGCCTTGAAGGACCGTCTCGGCGCCGAGTGGACCACCAAACCCTCGGCACGCCGCCTTCCTTGCAGGGCTGCGCAAAAACCGCCTCAAAGGCAGGTTCTCAGCCACCATGCCCAATTCCAGATGAATCGGCCCTG
>JBAXOZ010000353.1:0-2060 GCA_037132975.1 Comamonadaceae bacterium
ACGGCGATGTGATGCATGGCCCCCGCGTTGCGATCAAAGGCCAACTGCGCAAGACGTATCTGGTCTCCTTGATCGATGACGCCTCGCGGCTGGTGGCCCACAGCGCGTTCTGCCTGGGCGAGACGGCTCTGGACATCGAAGGCGTGCTCAAGCAAGCACTATTGCGTCGAGGGGTACCGATAAAAATCATTGTCGACAACGGTGCTGCCTACCGTGCCGCCACCCTGCAGGGCGTGTGCGCACGCCTGAGCATTCATCTCATCTTTTGCAGGCCCTATGCCCCCGAGGGCAAGGGCAAGTTGGAGCGCTGGCACCGCACGTTTCGCGACCAGTTCCTAAGCGAACTTGACGCGCGGCGTATTGCCGATCTGGCCGATCTCAACGCCAGGCTGTGGGCCTGGATTGAGCAGGTCTACCACCAGACCCCGCACGTCGGGCTCAATGGACTGACCCCACTGGCCAGGTACCAGCGAGACCTGCCCAGAATCCGTAGCCTGGGGGCCAAGGCAGTCCAGCTCGATGCATTGTTTCTTCACCGCATTGCACGCTTTGTGAGGAAGGACGCCACGGTGTCGTACCTGGGTCAGCGCTTTGAAGTGCCCTACGAGCTGTCGGGTAAGACCGTGCGCCTGGTGGTCGACCCGCACGCCGCTCGCGTGGTGGGTGTGGAGGATGCCGCTGGCGTCTCTTTGGGTGCGGCCACCCCGCTGGACATGGTGGCCAACATCCACCGTGCCCGGCGCAAACCAGAACCGGTGACTGAGCCCATGTGCGCGCCACGCAACGGCCCCAACCTGGTGGAGCTGGCCCATGCGAAGTACCACGGCCTGGGCCATGAACCGGTACAGCCCACCCCGAAGTCGGAGGGCTGAGATGTACCTGCAACACTTTGGTCTGCTGCACCCACCACTGAGCAAGCAGCTCACCGAGCTCTGGGACGATGGCGTACTGGCGCAACTCGGTCAGCGCTTTAACTGGCTGCTGCAGTCCCCAGGAATCGGGCTGCTCACGGGCG
Source organism: Comamonadaceae bacterium (assembly GCA_037132975.1). GTDB lineage: Bacteria > Pseudomonadota > Gammaproteobacteria > Burkholderiales > Burkholderiaceae_C > Rhodoferax. The sequence continues at coordinate 1,016 of JBAXOZ010000353.1, forward strand.
AACCCGGAGTGGGCAAGACCGCCGCCCTGCGCAGCCTGACCCAGCCACTCAATCCGCATCGCTATCAGGTGCTGTACCAGGCAGAGACCGACTTCGGGCGGGTGGACATTTACCGCAGCCTGGCGCGCGAACTGGGGTTGGAGCCCAGCTACCGGCGGGCACAACTGTGGCGTGACATCAAGCAGCGCGTGCACGAGATGGTCGACAGCAAGCAGCTCACCCCCTTGTGGATCATTGATGAGGCGCAGAACCTGCCAGCGGAATTCTTCCGTGACTTCCCCTCGTTTCTGAACTTCGCCTTCGACTCAAGGGACCTCATGACGGTGTGGCTGGTGGGCCACCCGGTGCTGGCACAGGTCTTGGAGCGGGCCCCATACGCTGCGCTGTACAGCCGTATCCAGGTCCATGTGCAGCTAAGGCCCGTGTTGGAACGTGAGCGCTTTGCACTGCTCGTGGCCCACGCTCTAAAGAGTGCGGGCAGCCAGCACAACCTGCTGGCCGACACCGGCATGGAGATCCTGCGCCAGGCCTCCAAAGGGCTGCCCCGTCAGGCCGGACGCATCCTGTGCACGGCCATGCGGCTGGCCGTGCCAAAGGGCTTGAACCACCTGCCCGATGAGATCCTTCAACAAGCCATCAAGGAGCTGCAATGACGCGCAAACCCAAACTGACCAGCCGTCGCAGAAAGAAAATCGTGTTGCCCACCTTGAGCGACGAGGCACTCGTACAGATCCAGGACTTCTTGCATCTGGCGCTTGATGTCTTCGAGGACCACTACGGCCAGCAACTCGATCTCTTCTATCACTCCCTGTGGCAGGAAGCGCATGCGTTTGAAACGGGGAAATTCTCCGACTGAGCAGGCTTTAAGCTCAACACGCCGGCGCCGCCAGACTCAACCCTGGTGGCGTTTCTGTTTGCGCCTCTACCGACGCTCATCCCACTTACTGATAGGCGTGTGCATCGCCGAAATTACTGCGGGACGCCCCGCCATATTCGGCCTCAAATAGCTTGGGACCTTGAGTCGGAATTAAGTCGGGACGTAACA
>JBAXOZ010000354.1:0-2046 GCA_037132975.1 Comamonadaceae bacterium
ATGCGCAGGACGCCATGATTCGAGCTAGCTTTGTTTGCACTGTGTTTCCTTTGACAGAAGAATGGAGGGGGCAAACCGACGCTTGGGCTTGCCATTACTGGAAAAAATAGTGACGCAAGTATAGAGGACTATTTGCGGCTCAAAGCACACCCTCAAACATCATCACATCGACCTCATCGCCAGCGTCAACATGGCTCTGGTTGTGGTGCAGCACGATAAGACCGTTGGCTTGCACCATCGAGCTGAGCACGCCCGAGCCCTGGTTGCCGATCGCGCTGACCTGCAAGCCCCCGTCGCTGCTTTGGCTGACGATGCCGCGCTGGTATTCGGTGCGCCCGGGTTTCTTTCGCAGCGCTGCCAGACTGCGCGCCTTGAGCAGCGGCGCTGCGGTCTGCGTGCTGCCCATCATTCTGAGCAGGGCCGGGCGCACGAAGGCAAGAAAAGTCACCATGACAGCGACCGGATTACCTGGCAGGCCAAACAGAATCGATTGACCGATGCGGCCGACGGCCATCGGGCGGCCTGGCCGCATGGCGATCTTCCAGAAGGCAACGTCACCCAGTTTCTTCATCATGAGCTTGGTGTAATCGGCTTCGCCGACACTGACGCCGCCGCTGGTGATGATGGCATCGGCTTGCAAGGCGGCACCTTGGAAAGCTGCTTCCAGTTGTGCCGGGTCGTCATGCACTACCCCCAGATCGATGACCTCGCACCCCAGTCGCGTCAGCAGCCCGAACACGGTGTAGCGATTGCTGTCATAAACCGCTCCTTCACGCGGCGCATCACCCAGACTCAGAATTTCGTCGCCTGTGGAGAAATAGGCGACCCGCAATCTGCGCCTGACCGCGACCTGCTCCATGCCCAAACTGGCCAGCAGGCCCAATGCCGCCGGCGTCAGCAGGGCGCCTTGTCTGAGTGCCGGCTGGCCCTGCATCAAATCCTCGCCGAGCCTGCGACGGTTGTCGCCGGCTTGCAGCAGTCCTTGTGGAATTTCGATGAACTCGCCTTGCCCTTCGGCAAGCGCAGCGCGAACGGTGACAAATTCTTGCGGCACCACGGTATCGAGGTTCTGTGGCAGCACCGCGCCCGTCATGATCTTCAGGCACTGGCCAGGTGAGACCTTGCCCTGCCAGGCTTTGCCCGCCAATGCCGTGCCAACCACCTGCAAGACCAGTGCAGCGGCGTCTGCGCTGGCGCTTTGCAGTTGCCGACCATCGAAGGCGTAGCCGTCCATCGCCGAGTTGTCGTGCGGCGGCACGCTGATGGGCGAGATCACGTCGGCTGCCAGCACGCGTCCGAGTGCCTGAAAAATGCCTACCGGCTCCTGCTCCAGCACCGGCTCCACCAACCGTGCCAGGAATTCGCTGACCTGCTCAGCGCGCAAGGCTTGTGGGTCGTAGCCTTGCAATTCGGCAGCGATGGCGGAGAGGGTTTTCATGAAGGCGCGTTTTCAAGTTGACGCAATTCGGAGAGTGAATTCGCATTGCAGAAAGCACGGGCATCATCGGTGGGCAGGTCAAACGGCACCAGCACCGTTTTGTGCAGCGCGGTCCAGGTGCCAATCTTGCGGCCGCCGGTCTGGGTGAATTTTTGCAGGCTCTCCAGCAGACTCACGCGCATCAAACAAAACACCGGCTGACTGTAGATCTGGCGCCGACCCTGGCTGTCGATTTCAGGCGCGCTGACCATGGCAATGTCGGCGTCCTGCGCTAGCAGTGCCTGCGCCAGCCGCGGTACCAGATCGAGCGGCAGCAGTGGGGTGTCACAGGGCACGGTCACCATGAAAGGCGTTTCGCAGCGCTCCAGTCCGGTCAGAAAGCCGGCCAGTGGTCCGGCGTAGTCGCCGAGCACATCGGGCCAGACGGGAACACCAAACGATTCATACGCTGCCAGATTGCGGTTGGCATTGATCATGATCTGACCTACAGAACCACTCATTTGCAAACGCGTCAAGGTGTGCAGCGCCAGCGGCAGCCCGTTGAAGGTCTGTAGCCCCTTGTCCGCCCCGCCCATGCGCGAACCGCGCCCGCCGGCCAGGATCAGCGC
>JBAXOZ010000355.1:0-2023 GCA_037132975.1 Comamonadaceae bacterium
CAGGGCGGATTTTTGCACGGAGGGTCATCGCGGGCTTGGTGTGAGCAAGTTGAATGCTAGTTGCTGATTGAATGCGCCCATCTTGTCATGGAAGTCCTTGAGGGTTGATTGACGTTTGTTTTTGCGTCGTCGTCTCCAGTCCTCATAGATGCTCATGCAGGTGCGGCGCAGCATGCCCAGCACTAACAGGCTGTTGCGATTGCGCACCCGACTCTCATCCTCGCGTGCGGTCACATCAAGGCGCTGGTGCAGTCCGCCCTCAATGCCCCAGTAATCGCGTATTTTCGCCAGCAACTTGTCAGCCTTCGCCGCATCGGGCTTGCGCGTGCTGACGTAGAGCACTTGCTCTCGTGTGTTGGTGCCCTTGTTCTTGCCGGCAAGGAAGGTGACTTCGCGGGTGACCTCAAGGACCGAACAGGCACCCACACAGCAAAGGGTTTCAGCCCCGGCACTTATCCAGCGCAGGCTGCGCCGCTCTATTCGGGAGCGGTTGTTTTTGTCCGTGGTGGCGGCGGTAACGCACGGGGGCGGTGGCAGTGTTTCCGGTTGGCACCGTCCTGAGGGGGAAAGTGCCAGCCTGGGGCTGGTTGGCACTTGCAGACACTGTGGCGGCGGCTGTTGGCGGCGGCGGCAGACATGTGGCGGCAAGTAGCTCCAGCGTGGCGTGGTTGCCCTTGACTGGCAGTAGATAGTCCGCGCCGTTGTCTTGGTGAATTTGGCGCAAGGTGGCTTGATTGGTGTGCAAGGCGTCGAGCATGACGAGCTTTCCATCCAAGGGGCCGATTTGGGCGAGCAACTGGCGGGCGGCAGGGATCTCGTTACTTTTCTTCTCTACGGTAACGGTCCCCAACACCCGGCCGCTGGGCAGGGAAAGGGCGCTGACAAGCTGGGCTTTCTGCTCGTCGCACACATGCGGGGTGCTGCCGCACTGGGCTTTGCCGTCGATGGCGACGAGTTCGTCCGCCTCGCGCTCCTTGGCACCCAACAATTCGTCCTCCCATCGCAGGAGGATGTTCTGGAATTTTGCGGCATCCACGGCGGCGAGTACCCGCTGGAAGGTGGTTTCCTTCGGATACTCGTAGTGTTTTTCGCCACGTTTGCGGTAACTGCGTAGCGCCCGCAGTTGGGCTTTGGTGAGCTTGGCGGCAAAAGCGGCCAGATCGCGCTGGCCGCGCACAACACCGCTGAGGGTGGCGAGCACCATGATGGCCAGCAGGCAGGGCAAGGGGTAGTCGCGGCCCTTGCGCTTGCGCCAGTCGGGCACTTCGCGGCACAGTTCGTAGAGGCCGCGCAGTTGCGGCACGGTGGCGTCACTGCGGGGAATGACCTTGTCTTCCACGGCTTGCAGTGCGGCAGGCAGTCGGGCGGCGCACAACAGGCGTCGGGCCTCTGGGTGAAGCTCGCGCACCCACAGTTGCTTGGGCCGCTCGTGTTCGGTGTAATAGTCTTGGCGGCTGCGCTCGAAGCCCTTGGTTTGGCCCAGGAGCTGCCAGCCTTGCGCCTTGTAGCAGGTGCCGCGAAACAACTGGCTGTCCACGAAACTCTCCACGGCCAGAACGGGGTGGTCGTAGGCCTGCTGCCAGTCGGCGCTCAAGCGCGCCGTGCACAGCGCCAACACCCGACTGGCAAGGTTGGGACAGTCCACCTTCGGCAGGATGAGAAAGCGGGCGTTATTGACCACCAGGGCGAGGCGGCGGCGTCTTTGTTGAGCATTCCAGCCAAGCCATTCCTCGCGATCCCTGAGATGATAGGCTGCAGCACTCCAACTCAACAGCGCCACCCACTGGCCGTCCACTTCGGCGACGTAACGGAGTTGTTCGCCAACCAGAGTGTCGCCTTTCAAGTAATGGTGTCGGCACATCAACTCGCCGTAGCGGCAACGCTCCTGCTCATCGGGTTCGAGCAGGCGCACGGTGACCTGGTCGAGCATTTGCTGTTCCGTGAGACTAGGCAGGCGGATGGTTGCGGCGGACATGCCGCGAGTTTCAGAGAAATCGGAAAAAAGTCCAGTAAATTATCGTTT
>JBAXOZ010000356.1:0-2017 GCA_037132975.1 Comamonadaceae bacterium
ACCAGATGTGCCAGCAACTCGGCAGTGCTTTGGCGCGGATGATTTGAGAGCAGGCAATCCAGCAGTGCGCGGATGCGCAGAACCCGATCACGCATCTGGCGAAGCTGGAACACCAGGTTGACCGAGATGCCGTGCTCGTCGAGATGGGTGTACACCGAAGCAGCGGCATGGCGACAGGCATCGAGCTGCTCCAGATACTGCTCCAGCGCCAGCTGGCGTTGTGCAGTGGCCCGCTCGGGGCTGGCCAGGAAGGCCTGGTACAAGTTGTCGAGTTTGCTCGCTAGTCCATGAAACGGAACCGCCTCGCGCGCTGGTGCGCTCATGCGCAGGCGTAACTCAGGCGAAAATCCGGTGGCACTTACCTGGCTACTGCAGAAGGTGATGGATTCCATCAGTAGGCGTTGCCAGGATGTTGCATTGCAAGGGTTAAGCACCTTACCCCCTGGGACGGGGGCTTCAAGCAGTTTGCCCAGGCGCACCAGCATGGCCTCATCGAGTGCCGCTATCCATTGGGCATCAAATGGATCATCAAACACCAGTGAGAATAACATGGCAGCATCGGCAGTCTCCGGCGTGCCAGGCAGGAGTTTCAGGCGTAGGCGCTCAAAGAATTCGCTGACAAAAGCAATGCGCGAGGCAAAACCAAAATCTGACAATAAGGCGGTAGCATCAACCGTGCCCATCAGTTTAGTCCACCAATCTTTTAGCTTTTGGTGTGTTTCAGGGCGCTGCTGCAGTGCGTCAAGAAACAGAGCCAGTCGCGAACGAGATGCCGCAACCGAGTCAGCATTGCCTCGCAACCAACCGACCAGGGCGATGAGCCACAAATGGCGTTGAACCATGGTGGCGTTAGGGTCCAGCGTATCAAGCAGTTCGGGGAGGTCTGGCAAACGTGACATGACTCCATTTTGGGAGATTCCAAATCTTTCGTGTTTGCAAAAACGCCTGAACCGTTTGATCAAATGCACGCTGAAAGAATATTCTTTTCCAAAACGCCCGATCAAACGTTTTGGCTATTCTTCCAAACGCGTTGTTTGACAAGCGCGCTTATGCTGTATTCTTATCGAAGGAACAATAAGACATGGTTGCTGCCACCAAAGCACGCCTTTTGCTCATTGATGATTCGCTGGCCGATCTGCGGGTGCTGGCTGAGCTCGCCACCTCGCGGGGCTGGTCGGTGGCGGTAGCCTTTAACGGCAAGGACGGCTACCACAAGGCATTGCTGTCGCACTTTGATTTGATCCTGCTCGATGTGAACATGCCCGTGCTCGACGGCTTTGGCACCTGCCGACTGCTCAAGGCCAACCCCGACACGCGCCACATCCCGGTGATATTCCTCTCGGCCGCTGGCGAGCAGACCTACCGACTTGATGGTTTATTGCTTGGCGCAGTGGACTACATCGTCAAGTCCTACGCCAACGAAGAAGAAATCGCCGCACGTATTGCCATCAGCCTGCAGCGCCCCGCCTTCCCGGCTGCCCTTGATGCCGTCGATCTGTCGATCAACGTCGCTGTGCCTAGCGCCACACTGGTGCGCGCAGCCAAGAGGATCCTGCTCTGTGACATTGGCAAGCCCCCCAGTGCGCATGATCTGGCGCAGCAACTCGGATGCCATGAGAAGAAACTCAACGAAGCGTTTCGCGAACAGTATGGCGTGACCGTTTTTGGCTGGCTGCGCGACGAGCGCCTGCGCGTAGGCAGGCAGTTGCTCGCTGCCACCGATCTATCTATTACCGAGATTGCTGAAAGCCTTGGCTACTCATCATCGCAAAACTTTGCTACTGCCTTCAAGGAACACTTTGACACGTCGCCCAGGGAGTTTCGAGAGGGCTTGCGCGATGCCACGACGCGCTGAGAGCTTCATCGATTAAAGTTGATGGGTGAACATTTTTCACTCTCCGTCGCGAGCACTGGCGTTTTTGCTGATGGCCCTGCTCTTGGCCAGCGGTCCGGCGCTGGCCGCCACCGCCATCGAGATTGGCAGCGAGCCAAGTCTGGAATTCACCAGCCACGCCGA
>JBAXOZ010000357.1:0-2015 GCA_037132975.1 Comamonadaceae bacterium
CGCAAGGAGTATCCAGGGCTGGCTGCCAACGAATTCCTGTGCATGAGCATGGCCAAAGAGGCGGGGCTTCTTGTGCCCGAATTTTTTCTGTCCAAGGATCACGAATTGTTTGTGATGCGTCGCTTCGACCGAACGGCCAAGGGGGATGCGATCGGGTTTGAAGATATGGCCGTGCTGACAGGAAGGTCAGCCGAACAAAAATACCTTGGCAGTTATGCGGAACTGGCTCGGGTGGTCCGCATCTTCGCCTCGCCTGCGCAGGTTCAGGATTCACTGCATGCCTTGTTCGACAGCGTTGCCCTGTCGTGCATTGTCGGCAATGGCGACGCGCACCTGAAGAATTTTGGCTTGTTGTACAGCGACCCGACGCTTGAAGACTGCCGTCTGGCACCGGCGTTCGACATCGTGAACACGACCAGTTACCTGCCAGAAGATGTGTTGGCTCTCACGCTGGGGGGCAATAAATCGTTCTTTGCATCACGCCAAGGGATTCTTGACCTGGCGCGTTCCTGCGATGTGCATGATGTACCCAAGCGGATTGAAAAGTTGCTGCTGGCAGTGGAGCGCGTCATCTCACGCGAAGCAGAAATTGCGGACACGATCCCGGCTGTGCTTGCAGCCGTTCAACAGGGAGCTGAACAGTTTCAGAAAACGTTCTGCCCTTAGCCTTGGCCAAGGCAACTGGTAGACGTAGGTCTAGTCAGAATCGGAACCGAAGGCGCTCACCAGGTGTGGGTAGCGCGCAAGCAATTCGGTTCGGCCCTGTTCAGCCCGTTGTGTCCATCCAGAGCCGCGGCCAACGGCGTCTTGCCACGCAGCAGCCACCCTTTCAGAAGCCCCGTTGGCGAGGTGCCACTCGACCAGGGCGGCGGCCTGCACGAGGTCCTTATTCGACTTGGCGCGTTGGGCGATCGGTCTTTCACCAAACACAATGAGTTTGTGCACAGCGTAGCGCGCCGGGTCGGGAAGATTCACAACGCATGCACCAGAGCCAGAGAAGACCACCCCCTGGGTCGTTCCTTCCAATGAAAATTCCATGAACTTCAGTGGTTCCAGCACCAGGCCCAGGCCCTCCATCCGGACGACACCGTCGGCCGATTCGCGCCCTGCGTTGCTTGTCAGGAAATCAATGCGAAGTTCCGGGTCGTCGGGGTTGCGATACTGGGCGCCGGTGGCACCAGAGAATTCGCGCACCGGTAACAAGCCCATCTCCAGCGAGGTGATGGCGTCGTGAACCGATATGCTGATGTTGGCGGGCAAGGCAATCGAAATGTTCCGACCTGCATGTGCAAAGTCAACATCGAGGGTCTTGTCGCCCGACATCCAGCGCACGCCGAGCATGTTCCCAAATGCAGTGAAGGCGTGCGTGCCTATGAGGACGCCGCCCGCCTTGAAGAAGCCGTAAGCGGAAAGCTTGTGAACGATCCGAAAGTGCTTGTCTAGCATTTCGGTGCATCCCAAAGCTTTGGACGCTGCCGCACGCTTCTTCAGCAGGTCCTGGCGCCCGCCCAGCGCTGCCTTGTAATTGGCGACCAGGGACTGGACTCGTTCGCTGTTGGGCCCGACGTAAGCCATGCGGCCAGTGCCATCAATGTCGCGGTAACCAAAATAAATGTAGTCATGGCCCCGAATGCTTCGCTTGTGAAAGGCGCCAGTCAGCAGAGAAAACGGCGCCATGTCATTGGCCAAAGCGGCGTCGAACATCTCGGAATAAGATGCCTGCGCGCTCAGTGAAAGCTCAGTCGATAGGTTTTGCATGACGGGCAGACGTTACTACACATTTTTCATTTTGTATAGTAACTACAGGATTACAGGAGAATAACCACCTGGCCCGGTGGCCGAGCCATCTCGGAAAAGCTTATGCCCTGAGCCGTTCGCTAAGGCAACTGGTAGACGTAGGTCACGCCGATGACGTTGACGCTCTGGTTGGCCTTTTGCAGTACCGTGCTGCCGTCCGAATAGACGTAGGGCACACCGTTCAAGCTCCAGGTCCAGTCGTTGACGTTGTTGCGCTG
>JBAXOZ010000358.1:0-2006 GCA_037132975.1 Comamonadaceae bacterium
TGCGCCAGCGCAACCAGTTTGCCACGCTCACCAGCATCGGGCTGCTGGCGCTGTTGTGGCAGGTACAGCAGTGGCAGAGCAGACCGGCGTCAAGTGCGCAAGCAACGGCGGGCGCCCTGTGGACCGTGGGCGTGGCGGCGCTGTTGCTGGCAGTGGGCAATGCGGCCAGCGGTTCGCGCACCGGCTTGTTGCAGTGGCTATTGGTGGTGGCGCTCACGGCGCTGTGGTCCGCGCGCGGGCAGCGCCAGGTGGTTGCCGTGGGCGTGGCGGCGCTGGTGGCGTATCTGCTTGCTGCATTGGCGTTGCCGTTAATCCTGCAGGCGGCTACCGGTGCGCACAGCGGCGGCTTGCTCGGGCGCTTTCAGGAGGAAGCCGATTGTGGCAGCCGCCGCATGCTGTGGTCCAACGTGCTGCACCTGATTGCCCAAAAACCCTGGGGCGGCTGGGGCTGGGGCAATCTGGACTTTGCCCACTTCGTCACGCTGTACCCCGGCGATCGGTTCTGTGAGATTGTGGACAACGCACACAACCTGCCGCTGCATCTGGCGGTGGAGTTGGGCGTTCCGCTGGCATTGGCGCTGTGCGCGGCAGGTGCTTGGCTGGTGTGGCGCGCGCAGCCCTGGCGCGAGGCCGACCCGACGCGGCAAATGGCCTGGGGCGTGCTGGCGGTGCTGCTGCTGCACAGCATGGTCGAGTATCCGCTGTGGTATGGCCCGTTCCAACTGGCGGCGGGCTTGAGCGTTTGGCTGCTTTGGTCCACTCGTGCAGACCATGTACCGTACCACCACTTTTGTGGCGAGGCCGATGCAATTCGTCATCGCGAGGCCGAAGGCCGTGGCGATCCATGCAGGAATACCAAAAGACATGGACTGCCGCGTCGCTGCGCTCCTCACAGTGACGAGACCTCGGCTCATGGTCCATTTGCAGTTTCCGCCACGAAACAAGGTGGGCTTCATGGTGATGGATTGCTTCACTTCGTTCGGAATGACGGAAAAGTTGCTCGTGATGACAAGGGGGTGCGGCCTCGCAATGACCAAAAGATGGTGCTGCTACCGGTTGTAGCGGCAACGGCGCTGGTTGCGCTGTTGGGCTCGGTGGCGTGGGACTATTGGCGCGTGAGCCAGCTTTACCTGGCGCCGCAGGCGCGCGCCAGTGCCTATAGCGACAACACGCTGGAGAAAGTGCGCGGCAGTTGGTTTTTTCAGGACCAGGTGCGCTTTGCCGAACTCACCACCACCGACCTCACGCGCGCCAACGCCGAGCACGTCTTCACGCTGGCCGAGCAAATGCTGCACTTCTCGCCCGAGCCGCGCGTGGTCGAAAAACTGATTGAAAGCGCCGTGATGCTCGGCCGCGACGACGAGGCGCTGTTTTATCTTCAGCGCTACAAGGCTGCGTTCCCGCAAGCGCATGCGCACTGGGCCCACCCTTCAGGGGGCGACAAAGCTCCCTGACTTGCCGCCGTGTTTTTCCAGCAGGCGCACGCCGGTGATGGTCATGCCCCGGTCTACTGCTTTGAGCATGTCGTACACCGTAAGCAAGGCCACCTGCACGGCGGTGAGTGCTTCCATCTCGACGCCGGTGGGGCCGGTGGTTTCGGCGGTGGCTTTGCACACCACGTGCGCGGGTTGTGTGGCGCTGGCGCTTAGCACCTCAAACTCCAGTGCCACGCGGGTCAGTGCCAGCGGGTGGCACAAGGGAATGAGTTCGCTGGTCTTTTTGGCGGCCATGATGCCGGCAATGCGCGCCACGCCCAGCACGTCGCCTTTTTTGGCGCTGCCAGAGGCTACCAGGGCCAGCGTTTCGGGCAGCATCTCGATGCGCCCAGTGGCCACGGCCACGCGATGGGTAGGTTCCTTGGCGGCCACATCCACCATGTGGGCGTGGCCTTGTGCGTCAAAATGGGTCAGTGGGCTCATGGGTGGCTGGAAAAATTTACAGAACCTTTATCTTCAGCGGGCATCATACGGCCTGGACACAGCGCATGAAGAACATTTGCATCAATC
>JBAXOZ010000359.1:0-2003 GCA_037132975.1 Comamonadaceae bacterium
CGATCAGCAAGCAGTCCGCCGACCGGACGGTTTTCAGCCTGGAAGGCATGTGAGCCGGCTCTGCATCATGCAGCTTTCAAAGCCATGAATCAAAAATATCGATATGGTCGCTGGCTGGGGCTGTGGCTATGCAGTTGTTTCTTTCTCGCAGGCCAGGCTTTTGCTGGGGAAAAGGTGCTCGATGTCATGCAGGTGCAGAGCAGCGCAGTCTCGCTCACCGAGTATTTCGCCGTTCTGGAAGACAGCACTGCTGCCCTGACGCTGGCAGACGTCACGAAGCCGGAGTTCGCCGATCGCTTCAAGACCGGGCAGGCGCCGACCGAGGCTCTGGGTTTTTCCTACACGAAGTCAGCCATATGGTTGCGCCTGCGTTTGAAGAACACCAGCAATCAGCCGCTGGAGCGCGTGCTGGAAATCACCTACGCGCTGCTGGCCAGCGTCGATTTCTACCAGCCCGGTGAGAAGGGGTTTGAACGAATTGAGGCAGGCTATTTGCGATCCGTCTCGGAGCGCGCGCACACCAGCCGCTTTATCGCGCTGCCCTTGGTCGTGCCGGCCGGTGCCGATCAGCTACTGTATCTGCGCGTCCAGACCCCCAACTCGCTGAACATTCCCGCGCGCTTGTGGTCGATGGAGGCTTTTCATTCTCATCAAGCTGGCGACTATGCCTTACAGGCGCTGTACTTTGGCATTGTGCTGGCGATCGCCTTTTACAACCTGATGCTGTTTATCGCGCTGCGTGACTTCAACTACCTGATCTACGTGATTTTTGCCACTTCCCTGTCGCTCGCATTGGCGAACTTTACCGGCATGGGCGGCGAGTTCATCTGGGGCTTTGCACCGATCTGGACCAAGATTGGCGTCAACGTGCCGGCGGCGCTGGCCTCCGTAGCGATCTTGCTCTTTACCCGCCGCCTTCTCAACACGGCGCAGGTGGTGCCGCGCATCGACCTGTGGATCAAGTTGTTCATGGCGGCCAACGCGGCATTTCTATTTCTGCTGATGCTGTGGTTCTGGGAGTTCAACCGCTTCTTCGTCGTCACGAACCTGCTCACCTCTGTGTTGATTCTGGGGGTGGGCATGGTCTGCGCCAGCAAGCGCCAGCGCAGTGCTTACTACTTCGTTGCTGCCTTTTCTGTACTGTTCCTGGCCAACCTGCTGTCGCATATGCGCAATCTGGGCTGGGTACCAACGAATGTGTTTACCAGTGATGGCCTGCAAATTGGTTCGGTCATTGAAATGATGCTTCTGTCCCTGGCTCTGGCGGACCGCTTCAATATCATGCGACGCGAGAAGATTGCAGCACAAGCGCGGGCGCTGCAGGTACAGGGTGAACTGGTCGAGACGCTCAGGGCTTCCGAGCATTTGCTTGAAGGTCGTGTGGCAGAGCGCACCGCGGAGTTGCAGGCGGTCAACCGCCAGCTCGAAGCCATCAGCACGACCGATGCCCTGACTGGCATTGCGAACCGCCGTCACTTTGACACCGTGCTGGCCGACGAATGGACACGGGCCGCGCGCGCCGGTCATACGCTGGCGCTGGGTTTCATGGATGTTGACTGGTTCAAGAAGTACAACGACCACTATGGCCACCCGGCCGGTGATGAGTGTCTGCGCCAGGTGGCCAGGGTTCTCTCGGAGGCCATAGGCCGCACCGGTGACCTGGTAGCGCGCTACGGCGGCGAAGAGTTTGTCTTCATCACACCAGCGACCACGGTTGAAAATGCCGTGTTGATGGCGCAGCGTGTCTGCGCGGCAATGCAGGCGCTGTCTCTGGTGCACGAGGTGTCTGAGTTCGGTTGTGTGACGGTCAGCATTGGCGTTGCCAGTATGCTGCCCGAACAAGGCCGAAGCTCCTACGATCTGGTCACGGCGGCAGACAAGGCCTTGTATGCCGCCAAGCAGCAGGGACGCAATCGGGTGCTTGCCGCTGCCTAGTTAGTGCGCTTTGGTCTCCATCAGTCGATTGGTAAAGGCCATCGCCAGCGCTGAGAGCACGAAGGTCA
>JBAXOZ010000360.1:0-1995 GCA_037132975.1 Comamonadaceae bacterium
GTGCCGACCCAGTTGGCATTGGCCCATTGATCCGTGGTCATTTTGCTAACGTCGACAATAGCCGTTCTGTCAACACCGTTGGCTCCCGCAGCACCCGCTGCGCCTGCGGCACCCGCAGCGCCCGTGGCACCGTCGCTGCCACTGCCACCGCAACCAACCAGCGCAACCGCCAACAAACTGGCCGCTGCAAGCTTGCACCAGTGTGGGGAAGATCGATTTAATCCCAAATCTCTCATTGGAGCCTCCTAAGGCGTTAACGTTAAACACTCACAAATTCACACTCCGCCATTGTCATCAGACAAAGTCAAGCGCGTTTGTCTTAGGTCAAACATGCTGCACACACCAGGGGAACCCACCACACTTCCATTGAGATTTGTCATACCCAAACGAGGCAACCCCGTTGGTGCGTTTTCAGCACCAGCGGGGTTGCGTAATTTGCAGAAGTGCTGTTACTTTTTCTTGTCGTACAGAGCCGCGTTCTTTGCGGCATCGGCAAACGGCTGCTGGGCGATGATTTGCTGGCGAATGCCGCTGTACACGCCATCGGGAATGACGTTCTTGCTGATCAGATGCGCCTTGGTGGCATAGGGCCGTCCGGCAATGATTTTGTCGGCCTCGGCGTCGCCAATGCCAGGGAGCGTTTTGAGCTCGTCACGCTTGGCCGAATTGATGTCCACCAGCTTGATAGCCGCTGCGGCTTTGCGCTTGGCAGCAATGTCGGCTTTGGAAACATGCTCGTGCCCCGGTGCACTTGCTTTGGGGGCATCGGCAGGTGCTTTGGCATCGGCCGCGTAGGCACCCGAAGCACAGAACAACAGCGCTGACGCCGCTACCGAGATAAGGAGAAGAGAGTGATTTTTCATGAGGCGTTGGAGTAACTTGCGACAAAGAAGTTCACAGTGTAAGGTGAAAAAAATAACCCGGAGACGTTGCCGCATCCGGGTTTGGGTAGTTAGTCTGACCGGCTTGCGCCAGTCAGTCTTAACGCGGGATGTTCATTACTGGTGAACAGCCGCTGCGTCAAACTCCTTGCCCTGACCGTGGCAGATCAGGCAGGACTCAACCTTCTTGGTTGCCGTGGCGCGAGCTTCGTAGGTCGAACCACCGTTGGCAGCCATGTGCGCCTTGGCAGTCGGTGCATCGTGGCAGGCAGAGCAAGCCGAGCTGATGGGCGAGTTCACCAGGTTGGCTGGGTCGCCCGCAACAATTTCACCACCGGCAGCAGCAACGTGTTGCGCAACCACCGTACCGTCAGACTTGGTCTGTGCCGGAACTACTGCACCGGCTGGCACGAAGCTGTAGCCATTGCCGTAGTTCATGACATTGTCCTTGACCACGTAGGGAGAAATCGCGCCGGCAGTATCGGTAGCACCGTTGTACTTGCCAGTAGCTACTGCACTCCAAAGCATGTTGGGCACGGCCGCTGCATTGGCACCGAAGTTAACGGTGTTGGGCAGGTGGCACTGGTTGCAGTCTTTGAGCACGCCCGGGTAACCCAGTTTGGAGTAGTTGTCGGTCGTGGAAACTGCATGCCAGGTGAAGGCCACGGTACGCTTGGACGCTCCGTGGATACCGTGGATAAACGTGCTGGCGTCGGCGCTCCAACCACTGCTGGTGCGGTTCGGTGTGTGGCAGGTAAAGCAGGCTTGCGCTTCGCTGCTGTCGCCCACTGACGGAGACGCTGTCGTACCACCGTGGAAGTTGGGGCTGGTACCCAGGCGATCGTGGCAGTTGTTGCACTTGGCAGAGTCCACCACCAGGCGGCGGGCAACCTTGCCAGTAGCAGCCTTTTGCACCATCACACCACCGACGCCAAGACCACCCACCGCAGCCACGTTCGGGTTAACCAGAACGTTTTGCGCCGTGAAGGGGTATGCGGGCAGGTTGACTTGCGTGAAGTGGCCCCGCACCGATACCATCACAACGCTTGTATTGGCAGGCAGCACGATCGGCGAAGGATTGACGCAGTTGCCGGTGATCGCGCTCGTGCCGGTG
>JBAXOZ010000361.1:0-1965 GCA_037132975.1 Comamonadaceae bacterium
GACCCCGCGCCAACCATGCCCCCTCCTAACTCAGCTTAAATTGACAGGTATTGACGAGCCGTCCCTACCCCGAACCAGGGGCGCAAAGCGCGTCAGAAGGCAGGGATCTTCTCCCGGGTTTCCTGGTCGAACCCTTCCCAGCCGTCCTTTGGCTGGCAGGTGACGACAAACACCTTCTCGCCCGGCCTGGGTTCGCCATAGCGCGCGACGTAGAGCTCCGTGATATCGCTCAGCCCGTCCCTTGGGGTCGGCAGCAATCCCAGGTAGGCGACGTTACGGCGTTTGGTCCGGCCGGCGCTGCATGGCGCCTGCCCCAATACCATGATGTCGTCCGCCATCGGCCCCGCCGCTCGCCTGCCAGCCCGAATAGACGGCGCGGGTAGCATTTTAGATTTACTCGTCGGGGTCCAGCACCGGGCTTTATGCATTGGGCACAAGAGGCTTGTTGTCCTGGTTTGCTCGTCCCGCGACACTCATCACTATTTTGTGTCGCGTAGTTTGCAAACCAGGCATTTTCTGTAGTTCGACAATGTTAGGTTTCCTGGGTAACCCCTTGCCAAGAATTGAGTTGTGAACGAAGTTTGAGTGTGTGACAAAAAACGAGGGAACGCCTGTCTTTTTGACCCGGACCGCTGGGGCATTCCCAAGGCAGCGGTCAGATCGTTGGGAGCGAGTTTGCGCCGCTTCTGCCGGCGTTTCCGTTCCTGTTTTAAGACCCGCACCCACAACACCAGCGCCTATGCGTTGCGCTACTGGCTGGGACAATTGACCCTGGAAGACCAACGCAACTTTGCCAACATTGAGCGCCGGCTGGAACCGGGACGAGACGGCCAGCAGTTGCAACAGTTTATGAGCGACTCGCCTTGGCCGGCCAGGAGGGTCTATGAACGCATCCAGGACGAGATCCAGAAGGATCCGCGCCTCCAGGAGGGCGGGGTGCTGATCGTGGATGAAACCGCCGACGCCAAAGCCGGAGAAGGCAGTGCGGGAGTGGGACGGCAATACAACGGTCGGTTGGGCAAGGTGGACCTGTGCCAGGTGGCCACCTGCCTGAGCTTTGTGCATCCGGCCAGCGGGGTGTGGACCCTGGTGGACGATGAGTTGTTCTTGCCGGAGCACTGGTTCAGCCCCGAGTATGCGGAGTTGCGCCAAGCCGTGGGCGTGCCGGCACCACGAACCTTCCAGACCAAGCCGGAGTTGGCACTGGCCATGATCCAGCGAGCGGCGCAACGGGGGCTGCGCTTCGAGCGAGTAGCGGCCGACGAGCTGTATGGGCGAAACCGCGCTTTTCGCGCCGGATTGGGCCCGTTGCCGTATGCGTTGCAGGTGCCACGGGACACCCCGATTTGTCTGTCGCGCCGAGCCCGCACGCGCTTCCCGGCTATGAACGTGGCCCTGTGGCACAAGACCCCCTGGCAGCGCCTGGACGTGGCACCGGTCGAGCGAGGGCGGTTGTGCGCTCAGTTTGTGGGGTTGCGGGTTTGGACGCCGGATCGGGAGGGCCAACTGGAGGAGTTGTGGCTGGTGATTCGACGCGACTCGGATGGCAGGCTCACCTTTACCTTGCTCAACGACCCGGCCGATACCGACCTGGACACTCTGGTTGGCGCCAGTTGTCAGCGTCACTTTGTGGAACGGGTCATTGAAGATGGCAAATTCGAATTGGGCTGGGATGACTTTTGCGCGCGCAAGTATTTGGCGTGGGAGCACCACGTGGCGCTGACGGCTGCGGCGTTGTGGTTTGTGGCCCAGGTCAAGCTCCGCTGGAAAGAGCGCTATGAACGGGACCCGCGTTTGAAGAAGACTTTTCAACTGGAGGTCCTGCCGGCCCTGTCCATGGCCAACGTGCGCGACTTGCTCCAAGCGGCTCTGCCTTTGCCGCGTTTAGGTCCAGCACAAGCCCGAAAGCTGGTGGCCAAACACCTCGTCAATCGTGCGCGCTCTACCAGTAGCCGGTTGAAAAAA
>JBAXOZ010000362.1:0-1952 GCA_037132975.1 Comamonadaceae bacterium
ACCATCTCCTACGTCGCGCGCAAACCGTGCGTCCACATTGCCTTCGCCCTGAGCACGCTGACCCTGTGCATTCAAACGGCCTACGCTCAGCAATCGGTGGCGGTGCAACTGGCCCCGGTCAGCATAACAGTGCAGTCCGGTGCATATAGTACGGCCGCCAAGGGTACCGCTTCGTCCGTTGCGCCGACACAGGCCAGTCTGGACGCGACACAGCCCCAGTCCATCATCACACGCGACTTCATGGACCTGTCGGTCGCCCCCACCACGGAATACAGCCGCATTGTCAACATCGCGCCTAGCATGTCGGGCGAGGCAGCCAATGGACCAGGCCTGGGTGAGACCAAGGAAACCTTGCGCGGCTTCAGTGATGACCAGTACAACATCACCTTTGATGGCATACCGTGGGGCGACACCAACAACCCGGCCCATCATTCCACGTCGTTTTTCCCTGGCACCATCATCGGTGGTGCCACCGTAGAGCGGGGCCCGGGCAACGCAAGTAACCTCGGCTACGCTACCTTTGGCGGCTCCATCAATCTGTTCTCGAAGCAGGCTTCGAAAGAGCAGTCAACCAGCGTTTTCGCCACGTTGGGAAGCTGGAACACGCGCCTGCTGGGCGTCGGCTATGAAAGCGGTCGTTTTGGTGGCGCAGCGGACGCCACCTTGCAGTTGAACTACCAGAACCTGCAATCCGACGGCTATCTGAGCTTCAGCCCGATCAAGGACCAGAACCTGAGCGTCAAGTTCGAGAGCAAGGTCGGTGACAACTCACTATTGACGTTGTTCACTTCCGTAAACAATGTCAAATACCAGCAACCCGATAGCAACAAGGGCGCCACGCAGTCACAGATTGCCAAGTATGGTCCCAACTTTCAGTTGGACGACGATCCCACGAGCCTGAATTACTGGGGCTACAACTACACCAACAAGGATACCGACTTCGATTACATGCGCTTGCGCAGCAACCTGGGCAACGGCTGGAAGACCGACAATTCCCTGTACACCTACGCCTACAACAACCAGACCATTTCGACCAACGACCCGACGTGGATGGGTACGACCGGTACCAACAAGGATCCGCGCACCACTGTGGCGGGCGTCGTGACTGTCATTCCAGGAATCGACAAGCAGAACAAGTACCGCGTCTGGGGTGACATCTTCAAGGCGACCAAGCAGGGTGATTTTGGACAGTTGCGCAGCGGCGTGTGGCTCGAGTACTCGACGACCGACCGCCACCAGTACGACATCAACGTACTCAACATGGCGTACAACACCGGTTTTGAAAAGGCCATTGCCGGTGTACCGGCCACCGCTACCTTGCCCAACAGTGACCGTCCGATCAACAGCGTGAAATTTGATCAGCAGTCGCATATCCGCACGGCGCAGCCGTTTCTGGAATACGCATGGGATGTGACGGCGGATATGCAGGTCACTCCAGGCTTGAAGTACGTCAACATCACCCGTTCGCAGACTTCACCCGTCGGCCAGACCACGCGCATCGTCAACGATGCTGCCAGTATGACCTACGCTGCCACACTGCCCTTCCTGACCATCAACCAGAAGATCAACGACGGGATGTCGGTGTACGCACAGTATGCCAAGGGCTTCCAGATTCCTGACCTCAATACGTTCTACGTTGCCAATCCGAGCCTCAACAGCACCGATCCGCAGAAGACCACGAACTATCAAGTCGGTGTGGTAGGCAAGTCCGATCGCATGACCTGGGATGCGGACATTTATCGCATCGAGTTCACCAACAAGCTGCAGTCAGTGACCTCCGGCACCGACACCTATTTCACCAATATCGGTGGCGCCACCTACCAGGGCGTGGAAGCTCAGATGGCCTATGTCCTCGGTGGCGGTCTTTCTGCCTACCTCAACGGCTCACTCAACACCGCGAAAGCGACCGATACCGGCCTGCAACTCGCCAATGCACCTGAGTTCACGGCGGC
>JBAXOZ010000363.1:0-1948 GCA_037132975.1 Comamonadaceae bacterium
GAGACGCCATCCTGAACAATCTTGTTGTTCGGTGTTGCCGTGGTCTGGGCGTGGTAGAGCGGAATGGTGGTTGCGTCGTGGCACAGCGCGCACTGGGCGTTGTTGGCCTTGGCTCCACCAATGTGACCGGTTTGCGTGGTACCCACGGCCTTGCCGGCGGCTACGTCCTTGTCGCGATCGCCCAGTGTTACGCCCTTGCCCGTGGCAAAGTTGATGCCGTCGTGGCAAGCGCCGCAAGCCAGCAGGCTTGGCACGTTCTTCCAGTTGTCACCATTGGTTGTCTTGTTGACCGCCGTGGCAGAACCGTCGTGGCACTTGGTGCAGTTGGCCGGGCTTTGCGGGAAGCCTACTTCGTTGTACTGGCCTTCGGCAGCAGCATTGAAGAAGTAGCCTTGCTTGACCAACTCCTTACCCATGTGGGTCTTGTGGATCATGTTGGGGTAGTTGCCGATTGCGCGACCATCCATCACGGCCGTTGTCGGGCGTGTGGTGCCAGTGAGTGTCAAGCCACCGTTGGTGCTTGTGAGTTCCTGGCTGAAGGTGTAGCGGATCTGATCGGTGTGGCAGGTCATGCAGTACCTGGGATCTTTGCGGCTGCCGTGCGCCAACACTTTTCCGTCGTGGCAGGCGCTGCACGAGTCGATCTTGACGATGTCGCGGGTGTTGGTCACCGCAGCGCCGTCAGGCCGGAAGTCGTACACTGCATTGGCGGTGTTGACCATCGCCACCGCAGCGGGTGCGCCCGCGGAGTTGGCGGTCGGATTGTTCGAGCTTGTGCCGGGGGCATTGCCACCAATCTGGATGCCCAGGCGGTGCGTCAATGTGGCGTCAAACGTCAGGTCGCCCAGGTCCGCCTTCTTGGCCAGGCCGTCGGCCGAGTCAATCAGCGTTGCGACAATATCCTTGGCCTTGGTGACATCGCGGTAGAAGGTGTATTGGTAGGAACCATCACCGTTATCCACCAGCGTACCTTGCGCGTCCGTAGTCGGTATGGTGCCGCACCAGGTAGGTGCCGTGGCCGAGTTGCACGAGGCGGTGGTGGCAATGGTGCCAGCCTTCTGTGCCACGGTTGGGGCGGCTGTAACCAGGTAGCTGACCCACTTGCTGGGGTCGCCATTGGTTCCGGGAACCAGTTTAGCCAAAGTGAACGCCATATTGGTCAAACCAGCGACGGTTGCAGTCGCGCTTTGGGACTTGTTGCCCAAGCCGATGACGGGCAGGCCATTGGCGTCCGTCACGGTGAACTTGACTACCGGTGCGCCGGTAACCGTCACGCTGTTGACTGTAACCTTGGGGGCCAGTGCCGCCCAGGCAGCTGCGCTGGCATCGGTTGCGGGTGTTGCATTGCTGGAGATCACTACCTTGGCGGTAGCGTCTTTACCAGGGGCACCAGCGGCACCAGCGGCACCAGCGGGACCCGTAGCACCGGTTGCGCCGTCGCTACCTCCTCCGCAACCCACCAAGGCTGCGGTCAGAAGGCCTGCGGCTGCAAGCTTTCCCCACAACGAGACGGGTCGAATTTTTTTCGACATTTCAATTGACATGACTTTAGCCTCCTAGGCGTTACGTTAAAACTTCCGAGATCTGCTTACACTTTTTTCACCCTGGCATTCTCAAGCCTCGCCCCGGCCATTTGTTTGCGCTAAATCAAATTTGCCAGTATCAAAGGGAACTTGTTACAGGCGTTGTTGCTCGGCGGCTTTCATTGGGCGTAGTGACCCGGTTTGCAGGCATGAAGTCATGGATCGCCACGGCCTGTCGGCCTCGCGATGACGGAGAGAGGTGACCTTGCGACGAAGTGTGGCGGCCTCGCGCTGAATGTGCCGTCACTGCGAGCGCAGCGCGGCAGTCCATGCAGGCATGAAGTCATGGATCGCCACGGCCTGTCGGCCTCGCGATGACAAAGAGAGGTGGCGACCTCGCGATGACGGAGAGAGGTGGCCGCGCT
>JBAXOZ010000364.1:0-1945 GCA_037132975.1 Comamonadaceae bacterium
CGGCCTCCGCGCATCATCAGGCGGTTTTCGAAGTCAATGCGCAGCACGACAGCGACGGCGACAAGATTGACCAGAATGGCCGATCCACCGTAACTCATCAGCGGCAGGGTCAGGCCCTTGGTCGGCAGGGCGCCCAGATTCACACCCATGTTGATAAAGGCCTGAAAGCCCATCCAGATGCCCACGCCCTGCGCCACCAGACCGGCAAAGACCCGATCCAGCGCAATCGCCTGGCGTCCGATGTGCATCATGCGGCGTGTCAGCCACAGGAACAGGCCAATCACGCAGACCACACCGACCAGGCCGAACTCTTCACCGATCACCGCCAGCAGGAAGTCGGTATGGGCCTCGGGCAACCAGTGCAGTTTCTCCACACTGCCACCCAGGCCAACACCAAAGATCTCACCACGTCCGATGGCGATCAGGGAGTGCGTGAGTTGATAGCCTTTGGCCAGCGCGTTCTTTTCGCTCCAGGGGTCGAGGTAGGCAAAGATGCGTTCGCGGCGCCACTCACTCATCGCAATCATCAGTCCAAAAGCCACCAGCAGAACGGCGGCGATCAGGAAGAACATGCGGGCGTTGACACCCCCCAGGAACAGGATGCCCATGGCGATCACCGCGATCACCATGAAGGCGCCCATGTCGGGTTCGGCCAACAGCAGCATGCCGACCACCGCCACTGCCACGCCCATTGGTGCCACGGCGCGGAAGAAGTGCTCCTTGACATCCATCTTGCGCACCATGTAATCGGCGGCATACAGCAGCACGGCGAACTTGGCCAACTCCGATGGTTGAAAGCCAAAGGGGCCGATCGAGATCCAGCGCCGGGCGCCATAGACGACCTTGCCGATGTGGGGAATCAGTACGGCAATCAGGAACACCAGGGAAACAATGAAGAGCCAGGGCGCAGCCTTTTCCCAGCTGGCGACCGGCACCTGGAACGCCAGCAAGGCCGCCACAAAAGACATCAGCAGCCACAGCACATGGCGCGTCAGGAAATAAGTGTGGGTGTACTTGGCAAAGCGTGGATTCTCGGGCATCGCAATCGAGGCCGAGTAGACCATTACCATGCCCCAGATCAGCAGCACCAGTGTCACCCACAGCAGTGGCTGGTCAAAGCTCACCACACGCGTTGGTGCGCTGCTGTTCAGACGTGTGGCAACGGTGCTCACTGCACTCCCTCCAGCACGGCGCCAGCCGCATTGGCCGTTTCCCGGACCGCCGCCACGAAGACGCGCGAGCGATGCTCATAGTTGTCAAACATGTCAAAGCTGGAGCAGGCCGGTGACAGCAGTACCGCATCACCCGGTTGCGCCAGCGCGCTGGCCTGTGCCACCGCGTCTTCCATCGAGTCGGCATCAACCAGCGTGACACCGGTCGCCGCCAGCACCTCGCGAATCTGGGCTGCGGCGCGACCGATCAGCAGCACGGCGCGCACATGGCGCGCTACCGGCTGCGCCAGAGGGGTAAAGTCCTGGCCCTTGCCCTCGCCACCCAGGATGACAAGCAGTCGTCGCTCCAGCCCCAGGCCGGACAAGGCAGCGACCGTGGCGCCGACGTTGGTGCCTTTGCTGTCGTCAAAGTATTCGACTTCATTGACGATGGCCACCGACTCCAGACGATGCGGCTCACCCCGGTATTCGCGCAAGCCATACAAAAGCGGTCCCAGCGCACAACCGGCTGACTGACTCAGCGCCAGTGCCGCCAGTGCATTCAGGGCGTTGTGGCGTCCGCGGATGCGCAGGGCGTCCGATGGCATCAGGCGCTGGATGTGCAACTCCTCCTCAGTGTCTTTGCGCTTTCGGATGGTTTCGTCAGCCTCCAGCGCGCGCACCAGCCAGTGCATGCCGTTGATCTCTTCGATGCCAAAGTCACCGGGGCGCGCGGGACGGTTGGCGCCAAACGTGACAAAAGAACGGTACTGCGGTTTCTGCAGCTTGCCCTT
>JBAXOZ010000365.1:0-1943 GCA_037132975.1 Comamonadaceae bacterium
ATCACGACTTTCTGGTAGAGGCCGCCGAAGTAGGTCTGCTTCTCGACCTTGGCTATCTGGCAGTCGGCCGGTAGCCAGGTGCTTATGTCATTGCGCCACAGGTCCATGGCAAACGGCTCCAGCGTTTTGAGAATCGGCACCATCAGGTAGCGAAACGGGCTCCACGCCTTGGGGCGGTGGTAGTCCACAAAAATCAGTTTGCCACCGGGCCGCGTGATGCGCAGCGCTTCGGCGACGGTCTTGCGTCGCACTTCCAGCGGCTGTTCATGCAGCAGAAAGAAGACCACAACCGCATCGCGACTGGCGTCATCAAACTGCATGTTGGTCGAGTCCTGCCGCAGCACGGACCACTGACGTCGCCCCTGCAACTTGTCGTGCAGGTTCTTGATCTGAACCGGGGCCACATCGATCACGTCCAGATGGCCCTGCGGCCCCAGGCGGTTCAGCACATGCTCGGTGAAGTCGCCATAGACGCAGGCCACCTGCAGGATCTTGCCGTCAGAGGCGTCCTTGAGCTCGTCCAGCGCGGCATTGCGCAGTCGCGCAAAGTTGCCCCACAGGATCAGGTTGACCAGCCATTGGCGCTCAAAAACGCGCACCGCGTTCGGGTGCACATAGGCCCACCAATAGGTTTCCTGCAGATACTTGGGAACCGGCACCAGTGACAGGCTCGACTCGGCGCTGGTGGCGCCTGCGGATTCTTTTGAGCTCAAAAAAAACCTTAAAAAAAAGCCCCCAAAGGGGGCTCCCGGGCCACGGCAGCCCGGGTTCATGCGCCTATCTTAAACCAGATCGGTCAGATGCGCAGCAGCGACAGGGCCGTGACGATGGTGCCGATGCCAGCCACCAGGTAAACGACGATGGCCACCACCGAATCCTTGCGCAGCCCGAAGTCAAAGCAGGTGACGCGCAGACGGTGCGCGGCATGCCACAGAAAGAGCGTGATCACGCCGATCAGGAACAGCTTGCCAAACCAGTGGGCGGCAAAGGCGTGCAGTTTGGCGTAGCTCAGCAGATCGGGCGCGTGGCCCAGCGAGAGCATCAGGAACAGCAGCGCCAGCACCGGTGCCAGAAAGGCGGCCAGCGTACCGCCGGCGGCGAACAGGCTCCAGAAAATGGGTTTATTCGACTTGGCCATGGTTACAGCACTCCTGCGAAAAACAAGACCACCAGCGTGGCAATGGCCCACACCGCGTAGTGAGCGCCAACAATGTACTTGCCGTCCAGGAAATCCTCGCCGGTTTGCACCGGCATCGCCTTGGGCGTCACGTTAAACCAGTTGGTTGCGTTGTAGGTCGAGAAAGCCAGGATCACCGCCATGCCCAGAAAACTCCAGGGGCCGGTGAGGGCTGCGACGAACGAGTCCCAGGCTTGCTGCCCTTGGGCCAGACGCTCGACGGCACAGACCAGCAGCAGCGCAAAAGCGCCGATCGGGATGCAGGTGACTTCACGCGACATGTAGCGCATATAGCGCGGATGCTTCAAGTACCAGCCGGTCTTGGAGACCTCGCGAACAAAAGGTTTGCGGCTCATTTTGCGCCTCCGGGTAACAGATGTTCCTTGAACCAGTCGATGGTGCTGGCAACCTTGACCTGCTGCAGTGCGCTGGCCGGATCGACCGCCTTCGGACACACTTCGGAGCAGGCGCCGACAAACGAGCATTCCCAGACGCCCTCGTTGGTCGCAATGACTTCCTGGCGCTCATCGCGTCCACCGTCGCGCGAGTCCTGGTTGTAGCGGTGCGCCAGGGTGATCGCTGCCGGACCGATGAACTTGGGCTGCAAGCCGTATTCAGGGCAGGCGGCGTAGCACAGCATGCAGTTGATGCACATCGAGAACTGGCGGTACTTCATCAGTTGCGCCGGCGTCTGCTTGTACTCGCCCTCGGCGATGCTCTTCTTTTCCTTGGGGATCAGATAGGGCTTGACGCGCTTGAGCTTGTC
>JBAXOZ010000366.1:0-1929 GCA_037132975.1 Comamonadaceae bacterium
TGCGAGAGCTGCCACAAGACGACCTCCACCTGGAGTGGTGCCAAGGTTGACCACAGCACCTTCACGACAGCCACCACTTGCACCAGCTGCCACAACGGAACCCGTGCAACGGGCAAGAAGAGCAACCATATTCCGACCACGGCAAATTGTGGAACTTGTCACAAATATCCGTCATGGCTGCCGTCCAAATTTCACGCTAATGTGTCGGTTGCAACCGGTTGTGCAAGCTGCCATGCCACAACAGCCTATGCATTGACTGCCAAGCCCAATACGGCCACCCACAGCGGAGCGACGGTTTGTGAGACCTGCCACAAATCCACAAGCAACTGGTTGAATGTTCAGTACACCCATGCTGCCGCGAATTCGGTGGGGACGGGAACCTGCGACACCTGCCACAACGGTTCAACGTCTGCGGTGAGCAAATCGGCAGTCCACATTCCAGTGCCTGCTGGGGTCGCCAGGTGCGACTCCTGCCACAAATCGCAGGTCAGTTTCCGTACGGCGGTCACCATGAACCATACCGTAGTCAGCACCGCCACCTGCAAGTCGTGCCACAGCGGAAGCTACACATCGCAGGGGACTGCCGGCGGTGCCATGGCAAAGATAGCCAATCACGTCCCCGAAGCACAACTGCTTAACGGAACGGCAATGGATTGCAACGCATGTCACGGCAGCACTTCCTCGTGGGCCACGGAGAAGATGAACCACAACGCGAGCATGGGCAATGGCGCAGGCTGGTGCAAGTCTTGCCATGCGACCGGCACAAGCTACCAGGGAAACATGGAGAAGAAGTCGCTGACCCATCAGTCCAGTGGCAAAACCGACTGTTCCGTTTCGGGTTGCCACAAGCCGCTGGGCAGCAAAGGAAACGCCTATACGAAATGGAATTGATCGCTTGTTTCATGACCTCCAAATTGAAGACGTGTCGCCACGCGTCGACTTTGGCTGAGCCGCTTGGGCTTGGTGGTCGATGAACGGCCCACCGGGGAGAGTATCAGTCCCTTCCCGAACTTCAGCTTGGAATGATGGCCGTGACTTCGATCTCGACCTTGGCTTCGTCTTCGATCAGGTCTGCGACCTGAACCGCGCTCATCGCCGGGTAGTGGCGACCCATGACTTCGCGATAGACGGCGCCGATTTCCTTCAAGCGGGCGACGTACTCTTTTTTGTCCTTGAGGTACCAGGTCATGCGCACGATGTGCTCCGGCAGGCCGCCGCCCGCGGCCACGACGGCCACGCAGTTGCTCAATGCCTGCCTGATCTGCGCAACCAGATCATCGGTCTCGAACTGGCATTGAGGGTTCCAGCCAATCTGGCCACCGACGTAGATCTGGCGGCCGCTGGCTTCGATGCCGTTGGCGTAGCCTCGGGGGGCGAGCCAGCCTTCGGGTTGCAGCGTCTTGTGTGTCATACCGGGTCCTTCAACAGTTCACGGCCTACGATCAGTTTTTGCACTTCGGTCGCACCTTCGTAAATGCGCAGGGCGCGAATCTCGCGGTAAAGCGACTCAACCTTGACGCCAATGCGCACGCCCTGCCCACCATGCATTTGCACCGCAGCGTCGATGACACGCTGGGCGTTCTCTGTGGCGGTCATTTTTGCCATCGCCGCTTCTCGCGTGGTGGGGAGTTTTTGCACGTCGCGCCGCCAGGCGGCACGGGCCACCAGCAGCGCGGCGGCGTCGATGTCGGTGGCCATCTCACCGAGTTTGGATTGAGTGATCTGAAAGTCGGCCAGCGTTTGACCGAACATCGGGCGATGCCGCACGTGGAGCAGCGCCTCATCCATGGCGCGACGCGCAAAGCCCAGCGCCGCTGCCGCTACGGACGAGCGAAAGATGTCGAGCGTGCGCATCGCCACCTTGAAGCCTTCGCCCGGCGCGCCAAGCCGGTTGGCGAGCGGCACTTTCATGTTCGTGAACTTGAGCCG
>JBAXOZ010000367.1:0-1913 GCA_037132975.1 Comamonadaceae bacterium
CGTCCACAGCACGCTCGCGCTCGGCGGATGTCAGCAGATGAATCCAGGGAATGGCGTCGAGCTCCAGAGCCGTCAGGGGGCGTCGGCGCTGATGCAGTGACTTGTCATGGCTCATTGGTGCCTGATTCTCCTTCTGTGGATAGCTCAAAAAGTGCAGGGAAAACACCTACCCAGAAAAGCATGGATTGTCGTCCAAACGACAACTTGACGTCAAATGAGTGTCTATCATTCACCCCATTCGAGCGGCAGGATGGTTGGGATCACTGCCGCCACCAGTTAGTTAGAGACAGCGTTAGGGCGCCGTTCTATAAATTCATTCGTTTGAAGACAGGGTATCGGGATGCAGACCACATTTCCTCGACTTCTTCTGGATCACGCAAAGCAGCGGCCGACCGAGCCTGCGATGCGTGAAAAAGAATACGGCATTTGGCAGGCGCTGTCCTGGGCCGATCTGGCAACGCTGGTGGAACGCCTCGCGTGCGGCCTGCATCAGGCCGGACTGCGCAGCGGCGAGCACATGATCGTGATTGGCGCCAACCGCCCGCGCCTGTATGCCACCATGCTGGCCGTGCAGTCCATCGGCGCTGTGCCGATTCCGCTGTACCAGGACGCCGCCGCGCCCGAATGCGTGTTCCCGATCAACAACGCCGAGGTGCGCTTCGCCTTCGCGGAAGATCAGGAGCAGGTCGACAAGCTGCTCGAGATCCGCGATGACTGCCCGCAGCTGAGCAACATTTACTTTGACGACCCGCGCGGACTGCGCAACTACGCAGAACCCGGCTTAGCGGCACTCGACGATCTGATCGCCAGCGGCCAGGCCTTTGCCGCCGCCCACACCGACTTCTTCAGGAAGGCCGTGGACCAGATCAAGGCCTCCGATGTTGGCGCCATGTTCTTCACCTCCGGCACCACGGGCAACCCCAAGGGTGTGGTGCACACCCACAATTCATTGCTGAACCGCGCCAAGGCTGGCGCTGACTTCGACAAGCTGACCCACGCCGAAGAGGTGCTTGCCTACCTGCCGCCAGCCTGGATTGGTCAAAACATCTTCAGCTACGCACAGTGGCTAGCCTGCGGCTATGTGGTCAATTGCCCGGAGTCGGCAGCCACCGTCACCATCGATCTGAAGGAAGTAGGCCCCACCTATTACTTCGCGCCACCACGCGTATTTGAAGGCCTGCTCACCAGCGTGATGATCCGCATGGAAGACGCTGGCGCCATCAAAAAACGCATGTTCCACTACTTCATGCGGGTGGCAGAGCGGGTTGGCCCGGCCCGCACCGACGGCAAATCACTAGGCCTCAAAGACACGGTGCTCTACGCGCTGGGCAATCTGATGGTCTATGGTCCCTTGCGCAACAACCTGGGCATGAGCCGCGTGCGTGTCGCCTACACCGCAGGCGAAGCCATTGGACCGGACCTGTTCAGTTTCTACCGCTCCATCGGCATCAATCTCAAACAGCTTTATGGTTCGACCGAAACCGCCGTGTTTGTCTGCCTGCAGCCGGACCATCAGGCGCGCGCCGACACCGTTGGCGTCCCCTGCCCTGGCGTTGAAATCAAGGTCGCCGAGAACGGCGAAATCCTGGTCAAGTCGCCGGGATTGCTAAAGGAATATTTCAAGAACCCGGCAGCCACTGCCGAGGTGCTGAGCGCAGACGGCTGGTACCACACCAGCGATGCAGGCTTCCTGGATGCGAACGGTCACCTCAAGATCATTGACCGCGTGAAAGACGTGGGACGGATCAAGGGCGGCGCCAACGACGGCGCCATGTTCGCACCCAAGTATGTCGAGAACAAGCTCAAGTTCTTCCCGCACATCAAGGAAGTGGTGGCCTACGGCGACGGACGTGAAAAGGTCTGCGTCATGATCAATATCGACTTCGACGCCGTTGGCAACTGGGCTGAGCGCC
>JBAXOZ010000368.1:0-1900 GCA_037132975.1 Comamonadaceae bacterium
TTTTACGCTGGCGAGTGACTGGTTACGGCAATATTCTCCGCTGAACGTCCGCAACTGGTCGTTGGCGGGTCTTCACGACAGTCAGCTGTAGGCGCTTCAATTTGACTATGCGTTTCGCCCGCCAGTTCGCTCACACCGACGCCCTTTCTGAGCCTATATTTGAAGCGCGACCCCCCCGTGCCAGAATGACTTGCTGCACCTACCCCTGTTAGTTTAGAGAGCAACGAGGTAGGTATGAAGATCAACAAACAACCCAAGGCACAGATGCATGCAGCCGGAGATCCAGTCGATACAGGCGCATCGCAAGGAGCCCGGAGGGCGACTGAAGACGCGCCTGTATCGACGCGACCATTGTCACCCAGCGTTGACTCCGAAGTCGTTCCTGTTGCCAAGCGTCGCAACATTACCAATGCCGACAAGCGCCGCATTGTGCTCGCCGCAGCCGCGTGCACCAAGCCCGGTGAAATCGGCGCACTGATGCGTCGTGAAGGCGTGTACTCATCTGCACTGGCTGCCTGGCGACGCCAATATGCGGCAGGAGAGCTCAATGGAGCCGACGCTAAAAAACGCGGTCCCAAACCAGTACCTGCGCGTGATGAACTCAAGCAATTGGCGCTGATGACACGTGAGCGCGACAAGCTGCGTGTGCAACTCAGCAATGCGCATCTGGTCATCGAGGTCCAAAAAAAAGTTGCCGCGTTGTTGGAGCAACTCGAGCCACTCGCGAAGTTCGGGAGTCCCTGATGGCGGGCACCCATGAACTGACTCCCACGCTTGGCAGTGCTGCTGCATGTCGCGCCATGGGGCTGTGGCGCGGCGCCCCCGGCCGACACAAGGCACGCGCACACCGTACAGCCTTTGTGGGGCCCCCGTCGGTGCCAAGGCCCGCTCGCCCACGCTCGCCGCTGGCATTGAGTGAGGCGGAGCAGACCAAGGTGCTGCAGGCCCTGTGCAGCGAGCGCTTCTGTGACACTGCTCCAGCGGCAGTACACGCTACCTTGCTGGACGAAGGCAGTTACCTGGGGTCGGTGCGCACCATGTACCGATTGCTGGCTGCCAACGCCAGCAGTGCCGAGCGCCGCCGCCAACGCAGCCACCCGGCCTATGCCAAGCCTGAGTTGCTGGCCCTCGCGCCCAACCAGGTCTGGTCGTGGGACATCACCAAGCTCAAGGGTCCGGCCAAGTGGACTTGCTTCCACCTCTACGTCATTCTGGACATCTTCAGTCGCTACGTCGTAGGCTGGCTGATTGCGGCTCGCGAGAGCGCTGAACTGGCCCAGCAACTTATTGCCGATACCGTGGCTCGTCACCATGTGATGCCGGGTGCGCTCACGCTGCATGCAGATCGCGGCACGTCTATGCGATCCAAACCGGTGGCCAGTTTGTTGGTTGACCTGGACGTGGCCAAGAGCCACAGCCGCCCCTATACCTCAGATGACAACCCCTATTCGGAGTCGCAGTTCAAGACCATGAAATACCGCCCCGACTTCCCTGAGCGCTTTGGCAGTATCGAAGACGCCAGAAGCCATTGCCAAACATTTTTTGCCTGGTACAACGGCCAACATTGCCATTCAGGCATTGGCCACATGACACCCCACAGCGTGCACTACGGGCAAGCACAGGCAATGCGGGAAGTCCGACAAGCGACGCTGAACGCGGCATTTACCGTCACGCCCAACCGATTCAAGGGCATCCGCCCTTGCCTTAAACCCATGCCCACTGCGGCCTGGATCAACCCACCGCCTGAGCAAAGGAAACCGACTAAAACAACACAACCATGCACAGTAAATTTATGACGCAAGGTGTAGCAAAGTCATTGACACATTCCGTTCGAGTAAAATACGACCTGCGCTGATTTACTTGTTGACTTGCAGAGCGCGTAATAAATAACTGCTAAAGC
>JBAXOZ010000369.1:0-1900 GCA_037132975.1 Comamonadaceae bacterium
CCCGCCTGTGCTATTTGCTGGCGCTGGCTGGCGCCGATGCCGGGGCTAGGGCAGCCGGCGCATGTTCGGCAGTGGAAGAGCCATGCTCGTTGCCGCTCATGTCCACATCACCCCCCTTGCTCAACATATAAAGGGCGATCCCGGCAAATACCAGAAAACCTGCTGCAATCTTCCACATTCTCATTCTCCAAAAATAGTTGGGCCCTCACGCAGAGGGCCCGTTTCTCTCAACCGGCCTCAATCAGCCGGATCGAGCATCTGTCTTGACAGACTAGTCGTTGGCGTAAATGTCAACGTCTTTCGTTTCTTTTACCATTATCATGCCGATGACAAAAGTCATGCCAGCGATGATGATGGGATACCACAAACCACTGTAAATATTCCCTTGCGCTGCCACAATCGAGAATGAAATGGCCGGCAGAAAACCGCCAAACCAGCCATTGCCGATGTGATACGGCAAGCTCATCGAAGTGTAGCGAATCCGGGTCGGGAACATTTCCACCAGCATCGCGGCCACTGGCCCATACACCATGGTCACATAAACCACCAGAATGGTCAGGATCAGCACCAGCATGAGCCAGTTGCTGGACCCCACGGGAATCGGGTCCGCTTTGGCCGGATACCCTGCCTCATTCAGTGCAGCCCGCACTTCCTTCTCGAAACGGGCCTTCTCATCCTTGGCGTTCGGGGCAGCACCGTCGTAGGACGCAATCGACTTGTCGCCGACCTTGACATTGGCAACGGCGCCAGGTTGCGCCACGCTGTCGTAATTCACGCCGGAATTGGACAGATAAACGCGGGCCAGATCACATGGTGTGGTGAACTTGGCAGTACCGGTCAAGTTCAGAATCAGGTTGCAACTGCCTGCATCCGCGACCACGGTCACCGGAGACTTCTGGATCGCTTGCTGCAGTTTCGGGTTGCCGTAAGTCGTCAGCGCGCCGAACAGCGGGAAGTAAGTCAGCACCGCCAGCAGGCAGCCCGCCATGATGATGGGCTTGCGTCCAATCTTGTCGGACCAGGCGCCAAAGAACACAAAGAATGGCGTCCCCAGAATCAGCGAAACCGCGATCAGAACGTTGGCCGTTGGCCCGTCGATCCGCAGGAAGGTTTGCAGGAAGAACAAGGTATAGAACTGACCACCGTACCAGACCACGGCTTGACCGGCAGTCAAACCGAGTAGCGCAAAGATCACGATCTTGGCGTTCTTCCATTGACCGAAAGACTCCGACAGCGGTGCCTTCGAGGTCTTGCCTTCAGACTTCATCTTGGCGAAGGCTGGCGACTCATTGAGCTTCAAGCGAATCCAGACCGAGATGGCCAGCAAAATGCCCGACATGGCATAAGGAATACGCCAGGCCCAATCGGCAAAGTCCTTTTCACCGAAGTAAGTGCGTGTCCCCAGAATCACCATCAGGGCCAGCATCAGACCGACCGTGGCGGTGGTTTGAATCCAGGAGGTGTAGAAGCCGCGACGGCCATGCGGAGCGTGCTCAGCCACATAGGTTGCCGCACCACCGTACTCACCGCCCAAAGCCAGACCCTGGAACATGCGCAGGGCAATCAGGGCGATAGGCGCGATGATGCCGGCTGTCTTGTAAGTCGGCAGGAAGGCCACCAGGAAAGTCGACAAGCCCATGATCAGGATGGTGATCAGGAAGGTGTACTTGCGGCCGATCATGTCACCCAGCCGACCGAACACCAGAGCGCCGAAGGGACGTACCGCAAAGCCGGCCGCGAAGGCCAGCAACACGAAAATGTTTCGCGTGCTTTCATCCAGTGCCGAAAAGAAGTTGGCCGCAATAATGGCCGACATCACGCCGAACAGATAAAAGTCGTACCACTCAAAAATTGTGCCGAGCGACGAGGCGAAGATCACCATCTTCTCGCCTTCCGACAT
>JBAXOZ010000370.1:0-1895 GCA_037132975.1 Comamonadaceae bacterium
TTCATCCACAGGCGCGCCAGCCAGGGCGTCACCATGAAGGCAATCGCCAGCGACAACAGCATGCCCATGCTGGCGTTGATCGGGATCGGGCTCATGTAGGGGCCCATCAGGCCCGAAACAAAAGCCATCGGCAGCAGGGCGGCAATCACGGTGAAGGTGGCCAGGATGGTCGGGCCACCGACTTCATCGACCGCACCCGGAATGATTTCGGCCAGGGTCTTGCCCGGATGGTGCTGCTGATGCCGGTGGATGTTCTCCACCACCACAATGGCGTCATCGACCAGAATGCCTATCGAGAAGATCAGGGCGAACAGCGAAACACGGTTCAGAGTAAAACCCCAGGCCCAGGAGGCAAAGAGCGTGACCATCAAGGTGAGGATCACCGCCGTGCCAACAATGGCGGCTTCGCGCCGGCCCAGCGTCAGGAACACCAGTGCCACCACCGAGGCGGTGGCAAACAGCAGCTTCTGGATCAGCTTTTGCGCCTTGTCGTTCGCCGTGGCGCCGTAGTTGCGGGTTTCTGCCACCTGTACTGCTTCGGGAATCACGGTGTTGCGCAACTGCTCAACACGGCG
This sequence comes from Comamonadaceae bacterium, assembly GCA_037132975.1. GTDB lineage: Bacteria > Pseudomonadota > Gammaproteobacteria > Burkholderiales > Burkholderiaceae_C > Rhodoferax. Next base: position 576 of record JBAXOZ010000370.1, read on the forward strand.
CATCACCGCATTGGCAACGTCAATCGCGTTCTCGCCCGGCTTCTTGGTAATGGTCAGGGTCACAGCCGGGTATTCGCCGCCGCCGTCTTTTTGTGTCAGGCCATGCCAGACATAGTTGCTGCTGGGCCGGGGACCATCCTGAATGTCGGCCACATCTTTCATGAAGACGGGTTTGCCGGCATGCACACCAACCACCAGATCAGCGACTTCGCGTGCCTGTTCCAAGAACGGACCGGATTCGATGGCCACGCTCTTGTTGCCGGCGATCAGCTCACCCACTGGCAGACCCAGATTGGCCGATTGCAGCGCGTTGCGCAAGTCGTTCACGGTGGTGCCACTGCCGGCCATGCGCACGGGGTCAATGCGTACCATCACGGCACTGCCAGGGCCGCCAATGGTTTGCACTTCACGCGTGCCGTTGACGCGCTTGATCTCGGCCTCGATGCTGTGCGCCACCCGTTCGAGTTCAAGCGGGGTAGCGGTGGGGCTCTTGTTGAACAGCGTCAGACTGACGATGGGTACATCGTCGATGCCCTTGGGTTTGATGATGGGTTCCATCACGCCCAGGCCGCGCGGCAGCCAGTCGGCGTTCGAGCGCAGCGTGTCGTGCAGACGCACCAGCGCTTCAGTGCGCGGCACGCCCACCTTGAACTGCACCGTCATGATGGCCAGACCTGGGCGCGAGACCGACATCACGTGCTCGGTGCCCGCCATCTGCGAGAGCACCTGCTCAGCTGGTATCGCCACCATCTGCTCCACATCGGCCACGGCAGCGCCGGGGAAGGGGATCAGCACATTGGCCATCGTCACATTGATCTGTGGTTCTTCCTCGCGCGGCGTCACCAGCACGGCAAAGGCACCCAGCAGCAAGGCCAGCAGGGCCAGCAGCGGCGTGATGTGCGCGCTCTGAAAGGCCGCAGCAATGCGACCGGAAATTCCCATCGGAGTGGTCTTGCTCATCTCAGCGCACCTTGGCTGCGGCTTGTGGGTCCGCTGCGACCTTCTCGCCCTTTTCCACACCACTGAGCACCTCGACGCGCTCGCCTGCGGCACGGCCAAGTCGGACCTGGCGCAGCATCGGGCGACCCTTGTCATTGACGATGTAAAGCCCCGTCATTTCGGCGCGCCGCACGACCGCGCTGGTGGACACGTACAGGCGTTCGCTGTCCGTTGTGGTCTTGCCGACGCCAGAGGCTGCAAGCCAGACGCGGGCAAACATGCCCGGTGCTGCGCCTTTCAGGTTGTCGGGCAGGGCGAGGCGCAGCTGCGCGGTGTGCGTTGCGGCATCGACCTGTGGCAGCAGTGCGGCCGACTTCGGCG
>JBAXOZ010000371.1:0-1882 GCA_037132975.1 Comamonadaceae bacterium
AGATCGAGTGGGACGACGCTACGGCTTGATACAAGGCATTGAATTCAGCGGATGGCGAACGCTATCGGACGCCTCTATGCTTTGTTGTACATTGGAGTATAGGTATACGGCTTCATCGCGGTATGGGGAGCAGCGACAGCCTAGATGCTGCGGATGGTCAGGCTGATTGAAATGGGGCCTGCAGTTCGCAGCGCCTGGCAATAAAAAGAGCAAACAAGATGGCAGCAAAAACGGGAAATGATTTGTTCATCGTCGACAACAGCGACGAGGACTGGAAGGTGCTGAACTATTTGGCCGAGTGGTCAGAAATTTCACACAAATTTGACATTGCCACCGGGTATTTTGAAATCGGTGCCTTGCTTGCCCTTGATGGCAAGTGGCAAAAGCTGGATCAAATCCGAATCCTGATGGGTGACGAGGTCACCAAACGCACCCACCGTGCCTTGTCCGAAGGTCTTACGCGTGTTGGTCAATTGCTGGACGACAGCATTGAGCGTGAAAAGCAGAAAAATGATTTTCTGACTGGGGTAGATCAAATCGTTCAGGCCATTGCCAGCGGCAAGATTCAGTGCCGGGTGTACGCCAAGAAGAAATTCCATGCTAAGGCGTACATCACGCACAGCAAGCTGGCAGTGGTTGGGTCCTCCGCCTTGGTGGGCTCCAGCAATTTCACGTATCCCGGCCTCACGGGCAATGTTGAACTCAATGTTCAGCTTCGCCGCGAAGTGGAAGAGCTCCAGCAATGGTTTGATGCGCATTGGGATGAGGCCGAAGACGCCTCCGCTGAAGTGCTCAAGGTGATGGAGCGCCAGACACGTAATTACCTGCCTTTTGAGGTGTACGCCAAGTCGCTGCAAGCGTACTTCAACAACTACGAAGAAACAGCGGGCGATTGGGAGCGGCACCAGTCGCGCATGTATCCCATCCTGGACCAGTACCAGCGCGATGGTTACGGCGCACTGCTCAAAATTGGCGGCAAGTACGGCGGTGCATTCTTGTGCGACGGCGTGGGTTTGGGCAAAACCTTTGTCGGGCTCATGCTGATTGAGCGGCTGGTTAAGTTTGAGCGTAAAAAAGTGCTCTTGGTCGTGCCAAAGTCCGGGCGTGAGCCGGTTTGGGAATCCAGCTTGCGGCGTTATCTGCCCGAGTTGTTTGGGGATTTTTCCAACCTGGTGTTGATCAACCATACCGACACGCAGCGCGGTGGTGACTGGGTGGAAAAAATCCAGCGGCTCAAGGAACAGGCCGACGTGATCGTTATTGACGAAGCCCACCACTTTCGCAACCCCAGCACCAAGAAAGACACATCGCGCTATTGGCAAATGCAAGCGCTGGCCAAGGACAAGCAAGTGTTCATGCTCACGGCCACGCCCATCAACAACCGTTTGATCGACTTGCAACACCTCATTGAACACTTCACCCAGCGTGAGGCTGGGCACTTCAAAGACACCCTGGGCATTCACTCACTACCGGGGCACTTCCGCAAGCTTGAAAAAGAGCTGAGCAAGCGCATGGGCAGCGAGCTATTGCAAGGCGAACTGGCTGGCTTGGAGACGGGCGACATCCTTTCGCAAGACAGTTTGTTCCGCGAACTGGTGGTGCAGCGCAGCCGCGCCTATGTGCGGCAAAGCCAGATCACTGCCGGGGCCAAGGCGGCGCTGTTCCCCAAGCGTGAAGCGCCCAAGGTGGCCGATTACTCCGTCAAAAAGACCTACGGCAAGCTGCTGACTATGGTGGAAAAGGCCTTCAATAAGAAGCAGCCGCTCTTTACGCTGCCCATGTATTACCCACTGGCCTATTCCAAGGTGCCGGTGGCCGACGGTTTTGAAGACAACCGCCAAAAGCAGGTGGTGGGCCTGATCCGTATTTTGTTTTTGAAGCG
>JBAXOZ010000372.1:0-1873 GCA_037132975.1 Comamonadaceae bacterium
GAAATCAAAAGCCGCTTCGCCAGCAACGTGGTGCAGGACAAGAAGTTCTCTGAGTTGCTGGCCAGTGTCATCCAGCGTTACCAGAACCGCAGCATTGAGACCGCGCAGGTGATGGAAGAGCTGGTCGCCATGGCCAAGAAATTCCGCGAGGCCGCCAACCGGGGTGACGAGCTGGGCCTGAGCGAGGACGAGGTGAAGTTCTACGACGCCCTGGTCACCAATGAGTCTGCCGTGCGGGAGCTGACCGACGAAACGCTCAAGAAGATCGCCCACGAACTGACCGAGAACCTGCGCCAGAACCTGAGTGTAGATTGGTCAGAACGTGAGAGCGTGCGGGCCAAACTGCGGCTGATGGTGAAGCGGATTTTGCGCAAGTACAAATATCCGCCGGACTTGCAGGATGCGGCGGTGGAGCTGGTGCTGCAGCAGGCGCAGGTGATGGGGGAGAGTTGGGGCGACGAAATTCCTGCGTAACTTTTTTGCTATAAAAATTGAGCTTCGCCAATGCAAAACACCCCCCACCCGTCCGCGTAGATACTGCATACGGTGTGTTTGAGAAGACCGGGATGGCTTGCTTTCAGCTTTCTATTCCGAGCCAGAGGGGACCCTGATCATTGATGCGGTGTTCGGCGCGTCTCAAATGAATTGATGTGCATGATCCACGCTGCTACCGCGTGGCGCTAGAGCGACGATCTGGGCTGATGGCTGCCAATGTGACGATGCTGCACGCTGGACGGCCTGGGAGGGCTGCCAGGTGGCTGGTGTGGCACGACATGGACAATGATACTTGCGTTGATGATGATTTGTCGTGGCGATGCGCATGAGCACGTTGACACCGACACGCATGAGCACCCCTGCTGATGTGACGCAGACTGCCGCTGCCAGCTCGGTGCCGTGCACGACGTGACCCCGAGAAGCCAGAGCTTCGCAGATGATCAATCAGTGCCGCGTAGGCGGCAGGACACAACGACCCTGCGGCGTTCGCCAGGGAGTGCTCACGGCCAGCAGCGCGGCCATGTCGTGCACGCCGACCACAACTGCGCTGCGCTAGGCAGTGTTCGGCCTGCCCAACATCACCGCTTGACCTCGCCTGATGCCCTGTAGTGCCAGCCAGCGTGCAAGGCGGATTACCGCCCTGCACGAGCACCACGAGGCTGTCGCGCAGTAGCCTCCAGCAACGCGGTCGTGCCCGGCACGCTGCCCATGGATTGGCGCTGTCGCGCTGTGGGTCAGCGTACCAGGCACCACCGCTTTACCTCTTCTGGAAGTCTGTAGTTTTCAGTCAGTGGCGAAAGCGGAGTACCGCTATCGCCAGGCAGCACCATGTCTCGGCTCGCTGGCGCATCGCCACCAGTGGCCAGCTTGCGCGGCCTGGACGCTGTCGCCAGCAGCGCGGCCATGTACCGCCGTCAGTCGCTGCGCTTGGTGGCAACGGCACATCACCGCTTTACTTCGTTCGATGCTCTGTAGGCTATGTCAGTGGGCACGGCGGTGTACCGCCATGCCCAGGCACCACCAGGCTGTCGCGTAGTGTTCGTGGCGCAGTAACACGCGCCCGCTGCGGGACCCACTGCGTGGCCCTTCGGGTTTACATAGGGTGCTGTTTTGTGAAGTGGCCGGCAGTCGCTGCGCTAAAGCTCCGCTTGGTGCCGTCCACCGCTTCGCGCCCTCACGGGTTTACAAAACCCACCCTATGCAAAGTACCTCCGCTGGGTCTGGTCGCACAGCTGTCGGCGCTCCCCGGTCGCTGTCCTTTGTCCAGCGCCCTACGCGCCGCCAGCTGGCTCCCTTGTGGATGTGGTGGCGCTGCGGCATTGATCAGGCGCTTCGCGCAGTGTTCTGGTCAGTGGCCTGCGGCCAGTCGTGTTGTGTG
>JBAXOZ010000373.1:0-1864 GCA_037132975.1 Comamonadaceae bacterium
GCCACCGTGCCAAGTTGCGCCACGATCACGCCCTGGTTGCGCACCTCGGGTGCCAGCAGGGCGATGTAGCCGCCCAGCGCTGCAGACAGATGGCCTTCGTTGACGATGCTGCCGGTTGCGCCATTGCGCGTAAAGCTGCTGCCGCCGGTCATGAAGTCTTCATTGCTGATGCTGTGCGTGGTGGCCACCAGGCCACCCACATCGACACTGGCGCTGGGCGCAAAGTACACGCCGCTGGGGTTGGTTAAAAACACCTGCCCCGGTGCGCTGATCTTGCCAAAGATCTGGCTCGGATTGACGTCGAGCACGCGGTTGAGCGTAACGCTGCTGCTGCCGGGTTGGTTGAAGTTGACCTGCGCCTGGGAACCCACGTTGAAGGTGGCCCAGTCGATGGCGGCGCGGTTGCTCGTTTGGTTGACGTTGAGGGTGGCTGCGTTTTGCACAATGCCCGCCTGCCCTGCCACCACCTGGCCGCCGGTGGGCAGTTGGGTGGCTGCCGGTGGGGTGGGCGGTGCGGCGTACGCTGGTGCCGTGCCCAGCACACTGCTGGCTGCGGCCAGCAGCACAGCCCCGGCAGCGCGCTTGCCGCGCGCCTTGGCAGTTTCAGCCACGGCCACCCAGGTGTTGGTGACTTCGTTGTAGATCAGGCGGTAACTTTTGTTCATGGTGATGCTCTTGAATTGGGCGCGGTATCGGCTTTAGAACGACAGAGTGGCAGACAGCCACAAACGGTCGGTTACAAGGGAGCCATCCTGGTCGGTGCCAGTGGCGCTGGGGTTGGGGTTGTCGCCAATACGCCGTGCCCAGGTGGCTTTGAAGCTCCAGCCCGTTTCGCCCTGCCAAGCCAGCGCCAGGCCCGCGCCTTTAAGGGCGTAGTCGTTAAGCGCGGGAGCACTGGCAAAGTTGTTGTTGGCGTTGACGGTGACTTGGCCCGCGTCATAAAAGCCGGTCAGGGTAAAGCCCTGGGGCAGCCGGTAACGCAACTCCAGGTTGAGCAATTGCCCACTGCTGCCGCCGGCTTCGCTGCTGGGGTAGGCGCGCACGCCGTTGGCACCGCCCAGAAAGAACTTCTCAGACGAGTCCAGGTTCTTGCTGGCCCATTGGCCCGACACCGCTGCGTACAAAGACAGGTCGTCGGTGATGACCTGCTGGCGGCTGGCGCTGTAGCGCAGCTTGTTAAAAGCGCCATCGGTCTGGGCGTTGCCAGCGTCGGCCGCCTGGTTGGGAGAACCCGAGAGGTCCAAGCGACCGCTGGTGTAGGTAAGGCTGGCGCTGTTGGCACCACCGCCACCCAGGTTGTCAAACAGGTTGCCCGCAAGACTCAAGTTCAGGTTGTCGGCCTGGTAATGTGTAGCGGTGGCGGCGTTGGCCTGGTTGTCGAAGGACTTGTGCTCCAGGCTGGTGTTGAAGTACAGGTTGTGCTGGCGCGCGCGGATGATCGGGTAGCTGGCCTCCAGCCCAGCACTGCCGGATGTGCCGGTGGAGTCAAGCGCGGCAAACTCCGCCGTTACCAGCCGGTAGCGCATGGTGGACGCATTGGCACCCACACGCCAGCCCTTGTCACCCACGGGCAAGGTGCCGCCCAGGCGCACATAGTCGCTGCCTTCGGTGTGGATCAGATTGGCGCTCAGCAGGTCGCCTTGTTGGAACGGACTGTTGAGGTTAATGTTGGCACTCAGGCGACTCGCACCCGTAGAGCGGTAGCCGGTGTTGTCCAGGTTGACTTCGCCTACTACCAAGGGCTCGTCGCCCAGCTTGATCACCAGGTCGGTCTGGCTGGCTTGCGCGCCTTCGCGCAGGCTGCCTGTCACCACCACGCCGGGCAGATCGTCAACCAACAGCAGTGCGCGGTCGATGGCGTCGG
>JBAXOZ010000374.1:0-1850 GCA_037132975.1 Comamonadaceae bacterium
GCAGCGTTTGCCGACGGTCGCGGCAACTCTTGGGGTTGATCTGATTTCTCCTAACCGGTCATTGCCGTGGTAGGTCCAATTTGGTCATCCGTTCAGCCCCAAGACTGTCGAAGCAGTCATCCAGAGACGATCATCAGTTTTCTCGTCTGTAAGTAGGCGGCGTGAGTACGGTCAAGACTTCCTTCAGTTTCAACCCATTTTATGGAAGTCAACTGAGGGCCATAGGATCATCGGCACTGCGAAACGTCTGCCGCCCAGGGAATGCGACGCAACGAATCAGTGAATGGGTCGATCGTCACGATCCGCGGACGCGTCAACATGACACAGGTTGTGCCTCGGCGCAGGCGGATATGGTCGGAGTCAATGCGCTCCTCGGTCCAGGGACCAGTTTCTGCCGCAGCCTCGGCAATTTGACTCTCCACGGTTGCTGGTAAACGACCATGAAAGAGGGATCTGGCAGCCAAGCCAGGTGCGGCCAAGAATTTCTGCGCCTCGCGCGAAAGCGCCAAATTCAACGCGGAACCTAACGCCTTAGGCACCTCGGTCGCAGTAAGCGCTGCGGATGGCATAGCCTCAGCGTCGTCGGTCGGCGGCGCTGCCAAAGGTGCAGCAGAGCTGCGCTCCGGGTCGTCGCGGTCGCGCCGAACTGACAGATCACGCGGGGACGCACGTTGTGGATGTGCCAATGTCACTGGCTCGGTCGAAAGGGTCGGCAACCATACCGCGACGGTAGCAACAGCCACATTTGTTTGGGGCGGCCGCGAATGGTTTCCAAACGTCGACCATGCCAACACCAGCAACAGGTGCAGCCCCACCACCGCCGAGCCCACGCCGACTTGGCGCAGTCGGTGAACCAAACTCACGCCACGGCCCTAACCGTGGTGAATGTCTTGCATCCAGAACTCACTGCCGAACCTACTCAGCAGTAAGCTCGACCTCAATCGGACGCTCGGAAAGCGCAATTTGTGGGTTGTCCGCGAGTGTTGTCGAGTCCAGTTTCACCGCGATGATGCCCTTCGCGTCTGCGATCAAGGTCCGAGCCCCATTTTTGCCGAGAATTTGGAGCGTTTGCTGGGCCGGCTTCGCGAAATGCAGCTCAAGGCCGCTGAACTTTGGTGCAAAAACGCGGAGCAAGCCGGCTTTGGATTTGACCAAGTCGTTGGCTTGCTGGATTCCAGCCATGAAGGACGCATAGCCAAATTTCAGGTCGGCAGGAATGACTGCGTAGACTGCAAATGCGACGGCGGCCTTTTCACCCGGTGGCATATTTGTGAGAACCATGGGATTGTCCTTGACCAATTTCTCGGTGGGCGTCAAGTCGAAGCTGCCATCGGCGGCGACATGAATCCTTTCCTTCCGGTCGGCGTGCACGATGGTCAGCACCACATCCGAAGCCTTGATCGACGCATTGCTGGGTTTCATGGCGCCCCGCATCCGGATCTTGTCGCGGTCGGCCAGCGGGGTTTCATAGAACTTGTCGAGGTAGGTAACGGCAAGCAACTTGTTAACTGGAATCCATTCGCGATCTTCTCCCATAGCAAAGGCACCGTGGCCGATAACAATAGTCGCTAACAACAAAAATTTTTGCATGACGGGAAGTTGAGTGGCAGGGATAAGTCGATGAATCATATCTGCGAGATGCACTCCCCACCACCAAACGGAAAACAAGATTGTTGTCGCTGGATGACTGCTTCTGAATTTCTGGCACTGGAGGCGAACGTCTGCCCCTAGAAAAACTGAATGTCGGCTTACGACTTTCAGTTGGATTTCTTGGGGTCGCGGCGAGCGACGGCAGTGTGTCTTCTGGAGCCAGCCAGACGAAAGCTGTGGGTGGCTGCTTGTCATTCTTT
>JBAXOZ010000375.1:0-1845 GCA_037132975.1 Comamonadaceae bacterium
GGTTAGTCGCCCCCTTTCTCTTTCGGCCGTGGCACTCGCTGGCTCTCGCCGTCGAACTCCAGGATGAGGGCGTGATGCACTAACCGATCCACCGCCGCCATCGTCGTCATCGGGTCTTTGAAAATCTGGTCCCACTTCGAAAAGACCAGATTACTGCTCACCAGCACGCGGCGCCGTTCGTAGCGCTCCGCCAGGAAGGTGAAGAGCACCTCCATCTCCTCGCGCGACTGCTGCGTGTAGCCCAGGTCGTCCAGGATGATGGCCTCAAAGCGGTCCAGCTTCTTGAGGGCCGCATCCAGACGCAGTTCCTTTTTGGCGGTCAGTAGTTGCTGCACCAGCTTAAAGGTCGGCGTGAAATAGACCGCATACCCCCGCTGCAGGATCAGTTCCCGTCCCAGCGCACACAAAAAGTGCGTCTTGCCTCGGCCGGGCAGCCCAAAGACCAGCAGGTTCTCCGCTCGCTCCACAAAGCCCCCCTCCAGCAACGTCGGTAACTGGCGCCGCACCTTGGCCGGCAATTGCCCGTCGGCCAGATTGCCCAGCGTCTTGCCCGAGGGCAGCTTGGATTCGCGCAGCAGTCGCTCCCGCTTGCGCTCCCGGCGATCGGCGGCTTCCGCTTCGCACAGGTGCAGTAATAGTTTCCGATAGCCCCAGTTCTGGGCCTCCGCGCTCTGGATCATCTCCCCAAAGCTGGCCGCCATCGTGGGTAAACAAAACTCCCGGAACAGCAGCTCCAGACTGTCAGCCGACATCGGTCACCTCGCCTTCTAAGAGCGTCTCATACGCCGTCAGGCTCGGCGTCAAGCCGGCCAGTTCGATCACCTTCCGGACCCCCGGAGCCAGTGGCTCGCGCACTTGGTTGGCGCGCCACTTCCCGGGCTGCGCCAGGTGCCCTTGCAGCACCGGTTCGACCTTTTCCACCGTTTCCTCCGCCGCCAACTTCAGCACATGCAGATACTCAATGACTCCCGGCCGTTCGCCATGGTCGGCGACCAGTCGGTCATACGCCGCTCGAAATACCGCACTGGGATAAAGCGCCTCCCGGTGTCGATAGTGGATAAACGCTCCGGGCTTGCGCAATAACGGCGTAATAATGTGGCGAAAGTCCACCCAGGCACTTTGCTTCCCCCGCAACCGGGGCAGATCAAACAGGAATTCCCGTCCCAGATACACCTTCAGTTGGGCCTCGTGGAGTTCGACTCGCAACGTGTGGCCAATCAATCGCGAGGGAACCGAATACGTACACCGCTTGATCCGAACCAAACTCTGGGGACTGACCACCGGCGCATACTCCTTGTATTCGGCCAGCCGACCTGCCGGCAGCGGGCGCATACAGGCCAACTCTTGCGCCAAACGCTTCTGGCGCTTGCCATTGGCGGCCTGCAACACCCCCGCCACAAACCGATCGTAATCCCCCAGCGAGGCGAAATCCCGACTCCCGCGCAAAATCAGATGCTGCGCTAACCGCCGCTTCAGATGCCGATTCTGTGACTCCACCTCGCCTTGCTCGTGCGGACAACCCACATTGATCGTCAGCGGCGTCAAATCGTAGTGCGTGCATAGTTCCAGATAATCGGAATTAAAGCCCCGCGGCCGCCCCGGTATCGACTCCAACTCGTGCGTGGCAGCGCTGCTGTTATCGGTCCCCAAGTGCTCCGGACTCTTGCCCAGTTGCGCCAAGGCCCCTTGCAGTCCGCTCACCAAGCTCAGGAAGGACTCCGAAATACACCGGGTCGCCCACTCCCAATTGGAATAGGGCAGCACGCAATGGCAAAAGAGGTGATCGAGCGCTTCCCCCTGAATCGTGACTAACAACTCCTGCGCGTGGGTCCAGTCTAATTGCAG
>JBAXOZ010000376.1:0-1836 GCA_037132975.1 Comamonadaceae bacterium
TGGGCGGCTACGAGGACAAGTTTCCGTGGGAGTTGTCGGGCGGCATGCAGCAGCGCGCCAGCATTTGCCGCGCCCTGATTCACGAGCCCAAGATGCTGTTGCTCGACGAGCCCTTCGGCGCACTGGATGCGTTCACGCGCGAGGAGCTCTGGTGCATTCTGCGCGACCTCTGGACCGAGCAGAAGTTCAACGTCATCCTGGTCACGCACGACTTGCGCGAATCGGTTTTTCTGGCCGACACGGTGTACGTGATGAGCAGGAGCCCGGGGCGCTTTGTCGTCAAGAAAGAAATTACCCTGCCGCGTCCGCGTGATCTGGAGATCACTTACACGCCGGCATTCACCGACATCGTGCATGAGCTGCGCGGGCACATCGGGGCCATGCGCCAAAACAGTGCGAGCACCCAAGCGCCGAGGCCGTCATGAACCAGAAACAGATTGAGTTGTGGTCGCCCTGGCTGCTGCTGTTGAGCGTGGTGGTGGTGTGGCAGATCATCTGTTCGGCCTTTTCGGTTTCCGAGTTCATCTTTCCGAGTCCTTTGCGCATCTGGAGCCAGTTCTGGGAGTTCAAGGCCATCATTGCCGCGCATGCCTGGCGCACCTACTGGGTCACCATGGCCGGCTTTGGCATCGCGATTGTGGTGGGTGTCTTGCTGGGTTTTGTGATCGGGAGTTCGCGCCTGGCTTATGCCGCTGTCTATCCCCTGATGACCGGCTTCAACGCGCTGCCCAAGGCGGCCTTTGTGCCGATTTTGGTGGTCTGGTTTGGCATTGGCGCGGGGCCGGCCATCCTGACCGCGTTCCTGATCAGCTTCTTCCCGATCATGGTGAACATCGCCACCGGTCTGGCCACGCTGGAGCCTGAACTCGAAGACGTGTTGCGCGTGCTTGGTGCCAAGCGCTGGGACGTGTTGATCAAGGTCGGCTTGCCGCGCTCCATGCCTTACTTTTATGGTTCGCTCAAGGTGGCGATCACGCTCGCCTTTGTCGGTACCACGGTGTCGGAGATGACCGCTGCCAACGAAGGGATTGGCTACCTCCTGATCTCGGCCGGCTCCGCCATGCAGATGGGGCTGGCTTTCGCCGGTCTGCTGGTGGTGGGCGCGATGGCGATGCTGATGTATGAGCTGTTTGCCAGGATCGAAAAGCACACCACCGGCTGGGCGCACCGCGGTTCGCAGAACCGCTGAGGCCTGACAGCGGCGCGGCTTTTACCGGCCCAGCGCCGGGAACAGCTTGATCAGTCCGTCTGACATCACTTCCACGGCAAGGGCGGCCAGAATCAGCCCCATCAGGCGCGTCATGACGTTGATGCCGGTCTTGCCCAGTCCGCGTGCAATCGGTTGCGCCAGTGAAAAGCACAGGGCGGTGGCCAGCGCGATCACCACACCGTAACCGACCAGTGTGCCGAGCTGCAGGAAGGTTTTGGCCTTGTCGGCATAGATCACCACGGTAGACATGGTGGCCGGCCCGGTCAGCAGTGGAATGGTGAGTGGCACCACGGCGATGCTGGCGCGGGTTGCGGCGTCGTGCATTTCTTCTTCATTCGATTTGGCCTCGGCCGGTTGTGCGTTGAGCATGGCGAGGGCTGAAGTCAGTAGCAGCATGCCGCCACCGACCTGAAAACTTGCCAGCGAGATGCCAAAGAAGCTCAGAATGTGCAGACCCATGAGCGCACTGACGGCGATCACGACAAAGCAGCTGAAGGATGAAATCCAGATCGTGCGGCGTCGCTGCTCGCGCGAAAAATCCTGCGTGTAATGAATGAAAAATGGCACGATGGCCAGCGGGTTGACGATGGCCAGCAGCGTGACGAGGGGTTTGAAATCCATGCGGT
>JBAXOZ010000377.1:0-1834 GCA_037132975.1 Comamonadaceae bacterium
CCTTCGGCGATGACGGTCAGGCCCATGCTGTCGGCCAGTGCGATGACCATTTTGGCAATCGCTGCATCGTTCGGATCAGTCAGGATGTTTCTGACGAAACTCTGGTCGATCTTGAGTTGGTCCAGCGGCAGACGCTTCAGGTAGGACAAGGATGAGTAGCCAGTGCCGAAATCATCCAGCGAAAAACTGACGCCCGTGGCTTTGAGCGTATTCATCTTGGCGATGATGCCCTCGACATCCGTGACCAGCATGCTCTCGGTCAGTTCAAGTTTCAGACGTCTCGGATTGACGCCGGCGCCAGCCAGTGCCGCCTGCACGGTGGCGACAAAATCCTCGTGTTGAAACTGGCGCGCGCTGACGTTGACGGCAACACTGAGCTGAGCCAGCGATGGCTGGGTCGACCAATTCGCGAGTTGCCGGCAAGCCGATTCGAGCACCCATTGCCCAATGGGAAGAATCAGGCCGGTCTCCTCAGCCAGCGCAACAAATTCGACGGGCGACACCAGCCCGCGCTGCGGATGCTGCCAGCGCAGCAGGGCTTCGACGCCAGTCAGGCGACCGGCGCCAACCACCTGTGCCTGGTAGTGCAGAAGGAACTGCCCCGTCAACACAGCCTCCCGCAAATCCGCCTCCATCGCGGCTCGGTTCATCACTTCCACCTGCATCTGCGGGTCGAAGAAACTCACCCCATTCTTGCCGCTGCTCTTGGCCTCGAACATGGCCAGCTCGGCGCGCTTGAGCGGTGCGTCACTGCTCTCCTGAGGATCGGCTCCGAACAAGGCAACGCCGATGCTGGGTGTGCTGTGGTGCTCACCATGTGCCAGTTCGTAAGGTCGGTTGAGTGTGGCAATGATCTTGGCGCTGACGCCTTTGGTGTGTGTCGCTGCCTCCACTTCGCTGTAGCTGAGGTCTGCCAGCATCACCGCGAACTCATCGCTGCCAAGACGGGCTACGGTGTCGCCTTCACGCACACATCCGACCAGGCGCGTGGCCACCTGTTCGAGCAGCATATCCCCCTGAAAATGACCGAAGGTATCGTTGAGGGTCTTGAAATTGTCCAGGTCGATGAACAGCAGGGCGTGCTTGTGCCGGCGTCGCGCGCTGCTGGTCAGGGCCTGCTCCATGCGGTCGAGCAACAGGCGACGATTCGGCAACCCGGTCAGCGCATCGTAGAAGGCCAGGCTCTGGATCTGGTCTTCGGCCGACTTGCGCGACGTGATGTCGGTGAAGACGGCGACGTAGTGGGTGGCATCGCCAGCGCTATTTTTGACGGCACTGATGCTTAACCACTCGGGAAACAGATCGCCACTCTTGCGCCGGTTCCAGAGCTCGCCCTGCCAGGATCCCTTGTTGTCGATTTCTGCCCACATGGCCGCATAGAAAGCGGCATCATGGCGCCCCGAAGCCAGCAGACGGGGGCTGCGTCCAAGCACTTCGTCGGTGTGGTAGCCCGTGATTTCGGTAAAGCTCCGGTTGACACGCAGGATGATGTGCTCGGCGTTGGTGATGAACATGCCTTGCTGCGATTCAAAGGCGGTGGCGGCGATGCGTTGGGCTTCCTCGGCCTGCTTTCGCTCCGTCAGATCGGCCATCGTCGTCACGCGCACGACCTTGCCCTTGTAGTGCATCATCTTGCCGTGCAGCAGGGCGGCAAAGGTTGAGCCGTCTTTGCGCAGTGCGGTGACTTCGTACGGAAGTTCATAGCCACTGAGCATGTTGTTCATGACGCGGTCGCGGTCGGCCGGAGCGATCCAGTCGGTGCCCAGGCGGCCGACCGCCTCGGCATTGGAATAGCCAAACATTTCTTGCGCCTGGCTGTTTTGCTCCAGGCATC
>JBAXOZ010000378.1:0-1832 GCA_037132975.1 Comamonadaceae bacterium
GGTTTTTCCCGATCACTTCGTCGCGGCTGTAGCCAGTGATCGTGGTGAAGGCGTCATTGACCTCGATGATGCTGCCGTCCAGCGCCGTGATCATGATGCCTTCAAGGGCATGCTTGAAGACTTTGGCAGCCAGACGGATGGTGCCTTCTGCCTTCTTTCGCTCGCTGATGTCTGTGTGTGTCCCGATGGTACGCAGTGGCTTGCCGTTTGGGTCGCGGCTGACGATCATGCCGCGGCTCAGAATCCATTTGTAACTCCCATCCTTGCATCGCAGGCGGTATTCAACCTCGTAGCGCGATGCCTTGCCGGCGATGTAGTCGGCGTCACTGGTCAGCACGGCTTGCCGGTCATCGGGGTGAATCCGGCTTTCCCACTCCTGGTGATCGGGCAGGATTTCATCTTCTGCGTAGCCCAGCATCTCTTTCCAGCGCCGGGAATAGCTTTCCTGGCCAGTTTGCAGGTCTCTGTCCCAGACACCGTCGCCAGCGCCCTCGATGGCAAATTTCCATCGGAATTCGCTCTGTGTGAGTGCTTGCAGCAAATCGTTCTTCTCGTCCATTTGCCGCGCCATATCGGCGTGGGACTGGCGTTCGAGAGCGACGGTCAGTTCCTGGCGACGCGCACGCAGCACGGCCAGACCGGTCAGTATCGCAAACAGCACGCCGCCGGCGATGGCAGCCACGGATACCAGGCGCACCGTGTCATAGCGATCGACTGCCACCTGGTATTCCTGCTTGGCCACGCTGAGCTGAATCTGCATCAGGCCTTCAAGGCCTGACTGCAAGTTCGCGTCCAGCGGGAGGATCTTGTCGCGGATCAAGCCCTGAACACCGGCAACGTCATTGGCATGCAGGGCCGCCACGGCCGGCGCCAAACCTTGTTGCTCGAAGTTGAGGTGATCCTGCTCAAATTTCGCTGCAAGCTTTTCTTCTTCCTTGGTGAGGTAGGTGGCCTTGTAGGCAGCCCACGTCTTGCTGATCACGGCCGAGGTACTTCCCAGTTCAACGAGATTGCCAGCACTTGCCTGTGGCCTTGGATCCAGCACGCTGGCATCGATCAACAAGCGGCCGCGCAATAACTGATGCTGAATTTCGCTGAGCAATCCGATGGCGACCGTGCGGTCCTGGTACACGGTCTTCAAGGCAGCATTCGACTGTGTGATGCCATACAGGCCCAGGCTGCCAATGGCCAGCAGCAGCGCTGACAGGACACCTACCAGCAGGAACAAGCGCGTCGATGACTTGAAATGGCTCATTGCAACTTGCTGTCGACCCAGGCGACCACCTCGCGTGGACTGAAGGGTTTGACGAAATAGGCATCGGCACCGCGCTTGCGCGCATTCAAGTCGTCCATCGTCTGGCCGCGTGCGGTGATCATTCCAACAATGATGTTTTTGAGCCTGGCGTCACCCTTGATGAAATCGAGCAGTTGCAAGCCATCCATGGCACCTGGCATCATGATGTCGAGCAGCATCAATCGAGGCTGGTGAAGCTTGATCAACTCCAAAGCGGCGGTGGCGCTCTCGGCTTCGAGCAGCTGGTATCTTTTGCCCAGGGCGACGCGCATCAGCAGACGGATATCCGGGCTGTCATCGACGACCAGAATAGTGTCTCGCCCGGAACCCACTGGCCCGATGGTTTGTTGCGTCATCGCTGTTCCTGTGCTGATCTATTTCTTGATGGGTTCGCAAAGGTCCAACCTTTCGCGTGAACCACTATACCCTGGTTGTCCAGGACACATATCTTGATCTCTTAAGGGTTAATCCTTGTACACTTCGCCGCAATGAACCAAGCCGAGATTGAGCAGGCCACCGGCCTGTCACGCGAAGTGCT
>JBAXOZ010000379.1:0-1827 GCA_037132975.1 Comamonadaceae bacterium
CCAATGTAGTAGTCCAGATCGTCCCGGCCGTCTTGCCAACGTACATCGACATGTGCCTGGGGGTGCCACAGCTTGTAGCGCTGTCCGCTGCTGCCGTGCCACACAAACCACCAATCCCACATCGTTGGTGTCACTCCCGGCATAGGAGACAGAACAAAGACACGCGCCGAGCCGTCCGGTCCAATGGTAAAACCCGTTTCTACTGGCCAGTAGCCCGGAGCCTGTAGCTCCCCAGCGTGCTCCACCGTCGGCAATAGTTCGTGGGCGAGGGCACCCGTCGCCAGCGCCTCACGGACATTCTCCGGCAAGGACTCCATCTCTGGATTGAAGAACCGGGCATAGGGGCTCGTCGCCGCCTCACTAGGATTCAACCCAAGATGAAGGATTTTGTCTGCGTGTTCTGACATGGAATGGCGAAGCTCCGTCAATCAGTGCGGTGACTCTTGCATGGTAATGGATCAGAAGGCTCTCTGGTATCCCAAGCGCCATACCTGTGTCTTGCTGGTGATGGAAACTCCAGTGCTTGGACCAGAACCGTCCAAGGTGACCGACGGATTCAGTTCAATGCTGAAGCTGATGTCGGCCTTGTTGTCAAGCTTCATGGATGCACCTGCGGTGTAGGACTTGTCATTGATTGCCGGTGTCATGAAGTTCTGCGCTGCGCGCACGCTCTCAATTTGCGCCTGATTGCTGCTAAGTCCACCTCGCAGCGTCCAGATTGGGTTAACGTCCCATGCCACGCCCAATCTGAAAACCGGTTGATCCTTCCAGCCTGGGCCAGCAGGATCCTGGTTGGCCTTGATGCCAGCGTACTGTATTTGCAAATAGTCGGCGGCTACGGTGATGGTGGGTGTCGCCTTCCATGCCAGGCCAATCCCGTACTCCGAAGGGATGTCAATCTTGCCTGCGCTGTAAGCCAGCACATCGTTCGCATAATCACCCAGCTGGCTCATGTTCGTTTTTGTCTTGTACGTGGCACCCAAGGAGATCTCCGGGCTTGCGTTCCAGAGTACGCCGATGCGCGCACCAAACCCAGTAGCGGTTTGCGTGCCGTGCCCTGGCACGGGAACAAACATGCCTGGAACAGGCTGCACCACCACACCTTGCGTACTGACTTGTTGCACCATGAGATTCAAGCCCAAGCCGATCGCCAGGTTGGGTTGAACTTTCCACGTTACGCTGGAAACGATTTCCGCCACTTTCTGTGATGCTTTCACATTTTCAGCTCCTGGTGCGGGAACGGCAGGCTTTCCAAAATCAACCCCGGCACCGGACCCTGATGCAGTCAAGCCTGCGGTCATGGTGGGACTGATCACCCAGTTGAAGCCACCTTCAGGTGCCAACACGTTTGTGTTGTCCTCCAGTGGGTTGCCAAACAGGCTTATCGACGATTGCCCGCGAAATAGCAAGAAGTTTTGCGCGAAGGAATTTGGGACAAATGCCATACCGGCCGGATTGTTCGCGGCTGCCGAAGCATCGAGTGGCAGGGCAATGGAGGCGCCGCCCATCCCGGCATTCTTGATGCCGTATCCGCCCAGTTGGGCGCCGTTCATCGCGTGCGCGTTGCCAGCCATAAGCGCCAGACTGCCAATGACTGCGCCAGCAAGTCTTGCCGGTGTAAAGCTGGTATTTGCTATCGATTCGTTCATGTCTTTGTCTCCGGTTTGGTTTAAAAAAGTAATTTGTACTGGGCACTTATGCGTTGGCGTTGCTGGCCAAGCGCAGGCCCAGGATCGCGCGTGTCTCGTCCGGTGTGGCAACCGTCTTTTCTATTTCAATAACGGTGCGCTTGACGCGTTCGACGAATTCGACATTGGATTTGGCGAG
>JBAXOZ010000380.1:0-1823 GCA_037132975.1 Comamonadaceae bacterium
GCGCACGGCGGCGTGCTGGACATTCTGTACCGCCTTGCCACGCGCCAGAATCTGCAGACACCGCGCAGCTGGAACCTGGGCAATGCCACCATCAACCGGCTGCTCTGGACACCAGAGGGCATGAGCCTGGTGGGTTGGGCCGATACCCGACATCTGGAAGACGACGAGGCGCTCGATGAAACCAGCACCTGATCCGGTGCCACAACCTTCCATCAGCCGGATGGAATGGCTGTTGATTGCATCGGCCACGCTGACCATCCTGAGCAGCGTGTTCGGTATGCTGCCGCTGCACTTTGTCTGCAAACCCCTGACGATGCTCATCGCGATCGGCTTGGTCTATCTCCGTGCATCTCAAGTGCGCGCGATGGAGCGCTTTGACTGGCTGCTGATCGCGGCGCTGGCGGCGAGCCTGGCGGGTGACGTGTTCCTGATGCTGCCCGGTGCTTACTTCATCCCCGGCCTGGCTTCCTTTCTGGTCGCTCACCTCTTCTACATCGCCCTGTTCCGCCAGGGCATCGCACGGTTTCCAAGCGGTCGCGCGCTGCTGCTCGCCCTGGGCGTTGGCGCCGCCATGTACGCCTGGGTCTGGAGCGGACTGTCGGACCCGGTATTGAAAGTGGCAGTCGCTGCCTATGTTGGCGTCATCTCATTGATGGTGGCACAAGCCATTGGTCGGGCCACCGTGCTGCGCGACACAGCCTCCAAAGCGGTGGCGCTGGGTGCCTGCGTCTTCATGCTCAGTGACTCGCTGATCGCCATCAACCGTTTCGTGCAACCCTTGCCGATGGTGTCTTTGTGGGTGCTGACGACTTACTACGCAGCACAAATTCTGATGGTACGCAACGCCACGCCCGCGATTTCGTCAGTGCGGGCCACGACCCGCAATCCATAGTGCGCGTGGCACTGGATCCCGGATGACAGCGATTTTTAGGCGTCAAACAGCTCGCTGTCGCGATTCGGTGGCGTGACACCGAGGTGCCGGTAGGCGGCCAGTGTCGCAATGCGGCCCCTTGGCGTGCGCTGCAAATAGCCTTGCTGGATCAGATAGGGCTCGATCACATCTTCAATCGTCTCACGCTCTTCGCCGATGCTCGCAGCAATGTTGTCCAGGCCAACCGGCCCCCCGTCAAAGCGGTGAATAACCGCTTCCAACAGTTTGCGGTCCATCAGGTCAAAACCCTGCGGATCGACGTCGAGCATGGCCAGCGCACGGTTCGCAATGTCCAGCGTGATTTGACCTGCACCTTTGACATCCGCGTAGTCGCGCACCCGGCGCAGCAAGCGATTGGCAATGCGCGGTGTGCCGCGCGCGCGCCGGGCGATCTCGAAACCACCCTGGTCGTCGGTTGGCACCTTGAGCAAGCCAGCGCTGCGCTTGACGATGCGCGCCAACTCCTCGGGCGAGTAAAACTCAAGGCGCGCCACAATGCCAAAGCGGTCGCGCAGCGGATTGGTCAGCATGCCGGCACGGGTGGTGGCGCCGACCAGCGTGAAGGGCTGCAAATCGAGCTTGATGGAGCGCGCAGCGGGACCCTCGCCAATCATGATGTCGATCTTGTAGTCTTCCAGCGCCGGATAAAGAATTTCCTCCACCACCGGGCTGAGACGGTGAATTTCATCGATGAAGAGGACGTCGTTTTTTTCCAGGTTGGTCAGCAGGGCCGCGAGGTCCTTTGGTTTTTCCAGCACCGGACCGCTAGTCTGGCGCAGATTGACACCGAGTTCATGGGCGATGATGTGCGACAACGTCGTCTTGCCCAGTCCGGGAGGGCCAAACAACAGCACATGGTCCAGCGCCTCCTCGCGCATTTTGGCGGCACCGA
>JBAXOZ010000381.1:0-1822 GCA_037132975.1 Comamonadaceae bacterium
TTTTTTTGATTTTTGATTTTTTTTGAAATCCTGATGGGACCCCCCCCACCCGACCGCGTAGACACTTTATGGGGTGTGTTTGAGAAGACCGGTATAGCTTGCCTTTGACTTTCGGTCTGGATCAAAGGGGGACCCAACAAGGCATGTGCATGGTGCCCATGTTTATGAACAAATTATTGATGATCAAGTAGCTGTGTGTGACGGCACTCAGCTTCGTCGATCAGGTCTGTTGGCGCCAGCCCATATGTTGCGCTGCCCGCAAGTGCCACCAGCGGGCAGCCATGAGCCTTTAGACGCTTGACCACGTGGATGATCCATGATTCATGCGGTTATTCTCTAGACATGGCAATTCCCGACTATCAAACCTGCATGCTTCCCTTTCTGACCCTACTGGGCGATGGTAAAGAGCATTCCCTTCGTGACGCCGAAGATCACCTGGCGACGGTCTTCACGCTGTCTGACGCTGACCGTGCTGAACTGTTACCCAGTGGACAACAAGGTATTTTCAGAAACCGCGTGGGCTGGGCTAGGACCTACCTAAAGAAGGCTGGACTGGTAGAGGCTCCCCGACGCGGCATCTTTAAGATCACGAGCAAAGGGCTGACAGTGCTTGCAAGCAACCCGTCACGGATCGACAGCAAGTATTTGGAGCAGTTTCCAGAGTTTGTCGAATTCCGGGATGCGTCGAAATCGGGCGTTGATTCCACTGTAGATGCGAAACCCACCGAAATCAACGCGGTGGCAGGTGCTACTCCCGAAGAGGCAATCGAACTTGCCTACCAAGGTTTGCGGGGCCAGCTCGCACAGGAACTGCTATCCGTTGTATTGAGCTGCTCCCCGGCTTTCTTTGAACAGTTGGTCGTCGATCTGCTTGTGAAGATGGGATACGGCGGATCAAGACGCGATGCAGGAGAGCGCATCGGGCAGTCTGGCGACGGCGGTATCGACGGAATCATTAAGGAAGATCGCCTGGGATTGGACGCGATCTATTTGCAGGCGAAGCGCTGGCAAGGCTCAGTCGGACGACCTGAGATACAAAAGTTTGTTGGGGCGCTGCAGGGCCAGCGGGCCAAAAAGGGCGTCTTTATTACGACGTCAGCCTACACAGCGGAAGCCATTGACTACGCTTCGCGCATTGATACCAAGGTCGTACTGATTGACGGTAAGACACTCTCGACGTTGATGATTGATTTTGATGTCGGCGTGTCAGCCGCGTCGACTTATGTGGTTAAAAAGATCGACTCGGACTACTTCGAGGAAGGCTGACGGCGAAGCCGCTGTGCAGCGTCCAGCAGCGCAAGCGTGCCGCTCGCCCTGCCCGCAGATGGGCGCTCTGCGCCACTGGCAGGGCAACCAACACCATTGCTGACCTCTCGTGAGGCTCTGTAGTTTCAGTCAGTGGCGAAAGCGGAGTACCGCTATCGCCAGGCACCATAATGTCTCGGCTCGCTGGCGCATCGCCACCAACGGCCAGCTTACGCGGCCTGGACGCTACCGGCAGCAGCGTGGCCATGTGTCGCTGCCAGTCGCTGCGCTTGGCGGCAACGGCACATCACCACTTACGGTTTGCCAGCATGGTGGCGTCGGTCAGTGCGCACAGCTCGGCTTCGCTATGCGCAAAGGCCGGGGAGGTACCTCACCAGTGCTTCGCAAGTGTTGGTCAGTGCGCTGTGGCGCAGATATGGCCTCGGCTCGCTGGCGCATCGTGCTGGATCAGCCGTCGCCTGCGGCTTGGCCTGGCCGCCATGTTCGTGGCAGTTGTAGCACTCGCCCGCTACGGCAAAATTACATAACGCCGCATTGCCCTCAGTGCCCGCCAGTC
>JBAXOZ010000382.1:0-1816 GCA_037132975.1 Comamonadaceae bacterium
TGGCTCGTCTGAGCATTGTTCATGAAACCACGCTGCCTTACAGCCCCTACCAAAACGGCAAGCAGGAGTCCTTCTGGGGCCAGATCGAAGGCCGCCTCTTGCCGATGCTGGAGGGCGTTGCCGATTTGAGGCTGCGCCTGCTCAATGAATCAACCCAGGCATGGGTTGAGATGGAGTACAACCACAAGACGCACTCCGAGCTGGGCATGAGCCCCCTGCGCGCCTATATCGACCACAAGGATGTGGGCCGGCCCTGTCCAGCCTCCACGGCGGATCTCCAATTGGTTTTCACAAGCGAACTGATCCGCACCCAACGCCGTTCCGATGGCACCATCAGTCTGGGTGGGGTTCGCTTTGAAATCCCCTCCCGCTACGGCCACTTCCAGCGGATGAGCGTACGGGTGGCCGCTTGGGACCTCAGCCGTGTTCATCTCTGTGACCCCATCAGCGGCACCATCCTCTGCCGTCTCTATCCCTTGGACAAACACCGCAACGCTCAGGGGGAGCGTGCGCTCAAGGCTCCACCGATGGTGGTGCCCGCCCAGGAACCCGCCCCCTCCAACGCCATGGCGCCCTTGCTCCAGCAGCTCATCAAGCAATACGCCGCTACCGGCTCGCCTGCCGCCTACCTGCCCAAAGACGAACTCTCAACATCAACCCAACCTCCAGCCCAACCCGCATGAGCAAAAAACTGCTTGCCCTTTACAGTCTGAAGTTCAACCCCTTCTCCCCGCAAATCCCAGCCGACGTCCTCTGGGCACCCACCGCCATCGAGAGCTTCTGTTGGCGCATCGAGCAACAAGTCGGCGAGGGTGGTTTCGCCTTGGTCAGCGGAGATGCGGGCACAGGCAAAAGCGCCGCCTTGCGCCTGTTGGTCGAGCGCTTGGGCCAAATGCGCGACCTCTCTGTGGGCGTGCTCACCCGCCCACAGGCCGCCCTGGCCGACTTCTACCGCGAACTGGGCGATCTCTTTGGCGTGCCCTTGTCCCCGCACAACCGTTGGGCCAGCGCCAAGGTCCTGCGGGAAAAATGGCACAACCACATTCAAACTTCTCTTTTGCGCCCAGTCCTGCTCATCGATGAGGCACAGGAAATGGCCCCGGCGGTCTTCTCTGAACTGCGCCTGCTCTCCAGCGCCGATCTGGACTCGCGCTCCATCCTCACCATCATTCTGGCCGGGGACGACCGCCTGGTCAGCAAGCTGGACAGTCCAGACCTGGTGCCCTTGGCCAGCCGCATCCGCAGCCGCCTGCGCACCCAAGCCCTGCCTCCAGCGCAGTTGCTCCAATGCATCAACCACTTGCTCAAAGCGGCGGGCAATCCCAAACTCATGAGCCCCACGCTCGCGCAGACCCTCTGCGAACATGCCGCCGGAAATCTGCGCCTGCTTATGAACATGGCCAACGACCTCTTGAACGCCGCCCTTCGCCAGGAACGCGAGCAACTCGACGAGAAGCTCTTCTTTGAAGTCTTTGCCTTGGATGTCAAACCCACCTCCAAACGAACCCCCTCTTAAACCCATGACCTCGCCCTCCCCAGTTCTGCCGCTGGCTCTGTCGATCCAGCAAGCCCATCAGCTCTACTGCCAGTTGACCGGCCAGACACTGCGTCTGGCCTTTGACCGTGAGCGCATGTGGTATGAACTCCTGCGCGCCGGTTACTCCCTGGCAGACCTGCGCGCTGTCATTGCCTATCTTCAGCGCGAAATCCGCGCCCAACGCCGTAACGTGGGCGCTCTCAAACTCTCCAATCTTCTCCAACCAGACCGCTTCGAGGAAGACCTCCAAATCAGTCGCGTCTCTTTGAGAGCGCCGCC
>JBAXOZ010000383.1:0-1816 GCA_037132975.1 Comamonadaceae bacterium
GCTGCGCCTGCTGCAGCGTTTGCGTTTGGCGCAACTGGCTGGTGCGGGTTTGCAACTGCGGCGTAATCGTACGTGTCTGCAAGATACTGGTGCGCTGCTGCCGCTGCGTGCCGCCACCATCCCAGTAAGGACGCGGCAAGCTGCCATCTTCGTTGCCGACGGTTGTGGTGCCGTCGAGCTTGTAGCCACTGCCGCTGTTCCAGAAACCGTCGGTGGACAGGATCGTGTAATTGCGTTGACACGAGTATTCGATGGGATCAGTCACGGCCACACCGTTGACCGAAGCAATCTTGTTGGCGAACACGCGGCCCGCATTGGAGAGCGCGGTTCGCGTCGGAGTGCTGCCACTGGCCGTAGCTCCATACAAGGCGCTGTACCAATCGGTCTTCTGCGCGGAAGTGAACTTGCCAATGTTGATGAAATCGGTGCCACCCGCGTTGAGGTTCATGTAACCCACTCGAAATCGGTCATCAAGTGCACTGAAGGCCAGGCCAGTGGCCGTCTTCATCATGTTAATGCGCTTGCGGTAGTAGCTGTACCAGTTGGCAAAGTTGGTGCGCTCATCGGCACCGCCCACACCTGAAGTGGCACCGACCACTACCTTGGTAAATACGGCGTTACCCGGCGCGGTGCCACTGGTAGCGGTACCGCTACCGCTTGCGGTGCCACATTCACTGACAAAAGTGTTGGAGACGTAATAGTTTTTCTGTGACAGCGTCGTCTGACTTCCCGTATATTTGTAGTAATAGGCTGCCTGGTTGCTACCGTCCCCTTCGGCTCGGAAACTGGTGCTCAAATTAGTCGTACCGCTGCCGGTGTTGTACCCATCGACCCAGGCGGCAGTAAAGCTGGCGTTGGGGTAATAGTGGGGCACGGCCGTGGTGTGGTCGGCATAGACTGGCGGCGTATAGGTGGTGGCCGGGTTGTAGAACACGCCGTTGCATTGGCTGCTGCGGTAGCCATAAAAGCCGTAGGTAAAGGGGACTGTGCTGCCGCCGTCGGCGCTGTTGTCGGGCATGTGGGTCCAGTCCATGCTGCCCGAGTTGTCGAGCACAAACATGATGTTGGGCCGCACCTCATCTGCAGAAGGCTTGGCAAAAGTACCCAACGGAACACTAGAGATGTCGGTGATACCCGCATGCACGTTGCAAGCACCTGCAAACAGAACACCCGCGGCAAACATCATGCCTCTTGGGAAGCTTCGATGGGTCATGACGACCTCCTGAACTTGTAAACACACCATGAACTTGAACCGACCCCAAACGAACCTGCGCCCATCACTTCGCGTAGACCGCCTGGACGTAGCTAACCGTACCTCTTGGACCCGCAATGCGCGATGTGATTCGGTAAAACGTCATCGAGGGACATGAGAATTGAGGCCCATCCTTGTCGTTCCCACAGTCAAGACGAACCAACGGCGACGCGTAACAGTTTGATCCGCCACTTTGGCACAAGCGGTCAATGACATAGGAGACCTGGTTGCCGGTATTGGGATCCGCAGGCAACGCAAAAGCGTAATTTGCTAGCGTTACATTCCAGTAGGTGTCCCACGACTGACCGGCTGCAGGACTTTGCGACGCCGGTCCCATCAATGCGTTGTATCCGTTGGAGTAGCCAATTCCTCCGCCCTGGCCCGAACTGTCCTGGTTGAGCGTGGCGTAATTGTTCAAGGCCGTTACCGCAGCCTCAACACCGGCATCACCGTTGAGCGTGGCCGATTGCTGAAAAGCCAGATTGCCGGCGATCACACTCGCAGTACTGACCGAGCGCACCAGCGCAATACCGCCCAGGGTCATGGCAACCAGCACAATGAGGG
>JBAXOZ010000384.1:0-1805 GCA_037132975.1 Comamonadaceae bacterium
CCGGGCAAGCCAGTT
The DNA here is from genome assembly GCA_037132975.1 of Comamonadaceae bacterium. Taxonomy (GTDB): domain Bacteria; phylum Pseudomonadota; class Gammaproteobacteria; order Burkholderiales; family Burkholderiaceae_C; genus Rhodoferax. The sequence continues at coordinate 16 of JBAXOZ010000384.1, forward strand.
GTACAAGTTTGGTTATGACTGCGCCGCCGCCCAAAGCAGCAAAACAAACATTGTCCGCCGGTTTTGTCACGCACAACGTCGTTACATTGTCTTTGCAAGTTGACTGGATATCGAACTTTCGGCAAAACGTAATGAGCCTGCGATCCAGGGGCTTTGCGGATAGACTCATGGCTTGAGTGGAACAAAATGACTACTGCCAACAAGAATCAAACAGGGCCGGAACTGCCACCTGATGCACCGCTGCATCGGGAGGGCAAGCTGCGATCTGCAGACGGCAAGATGGCAACCATGATCGGCTACTGGGACCGCAACCTGCGCAACCGCTTTTGCAACCTTGCCTACGCCCAGTGGTTTGGCCGCCAGCCCGATGCAATGCCTGGAACGCATCTGCGTGATTTCATAGGCGAAGAACGTTACCGCATCAATCTGCCCTACATTGAGGCCGCGCTTGCGGGCCAAGAGCAGCGCTTCGAGGTGCCCGCTTACACAGCCGATGGCAGCTTGTCGTGGCATGGCTTGGTGCAGTACATACCCGACTTCATTGACGGTCAGGTGCAGGGCGTCTACATCATTGTGTCGGACATCTCTGCTGTGAAAGAGACCGAGGCGGCGATGCGCAAGAACGAAACTCTTCTGCGTGAATCGCAGACAGCCGCCAGGATCGGAAGCTACATCAATACCCTTGCCACAGGGACCATTGAATGCACACCTGTCATGGATGAAATCTTTGGCATGACGCCGGACTACCCGCATACGAATCAAGGCTGGATGGATCTGATTCACCCGAACTGGAGGCAAGCCGTGCAGGACGCGTTTGCCGAGTCGATCAGTAACAAAACACCATTTGCTGCCGAATTCAAGATCATCCGACCGAGCGACGGCGCCGAGCGCTGGATGCACGGTGTGGCAGAAATTACGCAGGACGACAAAGGAAGTGTCATCAGCCTGACGGGCATGGTTCAGGATATTACAAACAGGAAGCAGACTGAAACCGCCGTTCGCGAGAGCGAAGAGCGCTACCGTACCGTGTTCGAGACCAGTCCCGACGCAGTCGCCATCAACCGCCTTGCGGACGGCTTGTACCTCGACATCAATCGAGGCTTCACGCATATGACCGAATGGACGCCGCAGGAAATCATAGGCAGGAGCTCCCGGGAAATCAATATCTGGCGCGACTTCGGCGATCGGCAAAGACTACTCGAATTGCTGCAGCGCGATGGCGACTGTGAGCGCATGGAAGCAGATTTTGTCACCAAGGGCGGCAAGGTCATAAGTGCCGAAATGTCGGCGCATGTCATGAGTCTTGGCGGTGTGCCCTGCCTCCTGTCTATCACGCGAGACATCACAGAGCGCAAGCACAAGGACGCGCGTTTGCTGGAGAACATGGCGGACATACGGTTACACGAACAGGCCCTGAGTCAAATTTCCCAGGGCGTATTGATCAGCGGCGCCGACCGACTGACGACATACGTCAATGACGAGTTCGTCAGAATCACCGGTTACTCCCGGGAGGAAATGCTGGGTAAACCATGCAGCATCCTGCAAGGGTCAGATACTCAGCCGGAAGTCGTATTGCAAATGCGCGCGGCCCTTGACGCCAAGCAGCCGTTTCACGGCGAGATCCTTAATTACCGCAAGGATGGCACGCTGTTCTGGAACGATCTGTCCATCAATCCCGTCTTTGACGAAGCCGGCAGTGTGACCCAGTTCGTGGGCATTCAACGCGATGTCACGCAGCGCAAGGCCGCCGAGGAAGCCCAGCGCGTTGCAGCCATAGCCTTCGAGGCACA
>JBAXOZ010000385.1:0-1804 GCA_037132975.1 Comamonadaceae bacterium
CTGAACCCCGGTTCAGGATGCCGGTCCGGTGGCACTTGCAGACACCTTTTTTCCCAATATGAAAACACAGATAGATCACTTGGTTGTGGTGGCACGGACCCTGGAGCATGGGGTGCAGTGGTGTGAGGCAACCCTGGGCATCACACCGGCGGCCGGCGGCGAACACGCCTTGTATGGAACACACAACAGGCTATTCAAGATTGCCACGCCGTCGAATCCGCTGGCTTACCTTGAAATCATCGCCATCGATCCGCAAGCGGCGCGTCCGGCGAACTCACCCCGCAAGCGCTGGTTCGACATGGATGATCCGGCGCTTCAGGCAGCCGTCGCCATCGAGCCGCGTCTTGTGCATTTTGTTGCCAATACCAGTGACATTCAGGCCGCCCGCAATGCGTTGAAGGCCCTGGGCATTGAGCGGGGGCCAGCGATGCAAGCCAGTCGCCATTCAAGACGTGGCCTGCTGCAATGGCAAATTACCGTGCGAGAAGATGGCCAGCGCTTGTTCGACGGCACCCTGCCCACCCTGATTCAATGGGGCAAGCCCGATGCCGCCGAGCCGCTGCGCCTGCACCCAAGAAACAGCCTGCCGCGCTCCGGTGTGACACTGCAAGGCATTTCCATCACGCATCCAACAGCCGCCAAGCTGCAGGCGGCTTACGAGGCCATCGGGCTATCGGGCGTTGCAATCGAAGCGGGCCCGGCCAACATCACTGTCACCTTGCACACACCCAAAGGCCCGATCCAGTTGCAAAGTCACGGCCTCTAGTGCAACCCTAAGCCGCCATCAGTTCTCCGCCCAAAGCCTTCATCAAATCGGGCAGCAGCTTGCGCAGTTCGCCGGTCGCAATCGCGGTGTCGGCGTCGAATCCGTCATCCTTGCCCGTCGCCTTGCTGTCAAAGACGACCTCCAGAAACGCCAGTTTCTTGATCTGCAGGTTCTCGGTCAGGACAAACGAGACGCGACTGTCCCAGGTGAGTGCCAGGCGGGTGGGCAGCTTGCCTGATTGAACGTGCTGGCGTACCTCGTCGGTATCCAGAGCGTGCCGCGCGTAACGCACTACGGCCTTGGATTCGTCGGCCGCTTTGAGCTCGCACTCCCGATCGACGCTAAAGCCTGCAGGAGCTTGCTGGCTGATCAGCCACTCTGACATGGCCGCGCTGGGCGACACCTGGCTATTGAACAGCGTCACAGCCAGACCGGGCACGGACTTGACCAGCATCGTTACCACGTCATCGGTGCGCGCTTGACTCGCCGCGTCAATTACCAACAGCCGGGCTTTCGGATCAATCCAGATCCCGACAGACACCTGCTTGGTAAACGCCATCGGTAGCAACTCCAGCCGTATGTCGTCCTTGAGCTCGCGTGTCTCCTTTTTGCCAGGTTTGCGCCCCGTGGTGGCCTCGATGTGCGCGACGCGTTCTTTGACCCTGCGAGTGACGACCGAACCGGGTAGCGCGCGGGTCTCGATCATCAGCTTGAAAATGAGCTGCCCAGCCACCGACTCCGCCAGCGGACCATGGGCTTCACCCCTGGGCTCGCACCAGCCAATGGACTTCTCCTGGGTCGAAGCACACTCGACAAAGCGGCCGGCATCGAGGCCCTGCTCGATCTGCGCGACAGTGGCGCTCCACTCTGGAGCGACCCGATAAACGATCATGTTCTTGAACACTTGCACCCTTTTCGACGATTGACTAAAACTTCCAACCGTCGATCATCCCATCAATTAGCCCCGCAAGTCCCAAGCCGCAGCGCTCCACAATGCATCAGGCTTCCAGTTCTTGACCCAAGCCGGTAATTCATCAG
>JBAXOZ010000386.1:0-1800 GCA_037132975.1 Comamonadaceae bacterium
CCCGCACCCGCTCCAAAAAGTTGGGCGAGTTAATCGGCGGCAGGTCCTTGCGATCGTCGAGGCTCATGTCCAAACAACTATCGCCCGACCCCGCTCGGAGTCAACGCTGGACCCGTTCACTTTTGCTTTGAAAAGCGCCCCTAAAAAGGGGCATCTGTTGACGTCAGGCAGTGCCAAAATGGAGTCATACAGAAGTCAGCAAGGTAATGTCCCCGGTAGTGGTGTAAGTTTTTAGCCGAGCTGCAAGGCGCGAAGGGCGTAGCCCGAAGCGGCTTGCAGCTCGGTCGGACCATCTGTTTTAGGGTGGTCATCGTGAGTCCGGATAAGGTTGAGGTGCGACCCACCAACCTGACTAAAGGAATTTCACAATGACCACCGCTACTATCGCACTTGCCGAGCTTGCTGAGAAGGGCTCCGACATTGATGTGTTGCGCCAGATGGTGCAATTCATGGCCCAACGTCTCATGGACATGGACATCGAGGGGCGCTGCGGCGCCGGCTACGACGAGAAGAACACCGAGCGACTCAACAGCCGAAACGGCTACCGCGAACGCACCTGGGACACCCGAGCCGGAAGTGTTCCTTTGAAGATCCCCAAACTGCGCCAAGGCAGCTACTTCCCCGAATTCCTGGAGCCCCGTCGTACCGCCGAGAAAGCACTGACCGCCGTCATCCAAGAAGCCTACATTCAGGGCATCTCCACCCGTTCTGTAGACGACCTGGTCAAGGCGCTGGGCATGAGCGGGGTCTCCAAGAGCCAGGTCAGCCGCCTGTGCGGTGAACTCGATGAACGTGTCGGGGCATTCCTGAACCGCCAGATCGAAGGCGACTGGCCGTATCTGTGGATAGACGCCACCTATGTCAAAACCAGGGAGGCCGGGCGCATCGTGAGCGTGGCCGTAATAATCGCTGTCGGGGTCAACACCGAGGGACAGCGAGAAGTCCTGGGCCTCAAAGTCGGCGCCAGTGAGGCCGAACCCTTCTGGACGGAGTTTCTGCGCAGCCTGAACCGCCGTGGTCTGCGTGGCGTCAAGCTGGTCATCAGCGACAGCCACGAAGGCATCAAGGCCGCCGTCTCCAAGGTTCTGAAGGCCACCTGGCAGCGTTGCCGGGTGCACTTCATGCGCAACGCTCTGGCGCACGCTGGCAAGACGCAGCGGCGGATGGTTTCTGCCGCCATCGGAACCGTGTTTGTGCAGGACACAGCAGAGGCCGCCAAAACCCAATGGAGGTCAGTTGCTGATCAGCTTCGCGCCAAGTTCCCCAAGCTCAGTACCTTGATGGACGATGCTGAAAACGATGTGCTGGCGTTCATGACGTTTCCCAAGGCGCATTGGACCCAGATCTACTCGACCAACCCGCTGGAGCGACTCAATGCCGAGGTCAAGCGTCGAACCAATGTGGTGGGCATCTTCCCCAACGATGCATCGATCACCAGGCTGGTGGGCGCCATGATGTTGGAGCAGAACGACGAGTGGAGTTTGAACCGCAGATATATGCAGCTTGAAGGACTTCAAACCCTCTGCGATACTCCCCCGACTCGGCTGTCCGCAGTGGCACGCTGAGTAACGTGTATCTCAGTCTGTCCGGGCTGTGGACTTACACCACGTCATGGGACACGACCCAGGTTATTGCCTGATGGGCGCAAACTGGCGCGGTTGGCGCTGCTGCTGATCCCGCAGTTGCTTTGCGTTTGTTTGGCGGCCCCGGTCGAGCCGCTGCGGCTCTCGGTATCCACAACCCCACTGTCACTGCCGATATTCGTTGCCGAAAGCGAGGGCTATTTTGCGGCGGAGGGAC
>JBAXOZ010000387.1:0-1800 GCA_037132975.1 Comamonadaceae bacterium
TGCACGCTGACCTGATACTCCTGTTCAACCCAGACAAAGGAGGCCTCGTTGAGCTGGGCCAGCGTCAGATTAGGCACGGCGTCGAGCATGGCCATGAGGCGGCGTTCAATGCGCCCCCACAAGGTCTCCTGCTTGCCGTTCATCCAGGCGCTGCGCGGACGCGTGGTCAGCGCAAGAATTCCCAGACGCTCCAGTCCAGCGGTGAATTCGCCCGAGATCATGGCCGAGCCGTTGTCGCTGTAGATGGCACGAGGCAACTGGCGCCGCTGTAAGGCCTGCGAGACGACGTGCACTAAACACTGGGTATTCTCATGGGCGTACCACTGCAGATGACAGATCAGGCGCGAGTGGTCATCGATGACGCAAAGGCCGATGGGCGTTATCCATTCACCCTGGCGGTTGAGCACCTTTAACGAGCCCTGGTGGCCGTCAAGATGGAATAGCGAGCCCACGTGAGTAGCCTCAAAGCTGCGCACCTCGCGTGTGCCATCGGGCACGGCGGCGCGTTTGGGTCCACATCGCGACTCGCGTTCGCGCCACAGCCCTTGGGCACGAAGGTAGCGCAAAACGCTTGCATAGGAGGGCAACGGGGCAAGCGAGGCCTGCGCACTGTGCGCGGCCACCAGATTGTCGTAGTGCAGCTGAACCGTCCATTTGGGATGGGCACAGTACTGGGCCCGAATCGCATCTCCCAGCGTCTCGTCAATAGCGCGCATGCTGCCGGCGTCGGCACGCGCCACCGTGGCGAGCATCGCGCTGGGGTTGGGTGTGCTGCGCGCCAGGGCCAACCAGCGCTCCAGTGTGGACACGCCAAAGCGCACGTCGACTCCACTGATCGGGTGGCGCCAGACCTGCTGGCTCAGTTCTACCAAGCGCTTGTTGAGCTCGCCGCGGGGTGGCGGGGCTGCCAATAACTGGCCGATGATCAGCAGGCGCAGGCGTGCCCATCGGTCTCGGATGCTTGAGTCGTCTTGGCATGCCATGGGTCAATCTCTTTCTGGGCTACGGGACAAATTCCTCGATAACCCAGAGCCTATTGGCGATTCACTCTCAGCAGGAAATCAACTTCTGCGCGTCGTTGTGCGGCTCTTAACGACCCTCAGTGAGCGTGCTCAGCGGTGCAATCCATCGCAACACTGCAGCCACCCTGGTGCACTCATCGGCGGGCAGCGCGCGTCTTAGCAATTCGCCCGGCAAGTCACTGGCGACAACCGGTGGTAGAAACAGTCCACGCAAGGCCAGCCACAGTGGGCTCGCAGCGAAGTCGTTTAGCCACCATTGACGCCAACGCAGTAGCGTCAAAACCGGAACGTCAAATTGCTCGCTGAGCTGCTTGCCTCGGCGCAGGCTCAGTCCAGCACACAGGGCCGTGGCCAGAACGACGGTCATGCCCCAATACACGCGGCGCCCCAAAAAACGAACAGATGCGGGTGTGCTGCGATGTCGGCAAGCCCCGCAACAAAAGCTAAACCGGGTCGTGTCGACAGTGCCAGCAGCATGTGCCCCGCCCCACCTGGGCTTGCGCTGAAAGTGGCCTTGATGAAGAGGTCCGCCGCAAGAGCAGCCCTGCAAGCGAATCACCTGCGCGTGCTCGCGATCAATTGCCTCTAGAAACTGGAAGAACACCGGGCTCAGCAAAGTGGATTGGCTCATGGCAGTCAACGTCTCAACGGTTGTAGGAGACACAGGGTCAACCCGCACAGCTCGACAGTCAAGGTCTATGAGGTCACCGTCCTAAAGAACCTCAACTATCTTGATCAGAAACAGCCAATAGACCATCAAACATATTGCTCGCGCTCA
>JBAXOZ010000388.1:0-1795 GCA_037132975.1 Comamonadaceae bacterium
CCTTGAGCCGTGCCACCCCTTGCACCAGGCGCTGCGGGTCTTTCGACGCAAAACACCAGCGCAGCCAGCCACGCGCCTCGGGAGCGAAGGCTTCTCCTGGTGCCAGGCCCAGTCCGGCTTCCAACACCAGGCGCTTGGCCGTGACCAGCGAGTCGTCATAGCCCGGCAATCTGAAAAAAGCATACATGCCACCGCGCGCCGTGCTCACCTGCAGCCCCGCAATAGTCTGCAACTGCCCGACCAAGGTATCGCGGCAGAGTTTCAAGTGGGCCACCACCTTGGGCGTCACCTCATCGGTTCGCTGCAAGGCCACGATACCGGCACGCTGTGTGAACACACTGGCGCACGAGGTGTTGAACTCAATCAGCTTGCCCATATGCCTTGTCATGGCCGGCGGCATGACCAACCAGCCCAGGCGCCAGCCAGTCATCAGAAAGCTCTTCGAGAAGCTGTGCACCACCACCAATCTGTCGTCGGGTAGCGCAACATCCAGAAAACTCGGCGCGCAGGCGTTGGCGCTGGACTCGAAATAGAGACGCTCGTAGACCTCGTCGGCCAGTATCCAGGTTCCGGTCTTGCGGCAATGCTCCAGAATGCATTGTTGCTCCAGGCGCGTCAGCGTCCAGCCGGTCGGATTGTTGGGCGCGTTGATGATCAGCACTTTGGTGGCTTGGGTCACTGCAGCCAGCAGACTGTTGATGTCAAGTGTCCAGACACCATCGATCGGCGTCAGTGGCACGCACTTGAGTTGCGCTCCCATGATGACGGGTTGTGCCGTCAGGTTCGGCCATACCGGGGTGACCGCGACCACCTCGTCACCCGCATCCACCAGTTGCTGCATCGCCAGCATCAGGGCATTGACGCCGCCGCTGGTGACAGCGATCCGCTCTGCGCCGATCGTGCCATGGCGCGCGCTCATGTAAGTCGCGATTTCCTCGCGCAGTTCAGGCAAGCCGAGGTTATGCGAATAAAAGGTTTCACCACGCTGCAAGGACTCAATCGCTGCCTGGCGGATGAAGTCCGGTGTCACTTCGTCGCTTTCCCCGAACCAGAAGGCCAGCACATCGCTGCGCCCCATGCCGGCATTGGCGACTTCGCGGATTCTGGACTCTTCAAGGTTCTGGATGACTTGGCGCATGACGGGTTCAATTCAAGGTTGATTCGGGTTAGGTCGTTGCATCCTGCAACTGCTCGGTAGTTCGGCTTGGGCAGCACTGAGGGTCTTGATAACGCGAAAGCCGTAGCCAGAGCCCTCGACATCAAATTTCACACCAAGGCTTCCCTGTCGCTCCATCAAACCCACCACCAGCACTTGCTGGAACTGATGATCGCTGCGTCGCATCGCTGCACTTTGCGCGGCGAAGCTGACGCTCGCCCTTTCCAGCTGCGCAGCCACTGCCAGTGGTTCCGTCGTTGCGGCCGCTTCAATCGATTGCACCAGTGCTTCCAGCATCAGTTGCATGCGCATATGGACATAGTCGTCGGCCGGCTTCGGAAAGCGTTCTCGAAACGACTGGTAGAAGGCTTCACTGGCACCAGACTGCACATTGGGCAGCCAGTCGGCTACAGCCAGTACCTTGCCAACACCGGCCTCGCCGATGGCTGAAGGCGCGCCCAGTGCATTGCCATAAAAGGTATAGAACTTGCCCTCGAAACCGACCTCTTTGGCCGCCTTGACCAGCAGCGCCAGATCATTGCCGAAATTACCCGTGATGACAGCCTGTGCGCCACTGGCCTTGATCTTGGCCGCATAGGGCAGAAAGTCCTTGATGCGTCCCATCGGATGCAACTCGTC
>JBAXOZ010000389.1:0-1793 GCA_037132975.1 Comamonadaceae bacterium
TTCTCAGCCTCGGATCCGTCAGCATCAGCACCTTCAGCCCGGTCACGATCACGCCAACCGAAAACAGCACCAACATTTACTTTGTCGTCAAAAACCAGGGTAGTCAGCCAGCGACTTTGGACTTCCTGTCGTGGGATGAAATCCTGTCAACGAAACCAGACTGGCTGTTCCACTTCTTCAAGTTTTTTGGTTATGTCGGAGGCTCGACGAGCACCGTGCTGGCGGCTGGCGAAAGCATTACGCTTGAGTTCTATGTGAGCAAGGATCTGGGCGGTGGAGTGCCCCGGCAAACCACTCTTCCTTTCACCTTCCAGGTCAAGGAAACCGGGCAACAGGGCACGTTGAACGTCACGTTCATAGGCGACGATCAGATCATGCAACTTAGGCAGACGCAAACGTCGACCATTGCCGGTCGCGTGGTATCGGCCGACAGCTTGCCGGTTGCCAACGCGCTGGTCAGTGTTTCGGCCTTCAATGAGAATCTTGAGCAGCATGTGCGCACGGATGCAGACGGAAGATTCCAGTTTGGCGTTCTGTCCACAGCTGACATGAAAACCATCATGGGGTCCCGAACTTTTCCCTATGCCGGCGTGGACTACTTTCTCACCGTAGAAGCCGATGGCTACGCGTTGGCCTACCAGGGCGGACTGACACCTCAAACCGGACAGACCCTAACCCAAAATGTCACTCTTCAAAACCAACCCCTGCAAGCGCCTTACAAACTGGCTGGCGAACTCGCCACCAACGGGAAACTGGCCTATTGGTGGATCCGCTTCGCCGGTAACAGCGACCGCGTTGTGTCAGTGCAGGGACAGCATCCGCCAGTCGATCCACGCACGCCGGGCCATCTCATCGCTGTTGATTTGACTGGCAAGGAACTGTGGCGAATACCGACAGAACAGCAGTGCTGGGGACTGGATGTCTCGACCGACGGAAACCTGATTGCTGCGGGTTGTTATGACGGTTATGCCTATGTTGTTGATCTGAATGGCTCGCTGCTTTACAAAGTGCTTATGGGCAGCCCATCGGTCACAGATGTCCGCTTCTCGCCTGATGGGCGCTATCTGCTGGGCGATGGCATCGGCAGCACGGGTGTCAAAGGCTTCACCGTCATGAATGCAACAACCGGCGCCCTTGTCTGGGACTCTGGCCTAGCGACGCCGAATCAGGTGCCACAGGGTGCCTACAAGGCGCGCTGGACCTCGGACAGCAAACGTGCCGTCACCGGCAGTGGCGGCCCCGTTGCCATGTTCACCGACAGCGGCAGTTTGCTCTGGCGCAACAACATTGGCGAATCCCCTTTGTGGCTGGAGGTCGATGCGTCGTACAACAGCTACGCTGCCGGCAAGAACCGGGAGTTGTTCAGTTGGGACAAAGACGGCAAACTGCGCTGGCGCTACCGTTTGGCACATACCTCCAACGAAGCCTGGCCCGGCATTTCGGCAGATGCCTCGATCATGGTGATACCAAGCTTCAATGGATTGATGCAATCTCTCAACAGCGCAGGGCAGTTGTTGTGGCAACGCTTTTTGCCAGCATTACCCAACATATCGCCGCAAGGCACGCCCGAGGAATTCATTTTCGGCCCCGGTCACAACGCCCTTTCCATGACGCCCGATGGAAACCTGATTGCGATCGGAAGCCGGGGCTATCAGACCTTGCTATATGACCGCAGGGGCACGCTCCTCTTCAGCCACAGTGCGGCTGTGCGATCAGACCTGCAGGGACCGGATCCCGCCGTCATCCGCAACTACCCCGGGGTCACCGGCGTCAGCATCTCGCCCGACGGAAGA
>JBAXOZ010000390.1:0-1781 GCA_037132975.1 Comamonadaceae bacterium
GCGGCGCAACTGTGGCGTCTGGCATTACCAATGCGTCATCGGCAATCACAAAACTTGATAGTGCACTAGGTACGATCAACACCCAACGTGCAAAACTTGGCGCTACCATTAATCGATTGGCTTACGCTGCCGACAATCTGACGAATATCTCGTCCAATCTCACCGCATCGCGCAGCACCATCATGGATACAGATTACGCAATTGCCACTACGCAGCTTTCCAAGACGCAAATCATTCAGCAAGCAGCAACCGCCATGCTTGCGCAAGCAAATCAGCAGCCACAAAGTGTGATGGCGCTACTCAAAGGCTAATTGCCCATTCGCCGCCGCTCCAGTATCCAGGAGTATTGCGTGAATATCGATGCGGCTGCAGCGCGGCTTATCAAGATTCTTGCCAAGATTGCCGAGGCAAGCAATCAGGCGTTGGCAACAGGCGCGCAAGGCGATGAGCTTGCAACGCGCGCTGCCGTGGACGCGATACGCGGGCTCCAGGCCAAGCTGCAAAAAATTGATCAGGAAACCCGCCTGCAGTTGGACCAACTGCCTGCTGCATCACAAGCGCGGCTGCAAAAGCATGTGGATGCCACTCGCGAGGCACAGCACTTTGTAAGCGCCTGGAGCAAGCGGTATTTAGGGTTGATGGACCACCAAACGCTGATGCGCACGAGTGATGGCCGGCATGCCATGATCGACTACACCTTGCCCGAGGCATGGGACTTTGGCAGCGACATTGTTGTGCTCGTCGGTCAGGCCCAGCTTTCCTTTGTAGAGGACCTTCAAGCCCGTGGACAAAAGCGCATCATCGTCACCGGCTTGGCAGAGTACCCGGAATCAGAACATAGTGGCGACCTGTGCTTTGCTCAATCACCGGAAGCGCTGCGCGACTACTTTGCCCATATCGACACCACGCCGCCCGAGCGCGTGACGCTATTGCAGTCTGCCCTGAACGATGAGGAAGAGGCCAGTTGGGCTGAGGTAAAGCACGCATTCTCTTTGTTCAAATCAAACGAGTACACATCCCGCCTGTTTGGTTCGGATTGGTTGACGCAGGGGCTGAAGAATCTTCCCTCCATTGCTGAAAGTGTCAATGTGTCGATGCTGGCAAATGCACTAAAGGGCTTGCCGTTGGTGATCATTTCGCCCGGCCCCTCACTGGACAAAAACATTCACCTGCTGCGTGACCTGAAGGGCCGTGCGGTGTTGATGGCCGCCGCGCAGAGCGCCCGCGCCCTGAGCCGCGCGGGGGTGGTGCCTGACTTTTTGGTGGTGGCCGATCCGGGGAATCTGGTCTATTTTCTGGATGGTGTGGATACCAGCCAGATAGATGGCTTGATCGTAGGCGTGTCATGTAACCCGGGCTTCTACGCCAAGCCCTTCAAGAACATCGTCACGTTTAACGCCAATGCCACCTTGGACCGATGGATATCGAACATCTTCAACGACACCCTGTCATTATCGTCCGCAGGGTCGGTGACGATCGACAGTATGTACATCGGGCAATACCTGCAATGCGGGCCCATCATCATGGTGGGGCTGGATCTGGCGCTGGCCGACGGCAAGCAATACTCCAGCAGCTCCGCCAACAGCGAGAGTCTGGCCGTGATAGACGAAGACGGTAAGACGCTGAGTTTTGCCAATGTGTCGCCCGACCACGAGAAGGTCTTTCTGGCCAAGGGTGCGAGCAGCGAAGACACCATAGAAGCGGTGCTGACCTTGCCCGGATACTACGGTGGCACCGTATTCACCCGCCCCAACTATCACCTGTTTCATGGGGAGTTTGTG
>JBAXOZ010000391.1:0-1761 GCA_037132975.1 Comamonadaceae bacterium
TGCTGCTTGAAAGGCGCAACTTCAACGGCACCGTCCGCTTCATTTTTCAGCCGGCGGAGGAACATGGCCGGGGCGCCATCGCGATGATGAAGGATGGCCTGTTTGAGCGCTTTCCGGTGGATGAAATCTATGGAGTCCACAACATGCCCGGCATGCCGGCGGGCCAGATTGCCATGCGCAGTGGTGGCATCATGGCCAGCGAAGACAACTTCGTGATCCGGATTAGCGGGCGTGGCGGTCATGCAGCACGGCCGCACATGGCGATCGACCCGCTGCTGATTGGCGCACAAATCGTGGTGGCGCTTCAGAGCATTGTTTCGCGCTCCGTTGATCCCGGTCAGTCTGCCGTGCTTTCCTGCACCGAGTTCATGACCGACGGCCTGCGCAATGCCCTGCCAAGCCACGTCACCATCAAAGGCGACACGCGCAGCTACACGCCGGAAATTCAAGCGCTGCTGGAGCGGCGCATGCGCGAGATCTGCACCGGGATGGCTGCTGCCCATGGCGCCGTCTGCGAGGTCGAGTACACCCACGAATTTGCGCCCACCGTCAACTGGCCGAACTGTGTTGAAGTCGCCTTGCAAGCAGCAACTGCGGTCGTGGGAAAGGAGCATGTCGAAGCTGAAGTGGCGCCCATGATGGTCTCGGAAGACTTTGGCGCTTTCCTGAAGGTTGTGCCGGGTGCGTTTGTGTTTCTTGGCAATGGCGACGGCAACAGTCCGGGTGCAGTGCCGCTGCATAACGCGGGGTATGACTTCAATGACCGTGTCCTGTCCGTTGGGGCGCGCTATCTTGCAGAGCTCGCCCGCGTCCGCTTGCCGCAGTGAGGGCGGCAAGAACTAATCGGGGATTTTGCTGGCTGGTTTGAACAGCACCGTGCTCATCGCCGCCAGAATCAGCAGCATGGCTGCGTAGTCCTGCCAATGCGGTGTTTCGCCCAGTATCCAGGCCCCTGAAAACACGCCGACGATAGGAATCATCATGATCGACAGGCTAGACGCAATCGGCGGCAGCGAGCGCGCCAGTCGAAACCAGACCACATGGGCAAAGCCGAACACGATGACGGCATTGAAGATGATGGCAGCCCATTCCAGGGCATCAGGCCAGCGCCACAAGGCGCTTTCAAAGACGACCGCACCCGTCGCCATGACCACGGTCGTCATGCTGATCATCCAGAACGTGATGGCCAGCGTGGGCATCTGGATGTTTGATTTGCGCAGCGCCACCGTGCCATAACCCCAGCCGGCTGCGCCCAGCAACACCAGGGCACTGCCCAGCGGTTGACCGGCAATCGCAGCGAATTCACTGGAGAGCAGCAGCAAGGCGCCGGCCAGGGCGCAGCTGACCCCCAGCCAGGCCATCGGCGTCACCCGCTCCCGAAAGAACAGCAAACCGCTGAGCACCGCCCAGACCGGCATCGTGTAGCCGAGGATGGCGGCGCGCCCCGAAGACAGCATCTTGACGCCCAGAATGACGAAAACATGCCAGATCATCATGTTGGACACAGCGAGCCTGGCGACGAGTCGGATTTGCTCTGTTGAAAAACGCAACGAAGTCCCGCTCATGCGGGCTGCCAGCCAGATCGTGGGGATGGCACCGATCATGCAAAGGGTCCGAAAGGTCAGTGGTGGAAAAGCGGTGACGCCGATCTTCATGATCGGCCAGTTGATGCCCCAGAACAGAGTGACCAGGACCAGGAGAATCCAGTCTCTACCGGAAAGTGTGCGCATGCGGCGACGATAGCACGGTGATGAGTGCCCT
>JBAXOZ010000392.1:0-1756 GCA_037132975.1 Comamonadaceae bacterium
ACACCTGAAATTGCGCGTCGCTAGCGAACAATTCTAGCGCATTCTAATGCGAGCAACGCCTTTTGCACTGTCACTGCCAGCTGAGCACACGTTCGGCTCCAAGAGAGCGAGCTGCTGGTCGCCCTCCTCGGTGGGACAGATACTTCGGAGCGAGTCCCTCAGGCTGCAACAGCAGCGCAACAGGCGTTGTCGTTGGCCGGAGACGCTGGAAAGTGTCGCAGTTTTTCCTGCCTGAGATGAAACTCCCAGTACTCGTCGAAGTCGTCGTTGGAATGCAGGGCCCGCAGGCGTAGGACAGCCTCACCACAAGGCAGCCCCCAAGATGCGCCGGTGATGTCCATGCGGTCGCGGAGCAAATAGCGGATGGCCCCTTCAATTGCACCTGTCGCGATCGGATAGCCAAGCGCCAAGTAGGTCGCATAGTGAAGATGCGCCTTGTTGGCAAGCAGGTAGCGCGTGCACTTGCGCACGGACGCCAGTGCCTTTCCCGCCAGTTTGCTGTTCGTCGCGCAACGCGTGATCCCAGCTGCGATCCGGCTCACGTCGCGATCGGTCTTGCAGCGAAGGAGCTTGCTCGCGTAGTAGGCGACCCACAGCCACTGAAACGCTGATGAACGCAGCGCTTTTGCGGCAATCCACAAGTAGTGGAGGATGTGGATGAAATCCACGATAAGCGTGAACGTGCGCGCCCGTTGCTTGCCCTGATCACGGATCGCGGCCTTCTGCTGCTCCTGGCCATCGACAAGGACAACTGTCTCGCGAACCTTGTCAGGATCTCGACGATCGGCCTCGTCGAACATGTCTTCGATGGCCTCTTTGGCGGGCTTAACCAGCGACGGGAGCAGCGTCTTGTGGGTCGGCTTCGGCGCCTTGGCCGGTTTGAGCTCGGCCTTGGGCTCTGCTGCTGCCTTCTCTTTTGCGGATCCATCGATGTTCGCAATGATCTCCTCGGGCGTGCGCACATGACGCGCCTGATCGGCCACCAACGTCACCGTAGCCATGCGCTTGTCGTGATTGCGCAGCTTCTTGGGAGCCATTGGGTCCCCCTTGCCAGGCGTCTGCGCATTCTGGTTCGCCTCCTTCTCAGCAGCCTTGCGTGTTGCATCTCGGAGGGCGTCCTTGCGCACGCGGACGCCTCCCGCATCGGCACTGAGCAGCAGCAGGGCAGCGCTATCTTCCGGCTCCTGTGCCTTTTTCTGCTCGTAGAACACCTCGAAGTCCTGTGCAGCGCGCTCAGTCAGCTGCTCGATCTGGCGCTTGGGAACGTGCCCTCCAGTGCTCCGGTCTAGCGCCTCCACGCCCTCGTCAAACGATGCCTTGCGGACCTCCTCGGCCGCGCAGCGCCGCAGGGGATGGGAGTACAGCTCGGGGGGAACATTGAGCTCTTCATCGAGCGGAAAACGGGCGGGAGTGCCTTTCGCGGCTCCGCTGTCGATCACGCCCGCACGGCTGAAAGACACGCGACCAAAGCGTGTTTCCAGAGCGCGCAACCTGCAACGAACGGCGTCCCCACGCTCCTTGAGCACTGGGATAAGCTCGAGCTGTTCGCGCGCAGTGCGTAAATCCAAATGCCCCTGAATGAGCAGACGCAGCAGATCGGTGCCCTGCTTGGCCGTCTGCGTCTCCACTTCACTCTCCGTGGCTTGGGTTAGGCCGGCGCCGGACAAGTTCGAGATCATCTGCTCAAAGGCGTCGCGTGCGCCTTGGAACATATCCTGAACGGTGGTTTTCTTCGAGGAGCTCGACATGCTCGACG
>JBAXOZ010000393.1:0-1747 GCA_037132975.1 Comamonadaceae bacterium
CGGCCGAGTGCCCAATGAAGGCCTGATGCTGGTAGCGGGCAACGTGTTCGGCAAGCAGCTGGACGATGTGATCAAGGAAATCAAGGCCGAGGTGAAGGCCAAAATCTGGCCGAAGGTTACAAAAAAACCGAACCCCGCGACGGCTCCCGCTGCGCGGCCCGAGGAGGGTGCGGGGGGATTGAAGGACAAGGCGGTGCCGGTACTCAAAAAGCAACCCGCCCGCGCGGCGAAGCTGTCGGCCGAGGAAGCAACACTAGGCATCGCTGCCGCGATGCAAGGCGTCGAAGCGGCTGCTTCTGCGCCCTGGGGCGCAGTGGCGCTGCCTGCTGAGCCAGCCGGGGCGGTGGTTGAAGACCCACTGTTTCGCACGGCCGTGAAGGTCATTGTGCGGGCGAAGAAAGCGAACGTGCGCCTGCTCATAGCCGAGCTAAGCGTCGGCCCCACCAAGGCACTGGAGCTGATGGACAAACTGGAGCAAGCGGGCAAGGTCAGCGCGTGCGATGAGCGCGGTGCCAGGAAGGTGCTGGTGGCTGCATGAGCGACCAAGCCACCATAGATATCGACTGCAACCGGGGCGTGGTCTCGGTCACCACAACCGAGCAGCGCCTGATGGGCGAGGCGCAAGTCTTGCGCGAACTGCTGACCGAAGCGCTGGGCGTTATCAACACCATCAGCGACGAAACCGAATCCGATGAATGGTTGCTGCTGATGCAACTCAAAGGGCGTATCGAATGCGCGCTCAACCCATCAACCGAAGGGGAACTACTGTGAACACCACCCACCGCCACCAGTCGCAGGCCAAACGCCGCTGGCAGGCTGACCCAATGACCATGTTCAAGACTGTCAGCAAGATTGAGCCCTTCACTGCGTCCGAGCTGCTGCGCCTGGAGCTTCCGATCCGCATCAGTTTTGAGGCACTGAAATCTGGCCAGGGCGTCGAGAGTGATTTTCACGACATCGCCGCAGCCATCAATGCAGCCATGGTACGCAGCGAAGATGTGGACCCGCTGTGCGAGCAGACCGCCATTGCTGCGCGTGACGCACTGATGCGAACATGGGATCGCCACCAACGCACTGGACGCTGGGGTTTCGATGGGCCCGGCCTTGGTGAAGTCGAGGCCGGTATCGATCTGCATGAGCAACTGATTCGGCTTTCGACACCGCTGCAGATGATCGATGCGCTGCGCGAAGTGATCCGCAGAGGGGATTGTGGGGAGGTTGCGCAATGACAACTGACAGTATGAGTCTGCGTATGAAGTTTGATAAATTTTCAATCACCGCAATTCCAGACCCAAAAACTTACGGATCTTCAATGGCTAATGACGTGAAAATTCTCGCGCTTGAATGGCTCAAGACCCAGAAGTTTCCTGTCAGCCAAAACTCGCTCAAAAACGCAAGGTTTGAATTCGTGCTGCAAAGCACCATGGACTACATCAAGGCGCTCGAAGGCGTGCTGGAAGGTCTGCAAGCCGATCCTGAAACATCAGATGCCTTGCTTGAGGAAATTGAAGGGGTTTTGCAATGAGTCTTCTACACGAAGCAATCGTCGCCGAGAAATACGGCCTGCGCCTGACTGTTGAGCAGCTTGGCAAGGCGCTCAGCCTGGCGCCGCAGACGATTTACAACAAGATTGCCAAGGGCGAGTTCAAGGTGCCGACTTACGTGGACGGAGGGAAACGATATTCTGACTACCGTGATGTGGCTGCGTATCTGGATTCATTTCGACCAACGACTCAGGCTTGAGGTT
>JBAXOZ010000394.1:0-1729 GCA_037132975.1 Comamonadaceae bacterium
CCGCACCACTATCTGAAGCAGGCCCTGATGATCACCCTGCTGAATCCAAAGGCGATTGTCTTTTACATGGCGTTCTTTCCACTGTTCGTCGATCCGACCCGGCATCAAGGTCTGAACACTTTTGCATTCATGGCCGTCACTATTGCGGCACTTACCTTCGCCTATGGTTTGACGGTGGTCTTGTTGACTCACTTCTTGGCCGAACGTCTAAAGGCCAATCCGTCGATATCGGCTGGCATGGAAAAGCTCGCCGGGCTGTTTCTGGTCGGCTTTGGCGTCAAGCTGGCACTGTCTCGTTGAGCTTGGCGTCAAGCACTTATTACGCTCACCTAAAGAAGCAACCCATGGCCCAAATCTTCTGCGTTGCCAATCAAAAAGGGGGGGTTGGCAAGACCACAACCACCGTCAATCTGGCGGCCGGTCTGGCCAAGGTCGGACAACGGGTGCTGATGGTTGATCTTGACCCGCAGGGAAACGCAACCATGGGCTCGGGTGTCGACAAGCGTCAACTCAAACTGACGGTTTACGATGTCCTGCTTGAATCGGCATCGATTGCCGAAGCCAAAGTGACAAGCGACAAGTTGATAGCGGGCGGGTGCAGCTACGACATATTGGGAGCAAACCGCGAACTGTCAGGTGCCGAGGTTGAGTTGGTGGATCTGGAGCGCAGGGAAAAACGCCTCAAACAGGCGTTGGTGGAGGTTCAAAACGACTATGACTTCGTTCTGATAGATTGTCCGCCGTCCCTGTCCATGCTGACGCTCAACGGCCTGTGTTGCGCACATGGCGTCATTGTTCCGATGCAGTGCGAATATTTTGCGCTGGAGGGCTTGACGGATTTGGTGAACACCATCAAACAGGTGCATGCAAATCTGAATCGGGAACTCTCCATCATCGGTTTGTTGAGAGTCATGTTTGATGCGCGCATCACTTTGCAGCAGCAGGTCAGCGAGCAGCTCAAGGCCCATTTTGGCCACAAAGTCTTCAATACGGTCATTCCGCGCAACGTGCGTTTGGCGGAGGCGCCAAGCTATGGCGTCCCAGGGGTGCTTTTTGATCCTTCAAGCAAAGGCGCGCAGGCCTTTATTGCGTTCGCCCAAGAAGTCGTTGAACGCAATAGCAAGACTTGATATGCCGTTTGCGTGCCTCATAGAATCAACCTTTGTCGCTACAAAAAGAATAGCAAATTGAAGCCTTCCGATGTCCTGATTCTGCCCGGGTGGCAAAGCTCCGGCCCTGTTCATTGGCAGAGCCGATGGGAGGCGGTGTACGGCTACCAGCGCCTGGAACAGCACGACTGGATGCAGCCCTTGCGGGGAGACTGGATTGCCCGATTGGAAGAGGCATTGTTGCTGCGCAGTGAGCCGACGCTGCTCGTGGCGCATAGCCTAGGTTGTCTCCTGGTGGCGGCATGGGCCGGTTGCTCGCACAACGTCCATAGGGTCAAGGCGGCGCTGCTGGTCGCGCCGGGCGACGCGGAGCGAGAGGCGTTGCGGCCGACGCTTGCCACATGGTCACCCATTCCCCTGGAAAGGCTACCCTTCAGCACGATCTTGGTCGGGAGCCGGAACGATCCTTTTTGCACCGAATTACGGGCACGCCAATTCGCCCGAGCGTGGGGATCGGAGTACGTCGATTATGGGTATACGGGCCATATCAATGCCGACTCCAATCTGGGTGACTGGCTGGCGGGGCATCAAATGCTAGACAGATGCAATCAGTGGGGGAC
>JBAXOZ010000395.1:0-1701 GCA_037132975.1 Comamonadaceae bacterium
TGGCCATGATCATCGGCATGATCCCGATGGCGCTCGGCCTGGGTGAGGGCGCTGAGCAGAATGCGCCGTTGGGGCGGGCCGTGATTGGCGGCCTGCTGTTTGCCACCGTATCCACACTGTATTTTGTGCCCACCGTTTATGCGGAAATTCATCAGCGACTGCTGCACCGCCTGGAGCGGCGCAGGTCGATGAACAAACACGCAGCCATGCCCCAGGAGACCTGATTCATGTCCGAACAACGCCATGCCCCCCTGGCAGTCCACCCCTTGCAGGTGGAGGATGGGGGAGAGCTTCTCAAGCGCGGGCAGATTGTGCGCAGAACCAAGGTGCTTGTGCTGGTCGTGCTGGTGCTGCTGGCCCTGGGCGCTGGACGCACGCTGTACAGCCGGGCGCAGGCGGCGCAAAGCCTGCAGGCCAGCACCAATGAGCGCCAGCGCAACTATGTCAAAACCACACTGGCGCGCGTGAGCGAGAGCGGACAGACGCTGTCGCTGCCCGGCACCTTGCAGGGCTTTGCGCAGTCGCCCATTTACGCCCGTGTGGGCGGCTACATCAAATCCTGGACCAAGGACATTGGTACTGCTGTGCGCCGGGGTGAACTGCTGGCAGAGATTGAAACGCCCGAAACCGATCAGCAACTCGCGCAGGCCGTGGCCGCGCGCAGGCAAGCCGAATCCAGCCTGGAACTGGCCAAGAGCACAGCCGTGCGCTGGGAGGCGTTGCGCAAGAAGGATGTGGTCTCGCAGCAGGAGCTCGACGAGCGCCGCAATGCCAGTGAGCAAGCCGGCGCCAATCTGGCAGCGGCTGAGGCCAATGTGCAGCGCTTGGGTCAACTGCAGAGCTTCAAGAAGTTGCTCGCACCCACCGACGGCGTGATAACCCGGCGCAACGTGGATGTGGGCGATCTGGTGGACCCAGGCGCAGCCGGTGGCGTGGCGCGTGCGCTGTTTGTGGTGACGCAGGCCGACCCCTTGCGGCTGTACGTCAACGTGCCACAGTCGTACTCCCAACTGATCAAGCTGGGGCAGGCCGTCAGCGTGACCCAGAGCGAACTGCCTGGGCGCACCTTCAAGGGCCAGATTGCGCGCACCGGCGCGTCCATAGATCCGGCTACCCGTTCACTGCAGGTGGAAATTTCGCTTTCCAACAAAGAGGGCCTGCTGCTGCCGGGCTCCTTTGTGCAGGTGGGGATGCCGCTGGCTGCCAGCCGTTCACTGGCCGTTCCCAACAACGCCATCATCATCCGGGGCGAAGGCACCATGGTTGCCGTGGTGGGAGAAAAAAATCTGGTTCACATGAAGCCAGTCAAACTCGGGCGCAACTTTGGCGAGACCGTGGAAGTGCTCTCGGGCCTGGACAACGGGGACCGGATGGTGCTCAACCCGTCCGACTCGCTGGTGGAGGGCGACGAAGTAACCCGTTCTGCCGCCGAGGATGACGCCGCTGCGCCCACGGCACAGGCTAAGGCCAGTGATGGCAGCAAAAGGGCGGCCCCGTGACCTGGTGCCGTTCCTGGCGCCTTGTTGTGCCACTGTGCGGGCTCGTTGTGGCCATGGGATGCGCTACGCCTCCAGCCTACGTCAAGCCGCAAAGTGATTTGCCAACCGCTTGGCAATCCGAACTGCCGTGGCGTGCTGCCAGCCCTAGCGACCTGCAGCCCAAGGGGCGCTGGTGGAGCGTGTTTGCCGACGAGCAGCTCAA
>JBAXOZ010000396.1:0-1699 GCA_037132975.1 Comamonadaceae bacterium
CATGCGGGCATGAAGTCATGGATCGCCACGGCCTTCGGCCTCGCGATGACGAAGAAGGGGCGTGGCCTCGCGATGACGGATAAGTTGTTCGCAATGACGGAGAAGTCATTCGCAATGACAGCGCGACGGAGCATGGAAGGCGCTGCACGGCAATCAAAGGGTGCCTTGCTGGCCCTGCTGTTGTGCGCCGCGCCGTTTTCAACGGCACACGCTGATCGCATTAAGGACCTGGCCAATATTGCGGCCATGCGCAGCAACCAGCTCATTGGTTTTGGCTTGATCGTAGGCTTGCAGGGCACGGGCGACGGCGACCTGTCCTACACCACCCAAAGCATCAAGACCCTGCTCAATCGCATGGGTGTGAACCAGGAAAATGGGCTCACCAGTTTTGATGTGGCAACCATGCCCTCCAAGGCCGACCTCAAGAACGTTGCCGCCGTGATGGTGACCGCCGACCTGCCTGGTATGGCCAAGCCCGGTCAGCGTATCGACATCAACGTGTCAGCCATCGGCAAGGCCACCAGCCTGCGCGGGGGCAGCCTGCTCTTGACCAGCCTGCGCGGTGTCGATGGCGAGCTTTACGCCCTGGCACAAGGTGCCTTGCCCGCCACGGCAGTCGATGTCGGCGGTGCCGGCTCCAAAGTGGCGGTGGGTGTGACTACAGCTTCGCGCATTCCTGGCGGTGCCAGCGTAGAGCGTGCGGTGGACAACCCGTTTGACAAGGCCGACAACGTCTTGCTCAACGTGCGCGACAGCGACTTCACCACCGCTTCAACCATTGTGGCTGCCATCAACGAAAAGTTCGGGCCCGACGTAGCGCAGGCGCTTGACGGCGTTTCCATCGTTGTGCGCGCTCCCATGGACACCACCCAGCGCGTGGCCTTCATGAGCATGGTGGAAAATCTGGACGTGATACCGGGCGAACCGGCTGCGCGCGTGGTGGTCAACGCCCGCACCGGCACCGTGGTTATCAGCCGCAATGTGCGCGTAACCGCCGCTGCCGTCACCCACGGAACGATTTCGGTCACGGTGTCTGCCACCAACGAAGTGTCGCAGCCCAACGCGTTCTCGCAAGGCCAGACCAAAGAGGTGCAAAACGTCGACATCAAGGTCAACGAGCCCAATAAGCCGATGTTCCTGTTCCAGCCTGGCGTCGACTTGCGCCAGATTGTCGATGCCGTCAACCAGGTGGGTGCTACGCCTTCGGCGCTGATTGCCATCCTGGAAGCGCTCAAGAGTTCGGGCAGCCTGCGCGCCGAACTGCTGGTGATCTAAGTCTGCACGGAGCACACATGGACCCCCTTTCTTCCTCATCGGCAGCGCCTCCCGTCAGTACGGCGGTTGCTCCGAGCTCGTATCTGGACTTTGACGGTCTGGGCCAGCTCAAGGCCCAGGCGCGCCAGGACGGCAAGGCCGCGGTGCGCCAAACCGCGCAGCAGTTTGAGGCCCTGTTCATCCAGATGATGATGAAGTCCATGCGCGACTCCGTTATCAAGAGCGACGTGTCCGACTCCTCCGGCAAGGAAACCTTTGAAGGCATGTTTGACCGCGAAGTCTCAGTCCAGATGGCCAAGCGTAATTCCCTGGGCCTGGCCGACATGCTGGTCAAGAACATGCCGGTGCAAGAGGCGGCCCCGGCCAGTACGGCGGCGGTGCTGGAAGCGCGCAACGCGGCTGCAACTGGCATGGCGCTGGACCC
>JBAXOZ010000397.1:0-1690 GCA_037132975.1 Comamonadaceae bacterium
GTAGCCGCTGTTGCGCAACAGGGATGGCAGCGTCGGGTGCTCGGGCGGAAGTCCCAGCGTCGCACTGCCACGGCTCTTGCTGTTGATGGGTTCTTCTGCCGCGCCACGCAGACGGTACTGGTAGCGTCCCGTCATCAGGGCAAAGCGTGTCGGCGAACACACCGGAGAATTGGCATAACCCTGCGTGAACCGCAGGCCGTGCGCGGCCAGGTCGTCCAGCACCGGTGAGACCGGGCCGAAGGTCGCGGCGCGACCGCCATAGCAACCGAGGTCGGCAAAGCCCAGATCATCACAAACAATGAAGATGATGTTGGGGCGCGCTGCAGCAGCGGTCATGGTGCGACTCTCCAGCGCACTCAGGCGCTGATATCGAAAACCCGCAGCGCGTTCGTTCCCCGAATCGCATCGCACTGGGCCTGCGGCAAGGCTGCTGTGTTGGCGAAAGCGCCTTTCGTGTCGTGCACCTGGTGCGGCCAGTCGGTACCCAGCATCACATGCTCGGCGCCCACGACCGAGACCAGGTACTGCAGCGCGCCCAGGTTGTAGGTGATGCTGTCGTAGTAGATATGACGCAGGTAATCGCTCGGCTTGCGCTTCATCTGGCGGCGCTGCGGAATCTCCACCTCGTCGCCCTTTTCAAAGCGGCCGATCAGGTAAGGCAGGGTGGCACCGCCGTGGGAGGCGATGATTTTCAGATTCGGATATTGATCGAAGAAGCCCTCGAAAATCATGCGCGTGAGGGCCAGCGTCGTGTCAAACATGAAGCCGACCGACCAGCTTAAATCAAACTTCGTCATATCCATCATGTCCACGCCCGGTGGGTCGGTGGGATGCACCAGCACCGGCAGCGCGCGTCGGTCGATCTCGGCCCAGATCGGGGCAAAAAACGGATCGGTCAGGCTGCGGCCCGACACATTGGCCAGCACCATCACGCCCACCGCGCCCTTGTCGCAACTGCGCGCCAACTCCTCCACAGCACGTTGCGGGTATTCCCAGGGCAGGGATGTGAACCAGCGGATCCGATCAGGGTAAGTGGTCTGCGCCTGCGCCATGGTGTCGTTGGATTCCACCGCTGCGCGACAGCTGATCTCTTCGTTACCCCAGTACACATTGGGGCAGGTCAGTGAAACGATGGAGATATCGATGCCGGCCGCGTCCATGTGCTTGATGCGCAGTTCATAGTCAAAATGACCGCGCTGCGGAATCACCACCGGCGTGTTGCCCCGGAACACCTCCTGCTGCCCGTCGGGGCGGGTCTTGATGTTGTAGATGCCGCCCTCGCTCTTGAGTAATTCAAGCCATTTGGGTGTGAACATGTGGGTGTGGACGTCAATGACAGGCATGCTTTGTCTCCAGGTTGCTGCGAATAATAGCTGCTGAAAACCCCAATAGAATGTTTTCGGCGTTCAAGCAAACTGGCAGGCAGTTTTCCACCACCCACTTTTCGACAAGGATTCAAGATGCAAAGACGACAATTTCAGACTCTGGCCAGTGCGGCGGCACTGGGTTTGCTGGCGACTCCTGCATTGCTGCGTGCTCAGGATAAACCGGTGATGAAGATTCTGGTCGGTTTTCCGCCCGGCGGCTCGGTCGATGTGGTGGCGCGGCTGCTGGCCGAACGCTTGAAGGTGGCACTGGATCAGAACGTCATCGTTGACAACAAGCCGGGTGCGGCCGGTCGCGTTGCGCT
>JBAXOZ010000398.1:0-1681 GCA_037132975.1 Comamonadaceae bacterium
TCCGTTTTGTCGTGGTGCAGAACGTTTTTCCCGGAAATTCAACTCCGGCGAGACCTTTTGCCGCCTCTTCTCGGCTACGAAACTGCCTTTGCCCATTTAGTCAAGTAATTTGCTCGTTTTTGAACACACCCCTTCCCTGACTCCATTCACAACGGTTCCCCCCCCCTGTGTTCAACCCGTCGCTGGCACCAGCCGCATCAACCGCGCCTGGCACAGTCGAAATAGCGATTGCAGCGGATAGCTGCTGCTTAGTTGCACATAGACCCGGCGTACACTCACGCGAACCTGCGCCGCCACCTTCAGCAGCTTCAAACGCAAACTCCCCGCCGTCGCCCGCTCCAACTCCGTGCCGGCCAGCCCCTGCGTGCGCAAGCGCTCCAGCAACAGGTACGCAAACGCCGATTCCCACAGCCGAAACTGGTTGCTGGCCAGATGGTGAGTGCTCATCCGGTTGGCCCGCAAGTCCAGCACTTGCTGCTTGAGCAGGTTCTCCATCTCTCCGCGAGCGCAGTAGAGCTCTTCGTAGAGCCGTGAGGCGATGAACCGGGTTGGATCCTTGTCCCCCTTGAACCCCTGGGCCGGCAGATTGGTCACCACAAAGCGCGGATTTTCCCCCTGCGTCAGCACTTCGGCCTTGCCAATGACACGGCGGGGGCGGCTCCAGCTGTCCTGGGTCTGATATTCAAACTGGGCAAAGCTGCGCGTCATCGGCGCGCCGCTCAGACAAGAACGGATGCGGGCATCCACCAGCGTCGGCCCCAACTTCTGGATCAGCACGGAGTTCTTGGCCAAGCCCAGACAGTAGTAAACCTGCGGCTGCGCCTCGCACCAGGCCATGATTTCATCCCGGCAGAAACCGCTATCCCCGCGCACAATGATGCGCGCCCGGCGGCAGCGCTTGCGAATGGCCGCCACCATCTGCTCCAGCGCCGGCACCACGCCGTGGGCCGCCTCGTGCTCGGCGGTGCGCAGTTGTGCCCACAAGGGGAAGTCACCCACAAAGGCGTAGAGCGGCAGATAGACATAGTCATCATAGTAAGCGTTGAAGTGCCGCCCTTCCTGCAAGCCATGCAACCGATGCCCCATGGCGTCCAAATCCAGCACGATCTCCCGGGTGTGCTTGGGCAGGCAGCGCACCCCCAGGTTCAGCAGGCACGCTTGGATTTTGGCTGGATCGTGGGGCACTTTGTGGCAGCGGGTGTTCCTGTTGTTGGATAACTCCAGGCGGTTGAGCGTGGCCGGGGCGGCCAGGGCGATGCCACGGTCGGCGGGATGGAGCCGCTGGGCTCCCAGGGGATCGGTCTTGTCGCAAGCGGTGGCCAGTAAGGGATCCCGTCGCACCTGTTGGTGGTCATTGATATCCTCATACCCCAGAGCCAGGCCGTAGATGCGCTGCGCCAGCATCTGGCGCACCGAGTGTTCGACCCAGGCTTGATGGCGCTGGTCCGCAAAGCATAGGGCCAGGCTGTGGGTTAGCTGGAGGTGGTCATCGACCTGGCGCAGCAGCAAGGCGCCGGCATCGGTGGAGAGGGTGCCGCCAGAGAAATCGGCGACGACCTGACGCGCGCCCAGATCGGAGAAGAGGATGGGGTGGTCGAGCGGGGGGGCGGCGGTTTTAGCGTTTGACATGTAGGTATCCTACAGGGTATCCTAGAATCATGCCAGCAAAATATGCAATTAA
>JBAXOZ010000399.1:0-1662 GCA_037132975.1 Comamonadaceae bacterium
GCGACTGTCGAAATTCTCGGTCTCAAGGGCATCAGTTTCGATCCTGCGATTGTTGATGCATTCCAGCAAGTCGAAGCACGGTTCCGTGATATTGCACTGGAGCTCGGTGATTCGGTTACGCACGCACCACACGACCTCTGACAATCATTCGATGCAGTGCTTATTCGCTTTCAGATACCGCCTACGGTCGCACTAGCTATTGAATGACGGCTTTCGAGCAAGCAGTTCGGAAAGTTGAATGTCGCTTTGGTGTCTCTTGTTGACGGTGGTGGTTACGTCAAGCAGTTTTCACGTTCTACAGCCGGAAGAGACACTCAGGCGACGGTCGACTTTTCGATCTGCCTTCCTGATAGCAGCCGTTGGACTTGGTTGTTAAGGCTAACGCCCCGGTGTCGGTGGCGGATCAAAGGCTGGTGGGCTGGCGCCAGAGCTACTTGCAGAACCGGAGTCAGTTCCGCCACAAGCCAGCAGCATCAAAGAAGCGATAACAATTGCAAGAAGTTTCATCTGGATTTACCACCCATACGCCAAACCGGTCTCCGCCAAGCCAACCAGTCCGACGTGGGTCTGATTAGTGCTTGACTCGGCCAGATGCCACAAGAAATTTCCCTGCGTGGCAAAGCTGGTTTCGCTGTCCATTGCAGCTACCGCTGTGTTCAGCGTCGCCCCATCAGGTACCACCCCGTTGACGTTGGTCAGCAGGTAAGTGGCGATGTCGGTATTGCTTGGTGTGGCTTTGCCAGTGAGCACATCCCAGATTGGCAGTCGCATCACCGCACCAGAAAGCGTTTGCAGGCTGAAGCCCTGATCGAACAGATCGATGGCTGCACCAAGCAAGGCTTGCTTGGTGGCGTCAAAGACCAGCCTACCCGGTAACACAGCCCCCAGCAACAGCACTGTCTGGCCCGCAGATTGGGTGGCACCGACATCGAGCGCAATGCCACCATCGGAGAACTTGATGCGCTCCGCGTTTTGCAAGGTACTGGTGCCAGCTGCTCCCGTGGTGTCAGTCAGGCTAAAGCCGTTGCTCGTCGGGGTCAGGGTGTAGCTGGCACGAGTGCCGCTGTAGAGCACGGGATGGGTGGTGGTGAAGTTGTAGCTGGTGGTACCGGCGTACTTGTTACCCGCCATGTCGATGATGCTGCCCGCGGCAAACTCTACCGAATAGGCTCTGCTGCTGGCCAGATCGTCGCTCGGGTTGAGGGTCAGGGTGCTGCCGGAGATGGAGAGGTTGGTGCTGCTGGCTGCGTCGTAGGTCGCCACCACGGTGCCTGCTGCGGTTTTGAGCAGGATGTTGCCTGTGCCCCGGGCGATGCTTTCGCTGAACGTCAGGAAGATGTTCGCGCCCACCGCCACTGCTGTGGCTTCGTCGGCCGGGCTGAAGCTCATGACCGTCGGGGCGGTCATGTCGATGCTTGGGGGTTCGGCGTATGTTGGCATGGGACCATTCTTTGAAAAAGTTCAGGGCTTGTAGATCCAGAAACCTGTACCCGGCCCGAGGGTCTTGCTGGCCGATGCGAAGTCCAGGTAGCCGTTGGTCTTGATGTAGTCACTGAGCGCCGTGCTGCCCTGGGCCTGCAGGCTGGGGGCGTAGAAATACCATTTGAATTGGGCGCTGTCCCAGGCCCAGAGTGTCGTTGTGGCGACGTCGGTATTGAAGGC
>JBAXOZ010000400.1:0-1660 GCA_037132975.1 Comamonadaceae bacterium
CCGCCTTTCGCCATCAGCATCATGTCCATCGGGCCTTTGTCTTCGGTAGGTGTCGGTCGCACACCACGCTGATAAATCACGATGCGCTCGAAGGTATCGGCTACCAGCTGGCGGGTTTGCAGGCGTGCTTCGTATTCCTGCGCCTCCACACCGGCCGCAAGGCGCTTCCACGCTTCGTCAGTGCCCTGAATGTCGGTGCGTGCCGTTGCGGCCAAATCGCGCTCTGCCTCCTGGATGGTGGCCTCTAGCCGCTGTTGCTCTGCCTCCAGCTCGCGGGCACGCTTGGCAAAGGTCAGCGGAATGCCATCCTCAGCGCTGGCCAGCATGGCGTCGGTGAGCTTTTCCAGCTTGCTGGCCACGTCCACCAGGTCCTGCCGGGCTTTGGTCAGCTTGGCCATAGGTCCGGCCGACCGATCAGCTCCATATAGCGCCTGTAGGTTGACGATGTCCGAGCAGTACTCCATCAGCGCCCGCTCGAACGGGTAGACGGATACGGACCCGCCGACCGAGCAGCCGCCGTGCGAGTAGCTGGTGCAGTGCAGGCGTCTGTGGCCTGGCTGGATGCGGCCGAGTTCGTCCCGGTTGCGGGTGCCAATGTTCTGCCCAACCAGCGCGCGGCCGCAATAGCCGCATACAGTGATTCCGATGCCGGTGAGTATGTGAGGCACTGGACCCTTGGCCTTGCGCCTGCCACGCCCGCTGTTAGCCATCTGCAGGCCGTCCCACTCGGCCTTGGTAAGTAGGGCAGGGTAGTAGCCGGGTATTCGGTAGGTATCGGTGCCCAGGGCCATTTCTTTTTCGCCGATCAATGCCCGTTGTTTCACCAGCCGGTAGATTTGCAGCGATTGGGGGCCGCGTCCTGTCAGGGATAGCCCCTGCTCGGTCAGCCGCTCGATGATCTTGGTGGCTCCATACCCGATCAGGTACAACCGCAGGCCTTCGCGCACGGCCGCCACGCGTTCTGGTATTTCCTGCCACTGGCCATCGACCAGCCGCAGCCAGACCGGGTCTTTACCATTTCGAATCAGCGCGCGGTTTGTGCCAGCGATCCAGCCCTCGCACTGTTTTCTGATGCTGGCCAGCACTCGTTTGCTCTTGGTGTCGCTTTCTTCATGGGCGCGAATCATGACCAGGAGCGAATACACAAGGTCCATCGGGTTGGCCTTGAGGTGCTCGCGGCTGTACTTCTTTCCGTCGCTGGCCGTCACCACCGTGATGCCGGCATTTACAATCTGAGCCAGTTGGGCCTGGGCCTGGATCGGCTCTGCCCTCGAAAGCCGGTCGAGGCCTTCCACCACCAGCACGGACCCCGTGGGTATCCGGCCCTGTTCGACAGCGACCAGGAAGACGCCGAGTGCCCCGGACTTGATGTGCCGCTGGTGGTAGGCCGATAGACCCTCATCCCGCAGCGAGAGCGTTTCGTCCAGAAGGAGGCCGTGTTCAGCGGCCCACTGGGCGGCGTAAGCCATTTGGCGCTCGCTGCTGTGACCCGAAGCCTGGCGCGGATCGCTGAACCGCATATAGCTATATACAAGACCTGTCAAACTACACCCCATGAACGAAATAAAAGAAAAAATCCCGCGTATAGGTATGGTATCGCTAGGATGCCCCAAAGCCTTGACCGACTCGGAGTTGATCCTCACGCAACTCAGCGCCGAGG
>JBAXOZ010000401.1:0-1657 GCA_037132975.1 Comamonadaceae bacterium
AGCTCAGGTTTTTCGGCGTATTTCAGCAAGATCGATGCATTGATCTTGGACATATTGACCTGACCCATGGTCCAGCCGCCAAAGCGGCGTTCCGCGATTTCTTCGTAGTGCAGCAGCACCAGATCCTTGTGGCGAGGGTCTCTTTGAATATGCCCGTAGAGTTCGCTCACCGGCATGCGCCCACCCTCAATGGCCTGCAGGAATATGCCGCCGCCGTAACAAAGAATGCCGGTAATACCGCACTCCGGATTGTGTTTGCGTGACTGCGCCAAAATAGCTTCAATCGCCTCGGGGCTGGTGTCAATGACACGGCTGGCGTATAGCAAACGTACCAACATGATCAGCCCTTCTTGGGAATGAGCGAGAGGAATTCGCGGCGCAGGTTCGGATCTTTCAGGAAACTGCCCCGCATGACCGAATTGATCATCTTGCTGTCCATGTCCTTGACGCCGCGCCAGCCCATACAAAAATGCGTTGCTTCCATGACGATGGCCAGACCATCGGGCTGCGTCTTTTGCTGAATCAGATCGGCCAGTTGAACCACCGCTTCTTCCTGAATCTGCGGTCGACCCATGACCCACTCGGCCAGCCTGGCGTACTTTGACAGTCCGATCACATTGGTGTGTTCGTTCGGCAGCACACCGATCCAGATCTGTCCGATAACGGGACAAAGATGATGGCTGCAGGCACTGCGCACGGTGATCGGTCCGACAATCATCAACTCATTGAGATGCTCGGCGTTGGGGAACTCGGTGATCGCCGGCGCGCTGACGTAGCGCCCACGAAAGACCTCGTTGACGTACAGTTTGGCGACGCGGCGTGCGGTCTGATCGGTGTTGTGATCACGTTCGGTGTCAATCACCAGACTGCTCAAGACGCCTTTCATTTTCTCTTCCACCTCATCGAGCAGGAGTTCAAGTTCCCCCGGCTCGAGAAAGTCGGCAATGTTGTCGTTGGCATTGAAACGTTTGCGTGCAGCCAGCAGACGCTCCCGGATCTTCATAGATACGGGTGTCCCCTCATCGGCATCGACTGGATTCATGGTGCTTTGACTTTTCATTAACATGAGGTCATGTTATCAGCGTTTTGGCAGTAGGGTTTTTGGCCATTTCCCCTTTCCAATCAAGCCTGACTTGCTATTGAATCAATAGCGCTTTCCGTAGAGAAAAAGCAGGCTGCGCATCAAGCCAAAGGCCAGAGCATCCAGCAAACGCTGACGCAGAGGCCGATTTGCGTAAGCCGCCGGATCAATTTGGACGCCGCCCTGCAGCATGGCATCTTCCAGCCGTGCCTGCAGATCCTGTGCAAATGCGGCGTCTTCGACCACCACGTTGGCTTCACGCGCCAGCAGCAAACTCAATGGGTCCAGATTGGAAGAACCGACGGTGGCCCAATGTCCATCGATGACCGCGACCTTGGCGTGCAGGAAACCGGCTGAGTATTCAAATATTTCAACCCCTGCAGCCAGTAGTGCCCCATAGACTGGTCGGGTCGCGTAGTACTGCATGAAGTATTCGTACCGGCCATGCAGCAACAAACGAACCCGCACGCCGCGCCGGGCGGCAAGAATCAGCCCCTTGCGCAACTTTCGGCCTGGCAAAAAATAGGCGTTGGCAATCAGGATCTCCTCCCGCGCCGCGCCAATCGCCTTGCGGTA
>JBAXOZ010000402.1:0-1654 GCA_037132975.1 Comamonadaceae bacterium
GAGGGTGAAGGTCTTGTTCATGGAGTGATCCCTGTCGTGATCTTGAGTGCTGGTGGCATTTTTGATACCATCTTTGTATGAATGTTGTGATCGACACCTATGTGATGCTGGGTGCCTGCCTTGGCGCTGGCGCGTCGACGCGCGTGGTGGCCGCCTGCCTGAAGGGGCGCTGCCAGCCGCTGATGGGCAACGCCCTGCTCAACGAGTACGAAGATGTGTTTGGACGTGTCGATCTGTTTGAGCGATGCCCCTTGAACGCAGCGCAGCGCGCGGAGTTGCTCGACATTTTCTTTGCCCATTGCCAGTGGACGCGGGTGTATTACGCGTGGCGACCCAATTTGCCCGATGAAGCCGATAACCACCTGGTCGAGCTGGCGGTGGCCGGTGGCGCGGATTACATCGTGACCCGCAATTTGCGTGATGTGGCCCGGATGGAGTTGCGCTTCCCGCAATTGCGGGTGCTTTCGCCAGAAGATTTTTTGAAGGAGATATGACATGGGAGCCTTAACTGTTCGCCTGCCCGACGACAAGCACCAGCGGCTCAAGGCGCTGGCCAAGACGCGCGGCACGCCGCTGAACCGCTTGATCGATGAAATGACCACACTGATGCTGGCCGAATTCGACGCCGAGACCCGCTTTCGCCTGCGTGCGCAGAACGGTGCTGGCAAGGCACAGCGCGGCCTTGATCTGCTCAAGCAGCTTGATGCCCATTTCGCGCAGAAGACGGCCTGAGGTCTGCATGGTTATCAGAAATGCACAATGGCACTGAGCCAGAAGCGATTTAACTTGAGGCTGCCGTCGCCATCAGCGCCGGTGCTGGCCGAGGCCAGCGGGTTGTCGCCAATGCGCCGTGCCCAAGCCGCGCGCAAGGTAAAGCTGCCAGGTTGCGACCAGCTCAGGCCGATGCCGGCACCTTTCAGGCTGGCCTCGTTGACCAGCGGTGCACCGGTGTAGTCGGCGTTGTGGCTTTGCGTGATGGCACCGTGGTCGTAGAAGGCGCTGAGTTGCAGGTCGGACGTGAGGTTGTAGCGCGCCTCCAAGGTGGCCAGCCAGCCGTCATCGCCCGAGCCTTCCATCAGCGGGTAGGCGCGCACGCCTTGCGGACCTCCAAGCGAGAACTTCTCAGACGAGTCCAGATTCTTGCGGGCGCGCTGGCCGCTGAGCGAAAGCCACAACGTGCTTTGGTCGCTTACGCGCTGCAGCCGTGCCAGACTGTAGCCAAGCTTTTGGTAACTGCCAGCGGTGGCGGGGCCGTTCTGGTCAGCAGTCTCGTTGGTGGCGTTGGCCGACAGATCGACTTGGCCTGCGGTCAGGTTGATGCCCCACAGCGTCATGCCGCCGTTGCCCAGGCCATCGAGCAGGTCGCCGTTGAGTGCGAACAGCGCGGTGTGGATGCGCTTCTCCGATGTCGCAAGTGCATTGGCTTCGTTGTAGTAGTCCTTGCGGTCAATGGCGCCGGCCAGCGACATATTGCGGGTACCGCTGCGCAGCAGGGGGTAGCTGGCGTTCAGGCCCAGCGTACTGGCATCGCCCTTGGAGTTGAGCGCGGCAAAGTCCTCGCCCAGCAGTTGGTACTGCATGGCCGAGGCACTGATGCCAGCGCGCAGGCCGTCGTGCCCGAACGGGCGTGAATAACCGAGCTTGAGGTAGCGGC
>JBAXOZ010000403.1:0-1651 GCA_037132975.1 Comamonadaceae bacterium
GGCAAGGCCTCGGGCCACCTGGTCACCCCGCTGATGCGGCTGCAAGACCCGGCCTACACCCGGATCATTCTGGTCACCCTGCCCGAGACCACGCCCGTGTCCCAAGCCCAGGCCCTGCAGGACGATTTGCGCCGCGCCGCCATTGAGCCTTTTGCCTGGGTGATCAACAAGAGTGTGCTGGCGGCGGGCAGCGCCGACCCGTTGCTGGCGGCACGGCTGCAAGGCGAGCAAGCACAAATGCAGCGCGTTGCCAACGGCTTGTCCAAACGCACCTACGTCGTGCCCTGGCTGCTGCGCCCGCCCATCGGGCAGGCTGAACTTTCGCGCCTTGTCACCAGCGCGTCTTTGCCCGGCCCGCCCTAGGGAGAACACCCATTGCGCGCCAGCGCGGGTGTGACCACCATGGGCGCTTGGCCCAAGCCACCCCCTCAAGGAGTTTCATGAACCTGCGCCCTACCCCTTTTGCCTTCCAGGCATGCACCCGCTTACTGGCCCTGTCCACCGCCTTGCTGGCCGCCTGCGCCAGCCCTCCGGCGGGGACGGACGCACGCACCGCCACCATTGCGCGCACCGCCAACGGCGTGGCCCACATCAGCGCGCCCGACCCCGAGACCCTTGCCTACGCCATGGCCTACGCCTATGCGCAAGACAATGTCTGCATGACTGCCGACCAACTCGTTACCGTGCGTGGCGAGCGCTCGCGTTACTTTGGTGGCAGCACCCAGGGCCTGCTGGCGCGGCGCATGTTTCCCAACGAGCAGATCGATTTCTTTATTGCCGCCCACATGGACGACGCCGCGCTGGAGCGCGCCTGGGGTGCTGCCAGTGCCGAATCGCAAGCGCTGGCGCGCGGGGCCGTGGCGGGCTACAACCGCTATCTGGCTGACCAGGCCGGCAAGCTGCCCGCAGCCTGCAACGGCCAGGCTTGGGTCAAACCGATGACGCTGGCCGAGTTTCGCCGCCAGGCCGAGCTCACCGCAGTGCAAGCGGCCACGGCAGCACTTGCCGACGCCATGCTCGACGCACGCCCACCCGCTGCGGCCACCAGCGCCGTGGCCGAACCGGTAACGCTGGCCGATGCCGCAGAGGTGATGCGCGAGGCCGGTTTGCTTGATTCGCCGCTGGGCTCCAACGCCTGGGCCTTTGGCAAGGACACCACCGCCAACGGCAGCGGCTTGCTGCTGGGCAACCCGCACTTCCCCTGGGCCGGTGTCAACCGCTTCTGGCAAGTGCACCTCACCATCCCCGGCAACCTGGACGTGATGGGCGTGGGCATTGGCAACTTTCCCAATGTCACCATCGGCTTCAACAAAGACATCGCCTGGTCACACACCGTCTCCACCGGCAAACGCTTCACCCTGCATGAGCTGACGCTGGCCGCAGGCGACCCCACCAGCTACATGCTCGATGGCCAGGCGGTCAAGATGACGCCGCGCAGCGTGAGCATCCAGGTGCCTGCAGCCAACGGCACGCTGGAGACCAAAACACGCACCGTCTGGACTACCCGCTGGGGCCCGGTGGTGGTGATCCCACGCGCCGGACTGACCTGGACCGCCAAGACCGCCTACGCGCTCAAGGACGCCAACCTGGGCAACGTGCGCGCCACCGACTCGTCGCTGGGCTTTGGGCGCGCGCGCAACGTGCAGGAGGT
>JBAXOZ010000404.1:0-1630 GCA_037132975.1 Comamonadaceae bacterium
ACGTCGGCTTCACCATTGTCGAACGCGATACCACTTGATTCGGGTAAACCCTAGGAGTCTGGGCGCCAGAAGTTTTTCGACAAACGCGACTTTGACGATTGGCGATGCAAAGTCATCTGGGTTGTGGTGAGTGCGTCCATCAACACCTTTGTCGGTTGTGACGTGATGACTTTTGCACATGGCTCAACCCGGCATATTTGTGTTTTTCCGGCTTCTTTTGCCTCAACAGGCCTGCATGGCCCCCATTCTGCGCAGATTGAGCGCCAGACACACGAGTTTGAACTCGGCTTGCGCTTTATGTAGTCCGCGCATGCTGAACTGCCTGAACCCCAGAACATTCTTGATCCAGCCGTTGGGTGGCTCTGCAATCCATTTGCGTTTTCGGTAGTCGGCTTTTCCTTGTCCTGTTTCGAACTTGGCGGCCATCGCCACCGTATGCGGATAGCGCTGCGCATCCCTGGGTTTGGCCAGCACCTTGCCTTCACGGCCCAAGGCAATGACCAGTTCCGTATCGGGTTGAGTCATTGCCAGTTCGGCCATCACCACCTCACTGCGGTAGCCCGCATCGGCCAATGCTTGTGCGGCCGATGAACCCGTGTTTGTCTTGACAGCGCTGAGCACCATGGGTAGTTGGTGTACGTCCGAGCTTGTGTTGACGACCTCGGCGACCACGATGATGTGTGCGGCCTCGTCCACTGCTGTCTGTGCGTTGTAGCTGTAGTCAAACCCGCCACCAGCACGCTTCATGATGCGCGCCTGCGGATCGGTAAAGCTGTCCTGCTCCTTGGGCGCAGGAACGCCGAAGTCGCGCTGGTAAGGCTTGCCTCCTTTGGGTTTGCCATCTTTGTCCTTGGGCTTGCGCTCATCGTCTGGCGTGCGCCCGCGCTGTGCATCGCTTTGGCGTTGACGCTCTTCCAACCGGGCCTTGGCCGCTTCAATTGCAGCCAGGCGCACTTGCCTGCGTTCGATCTCGGCCGGGATGTCCAGATCGGGTTCGTTCTTCTCGGCTTCGTCGGTGCTGGTCGCCTTCTTCACCAGCGCGGTGATTTGTGCTTTGAGCTCAGCTTCTGCTGTCTGCATGCGCCCATAGCTCATGGCCTTGTGGCGACTGGCGTTGGCTTTGATCTTGGTGCCGTCCACGGCGATGGTGCCCAGCTTGACCAGGCCCATCTCGCGCGCCAAGCGTACGACCTGGATAAACAGTTCGGTGAACTCGTTGAGGTGCAATGCACGAAAGTCCCGGATCGTGCGGTGGGCCGGAAAGTTGGCTGCACCCAGCACGCGAAAGGCTACGTCTTCATGCAGCTTCTTGGCAATCTTGCGTGAACTAAATACGCCGGTGGCGTAAGCATAGACCATCACCTTGACCATCATGGCCGGGTGAAACGGTTGATTGCGTGACCCACCTCCTGCGTAGCGCACATGAAAGGCGCTCAGGTTCAGGCTGTCCACGGTGTCGCTGATGAAGTACGCCAAGTGGCCTTGGGGTAACCATTCCTGCAAGGCACAGGGCAAAAGATACTGCTGATCGGGCTGGTAAGGGATGTAGCTGGTGCTCATCCCCAATTAACGCCTCACCTCACATCGCGTTGTTGGTGGCAACCCTAGTTTCTGCCGCCCAGACTCCTAG
>JBAXOZ010000405.1:0-1625 GCA_037132975.1 Comamonadaceae bacterium
GGCTACGAACCAAGGGGTCGTGGGTTCAATTCCTGCCAGCCGCACCAGTAAAGACAAGGGTTAGCACGTAAGTACGTGCTAACCCTTTCGTCTTTTTGGGTCCTGGGATACCATCTGGGATACCATTTTTCCAATGTCGATATTTGGTCCGTGCGGGGTTAGCTGCCCAGCGTAACTCTCACCTCCTCCCGCGCCTTCCCCCGATACAGCCCCAGGTCCACACCCTTGAGCTCCGGCACCCGCTTGTAGTCCACGTTCCCGGCCTTCCAGAACCGGGTCACAGCCACACCAGCTCCCTGCTCACGCGGGTGCTGTGCCAGGGCCACCAGTGCCTGTCTGGCTTGTACCAGCACAGCGTCGGCTGCCTCAGCCTGTGCCTTGGCCTGCATAAACGCCTGTGCCGCCAGACTCCAGCCG
This sequence comes from Comamonadaceae bacterium, assembly GCA_037132975.1. GTDB lineage: Bacteria > Pseudomonadota > Gammaproteobacteria > Burkholderiales > Burkholderiaceae_C > Rhodoferax. The sequence continues at coordinate 418 of JBAXOZ010000405.1, forward strand.
CTGTCCTCCCGAACCACCGTATCGGCGTCCGTCAGTGGCGGTGGGGTGTCGGTGTCCAGGTACATCTGAAACCCGTCCCAGCCCGCTCTGATGGCCTGCATGGCATCCTCGTCGCGTTCGATCGGCAGCAGCAGCCCCTGCGTGCCGTCGAACACCCAGAAGTGCGCCAGCGCAGCACCGCTGACCATCAGCTGATGCTGCACCTGTAGCCGGTAGTACTGGGGCACCAGTCCGACCACGGCATCGTTCCACAATGCCGAAGTCTGACCCTTGTACGGGCACTTCACCTCCAGGATCAGCTGTCCGTCCAGGTCCATGCCATCCAGGCTGGCCGAGTAAAGACCATCCTGCAGCACCAGCGGCTGCATTACTTCGCCGGAATGAGCCTCATACGCTGCCCTGGCAGCAGGCTCCGTGTCGGTACCGTGCTGCATGGCCGCAGTGACCTTAGTCATCGAGCGGCCCGTTTTGAGCAGCCAGAGCTGATGCGCAGACATCCAGGGGTTGGCTCCCAGCACCGCAGCCGACTCCGACGCATTGCGCATCGCCAGCCGGTAGTCCAGCCATTCCTGGCTGCCCTGAGTGAGTTGAATGATCGTAGCCATGATCAAGCCCTCCGTTTCTCAAGGGAGCGCACCACCCGCATGTACTCCGCTGCGGGCAGATCGCGCAGCTGGCGCACGCCGAAGTGCTCCAGCAGCCGGTTCATGTCGGTCCCCACCTCCATCACGAGCTTCTGGATCACCACCTGCTGCTGACCAGTGATGGTCGGGCCATTGCGCTTGATCTCCACACGAGGCTCAGGTTTAGCCTCTGCCACCGGATCGTTGGCCGCTTCGGTACTAGCCTGCGTCAAGTCCTCCCCAGCGTACACATACAGCCCCAGGCCATGCAGCGCAATCGCCTTGACCAGACAACGCTGAATGCTGGTATTGATGTCAAACGCCGTAGGTGCCAGGATCGGGCGGTTACGTCCGTCCAGAACTGGGTGAACCTGGCTCAGGGTGACACCCTCGACGCAGACGGCGACTTCCACGAAGACGCCAGCCTCACAGGCGAGGTAGGGCAAGCCGTTAAAGCGGCGTACCTCCCAGGACGCGGTCGGGTAGGCCAGCCGCAGCTGAGCCACGGCGTAGGGCCATGACAGGTACGAGAAATTGCCCTTGCGCTCGATGTTCTTGGATACGTCCACGGCGTACAGGCGTGCG
>JBAXOZ010000406.1:0-1625 GCA_037132975.1 Comamonadaceae bacterium
GGCGCAATGGAAACGCATCAGATCGAGATCGAGGACAAGATCGTCAGCGTGTTCGAGAACTCAACCACAGTGATTCAGTACGCCTTTATCGCCAACATCAACGATGGCCGAGGCTATACGGCGGGCCGCTCGGGGTTCACCTCGGGCACGGGTGACATGCTCGAAGTGGTGAAGGAGTACCAGGCACGGGTCCCGGACAATGTTCTTGTACGTTTTCTACCGGCATTGCAAAAGGTCAATGGCAGCAGTTCCGTATCGGGTCTGGAGGGTATCGACAAAGCGTGGCCAGTGGCAGCGACCGACGTCAAGTTCATCGCCGCCCAGGATGCCGTGAACGACAGGCTATACCGGAAGCCGGCGCGCAACCTTGCAGCCAAGCTGGGGTTGCGCTTGCCATTCTCCAAACTCGCGATTTACGAGGCCGGCATTCAGCACGGGCATGGGCAGGACTACGACTCGGTCAACAAGATCGCAGAGCGGGCCACCAATGCCGCCAGGGGGGCACCAAGCAGCGGTATGGATGAGAGAAGATGGTTGCGGGAATTTCTGAGTGAGCGTCGCAACGATCTGCTCCACCCGGCCGACTCGGCGACGGCAGCGGGCTGGGCGGCGTCGGTCAGTCGCGCCGACGCCATCCAGAGCATCTACGACAGCGGAAATTTCAAGCTGAAGTCGCCCATCACGATCACGGTCTATGGTGATACTTTTACCTTGTGATCACGCGTGGCGTTCAGAACACCCAGGGCAGGAAGCGTTTGCTGCGCTGCAGGTAGGCTGCGTAGCCAGCATGGCGCTGTTGCAGCCAGGTCTCTTCCAGGCGCGACTTCCATAGCAGCACCAGCGCCAGCGCAAGCCAGGCCGTCCAGCCTGCCAGCGGGTTCGACAGCCAGGCCAGCGCAGCCGCACCGAGCAGCACGGCGCTGTACATGGGGTGACGAATCCAGTGGTACGGCCCGCTCGTCACCAGGACACCGGAGCCTTTGGGCTTGGGGTGAATGCTGAAATTTCCCAACCGGTTGTGGCGCAGGGTCCAGAGCGCCAGTGCGACCGCCATCACCGCCAGCAGCCAGGCACTCAGGGGAAGCGCGAACCGGAAAACAGCGGGCAGTGCCAGCAGTGTCAAGAGCAGCAGCAGACCGAGTTGCAGGATCACCAGCAGCGTGCCCATGCGCATGGATTGTTGGGTTGGAAAAAGTGCCATACTCGCCATTTTGACAGTACGTCAAGTATTCATTTTCGAAGGGATGGATTGTGTCTGAACTTGTTTCCTACCAGTTGGACGATGGTGTTGCGACGCTGACCCTCAGCAATGGCAAGGTCAATGCCATCTCGCCCGATGTCATCAACGGTTTCAATCAGGCGCTGGACCGCGCCGTACAGGACAAGGCGATTGTCATCATCACCGGGCAGCCGGGCATTCTCTCGGGTGGCTATGACCTCAAGGTCATGACTTCTTCGCCCGAAAATGCGCTCGCGCTGGTCACCCAGGGCAGTCTGCTGTCCCGGCGCATGCTCTCGCATCCCTATCCGATCATCGTGGCCTGCCCCGGGCACGCCGTGGCCAAGGGCGCTTTTTTGTTGCTGTCGGCCGATTACCGCATCGGCGTCGAGGGAAATTTCACGAT
>JBAXOZ010000407.1:0-1614 GCA_037132975.1 Comamonadaceae bacterium
GCTGATGTCACTTTTATTCAATACATCTGGCACTGCTGGCTGGAAGATTGCGACTGCCTGACCGCCAGATTCTTGTGAACGTCGACGGCTCACGATGAAACTCCCGCAAATCAGGCGCAACTGAAATCTTCTGCTTAAGGATGAATGGTGATGAAGAAGTTTGAAAACAGTAATCAGGGAATTGGAAGTAACGTGACACGTTTCGCAGTGTGTGCGGCGACACTGCTCGCCTGCGTTCCCGCACTTGCACAAACCGATCCGTGGCAAAGCAAGACTCGGGTCATGCTGGAATTGGCGATGCCTTTCGGGATCGACAGCCAGGTGGCGCATCAGCGGCCTTATCTTGGCTTGACCGTGACCCATGCAGTGGGTCCACAGTCAACGCGCTACGCGCGCTGGGATTCGAACCGGTTGACGATGGTGGACGTTCGCTTTGATCCGCAGTCCGGATCCTTCTCGAAATTCGGTGTCGGTGCAATGGACTTTGCCAAGCGGCCGCGCGTCTACGCGACGGAGGTGGATGCGGGATCAGGCAGCAATGGCTGGACGCCCGGCGCGGTGCTGGCCGGCATCGCCGTGACGGGTGGGGTGCTTGCGCTTCTGCTGCACGAAGCAGCGTCTGTCGTGCCCCCAGGCTGCACGGTCGTCGGAGTGAACCTCTGCAAGTAACAGACAGCGCACGACGGCATTTCAGCCACGCCGAATTGACTTCGAGGCTCGATAGATCCAAGCCGACTCTTCCTCTTCGAGCTCGCGCAGGAAGGCGCCGGGTGTTTGTCCGGTGACAGCCTTGCACTCTCTTGAAAGATGCGCCTGATCCGCGTAGCCGGCGTGGGCGGCAATATCGGCCAGACAGACGCCGCGGGACGCCTCCAGGCTGGCGTGGAGTTCGTTGAATGCCGTCTCACCCCGGGCAAACCTCCGCAAGTCAGACACGCCGACGCCCAGTGTGTTGCGGGTGGCCCGTAGGGTCTGGCGCTGTCCCACCTTCAGCAATCGGGACATCAGACTGACTGAAATGCGGGTGCCAGCCCGAAGCGTCGCAGTCCAGAGGCTGACCCTGAAGTCGCTTGCATGGGCCAGCAGAAACTCCTCGAACAGCCGCATTCGCTCCTCGTTCGACGAGGCCAGGCCGATGGCATCAAACAGCGCAATGCCATGCGGCGGCAGAACCTCACTGGCATCGGCGAAGCGTCCTTCCAGATCCTGCGCAGCGATGCCAAAAGCGGCCGCGAACGCATCGGGGTACATGGAAACACCAAAATACAGAATGTCACCGCGACTGCGCGTGACGACGGGCCCCATCTTCCCGATAACCAGGCGCCGCGGCAGTTCCCGTGCCGGCGTGCTTTCATCGGCAGAAGGCAGTTCCACCGACCCGACATAGAACCAGTGCAGGGAGATGAAGGAACTTGCGGGAAAGCGGTTATCCAGTTCTTTGCCCGAGAGGCCACAGTTGAGCGTGCTGCGGCTCAGGTAGGCATAGACGCTGGAGGACCAGCGAGATTTTGATTGCCAGAGCGTGGTCGTGGGTCGCATCAGCATGAATTGCAAATCCGAAGTGGTTTCAGGCCGAAAGGAGGTTAGCCGCAGTCTTGCATCAGGTCAAGACCC
>JBAXOZ010000408.1:0-1612 GCA_037132975.1 Comamonadaceae bacterium
ATCCGCATGGAATTGCGCCGAGGTGGCTCCAGCATCACGCTGAGCTGGCCGACGCAATGTGCTGGCGAATGCGGTGCCTGGCTGCGCGAGTGGTTGCGGTGATTCGCATCGACGCGCTGTGGCTGGCAGTTGAACCCGTTGACATGCGCGCCGGAGCTGAGCGACTACTGGCCCGCGTGGTGCAAGTGTTTGGCGCAGCGCGTGCCCACCACGGCTACCTGTTTGCCAACGCCCGGGCGACGCGAATCAAGTTGCTGGTGCACGACGGTTTTGGCGTGTGGTGCGCGGCCCGGCGTCTGAATCAGAACCGTTTTGTCTGGCCACGCGACGCGACGGACGCCGCGTCGCCGCTGAAGTTGACGCAGCACCAATTTGACGCGCTGGTGCTGGGTTTGCCGTGGCAAAAACTGGAGCAAATGCAGTCAATCACGCGCATGTAATTATTTGAGCCGGTCTCTTCAAAAAGAACAATAAGCACATGCCCCAATGGCGCTGTGAAGGTTTGCTTTGCACAATGAGAACATGATCAACGTGCACGAACTCAAAGCCCAGGACCTGCAGCGCCTGAGCCCCGATGCACAGACCCAAGTGGTTGAGCAACTGCTGCAACACATTGCCCAGCAGAGCAAGCTCATCACCTCGCAGGCGCAGGCCATCCAGTTTCGTGACGTCAAGATCGAGCGCATCACGTTCGAGTTGGTCCGTTTGAAGTCCTGGCGCTTCAGTGCCAAGACCGAGCGCATGAATGCCGAGCAACGCCAGTTGTTTGAAGAAACGCTGGCGGCCGACCAGGCAAGTCTTGAAGCCCAGCTCGAAGCCTTGCAAGGCCAAACCGGTACGCCTGGCGAACCCGCGGGCAAAACGCCTGCGCGTCAACCCAAACGCCAGGCATTGCCCGATCATCTGCGCCGCGTCGAGCACCACCACGAACCCGAGAACACCACCTGCGATTGCGGCCAACCCATGGTGCGCATTGGCGAAGACGTGAGCGAGAAGCTCGACATCGTGCCGGCTGAGTTCTTCGTCCACCGCCACGTTCGCGGCAAGTGGGCCTGCAAGTGCTGCCAGACCTTGGTACAAGAACCGGTTACGCCGCACATCATCGACAAGGGCATGCCCGCCGAGGGCTTGATCGCCCACACTCTGGTGAGCCGGTTCGTTGACCACATTCCGTATTACCGCCAGGAGCAGATCAACGCACGCTCAGGTCTGCACACACCGCGCTCGACGCTGGCGGCCTGGTCGGGACAGGGTGGTGCCGGCTTGATACCACTGTATGACGCACACCGCAGCTTTGTGCTCGGTGCCAACGTTTTACATGTTGATGAAACGCCGGTGAATATGCTCGACCCGGGCGCGGGCAAAACCAAACGCGCCTACATCTGGGCTTATGCACGCAGCGGTTTCGATCTATCGCCAGGGGTGGTGTACGACTTCTGCGTAGGCCGTGGGGCCAAGTATCCGGTTGCCTTCCTGCAAAAATGGTCGGGCACACTGGTGTGCGACGGCTACGCGGCCTACGACACCGTCTTCAAACTTGAGAGACGAATTGAGGCTGGATGTCTTGCACACGCAAGGCGAAAATTCGACGAGCTGATCAAGGACAGCAGAA
>JBAXOZ010000409.1:0-1607 GCA_037132975.1 Comamonadaceae bacterium
TGGCGCAGTTCGGCGCCGGCACCGATGCCGATGGCAATCGGCAAGGCGCCCATCAGCGCAGCCAGGGTTGTCATCATGATGGGGCGAAAGCGCAGGATGCAGGCTTCGCGGATTGCCATCGCCGGCGTCATGCCCTGGTGCCGCTGCGCGTCGAGCGCAAAGTCAATCATCATGATGGCGTTTTTCTTGACGATGCCGATCAGCAGCACGATGCCGATGGTGGCAATCAAGGTGAGGTCCTGACCAAATAGCATCAGCGTTGCCAGGGCGCCGACGGCAGCCGAAGGCAGACCAGCCAGAATCGTGATCGGATGGATGTAACTCTCGTAGAGCACGCCCAGCAGCACATAAATCACCAGCAGCGCGGCAATGATCAGTATCGCCTGGCTGCCCTGTGAACTCTTGAAGACGGCGGCATCGCCGCCATAGCTGGCAATGATGGAGGCCGGCATCTGAATGGCACCGCGGACCGCATCAATCTTGGCGGTGGCGTCACCGAGCGCGGCGCCGGGGGCCAGGTTGAATGACACGGTCACTGCCTGCAATTGCCCGGCGTGATTGATGGCGGTCGGTCCGACTGTGCGCTCCACTGTGGTAAAGCTCGACAGGGGAACCAGCGCCCCGGTCGATGCGCGCACATAGATGCCGCCCAGCGCCTGCTCGTCCTGCTTGGCCTCGGGTGCTACTTCCATGATCACCTGATAACTGTCAGTGGGCAGGAAGATGGTCGAGACCTGGCGCTCGCCAAAGGCGCTGAAGAGCGCGCTGCGGATGGCATCCATCGAGACACCCAGAGCGTTGGCGCGGTCGCGGTCGATCTTGAGCTGCGCCTGCAAGCCGCTGAGTTGCACGTCGCTGGTGACGTCGCGGAACATCTCGTCGCCGCGCAACTTCTCCTGCAGCTTGGTGGCCCAACCACTCAATTCGTCGGCGCGCACGCTCTGCAGAATGTACTGGTAGCGTGCCTTGCTCTGTCGGCCACCGAGTTGCAGGTTCTGGATCGGTCGCATGAAGACGGCGATGCCAGCCACGTTGCGCAGCTTGCGGCGCAGTCCCTCCACCACGGTCTTCATCGGCTGGCGTTCGCTCTGCGGTTTCAGGCTGATGAACATGCGCCCGGAATTCTGGGAGCCGCTGCCGCCGTTGAAGGAACTCACGGATGCCACGTTGGGGTCCGCGCGCATGATGCCGGCCACACGCTCCTGCAAGCGCACCATGGCCGGAAACGAAGTGTCCTCCGCCGCCTCGGTCGAGACCTGGATCTGGCCAATGTCTTCTTCCGGAAAAAAGCCCTTCGGGATGATGATCATCAGCCAGGCGGTTGCGACAAAGGTCGCAAGCGCCACCAGCAGCACCAGTTTGCGGTGCGACAGTGCCTTGTCGAGCAGGCGCGTATAGAGCGCCAGCACCATATCAAAACCGCGCTCGAAGGAGTGCACCAGTGCTCCCGGCGGCTTTTTGTGGGCTTCGTCGGTCAGGAAGCGGCTTGCCAGCATCGGCACCAGCGTCAGTGAGACAAAGGCCGAGACCACGATCGCCAGCGCCACCACCACGGCAAACTCGTGGAACAGGAGGCCGATGACACCGGGCATGAAGAAGATTGGAAT
>JBAXOZ010000410.1:0-1606 GCA_037132975.1 Comamonadaceae bacterium
CGCACGCCTGTACGCCGTGGACGTATCCAAGAACATCGAGCGCAAGGGCAATTTCAGCTATCTGAGCTGGCCGTATGCGGTGGCACAGCTCCGACTCGCTGACCCGACTGCTAACTGGGAAGTTCGGCGCTTTGACGGTCTACCCTACCTAGCCTGTGAAGCGGGCGTATTCGTCGAGGTCGCAGTGACTGTGCAGGGCATTACGCTCTCGCAAATTCATCCGGTGCTTGATGCTCGCAACAAGCCTCTGCTGGCACCCACGGTGTTTGATATTAACACCAGTGTCATGAGAGCCCTGGTCAAAGCCATCGCGCTGCATGGCCTCGGACTCTACATCTACGCGGGCGAGGATTTGCCGCAGCCTGCGTCCGATGCAGCGAACGATCCGGCCCCTGAGCCAAAGCCAGAGCCACGCACTGACATCACTCGCCATGGTCCGACGATCAATGCAAAGCAGCAGGTCGCCATCCAGAAGCTGGTTATGGAGGTCGGCATGGACATGAACAAGCTGCTGGCGCACTTCGGCGTACGCCAGCTGCGCGATCTGCCCACAGCGGAGTACATGCGGGTGGTGCGCTCCCTTGAGAAACGGAGGGCTTGATCATGGCTACGATCATTCAACTCACTCAGGGCAGCCAGGAATGGCTGGACTACCGGCTGGCGATGCGCAATGCGTCGGAGTCGGCTGCGGTGCTGGGAGCCAACCCCTGGATGTCTGCGCATCAGCTCTGGCTGCTCAAAACGGGCCGCTCGATGACTAAGGTCACTGCGGCCATGCAGCACGGTACCGACACGGAGCCTGCTGCCAGGGCAGCGTATGAGGCTCATTCCGGCGAAGTAATGCAGCCGCTGGTGCTGCAGGATGGTCTTTACTCGGCCAGCCTGGATGGCATGGACCTGGACGGACAGCTGATCCTGGAGGTGAAGTGCCCGTACAAGGGTCAGACTTCGGCATTGTGGAACGATGCCGTGGTCGGACTGGTGCCCCAGTACTACCGGCTACAGGTGCAGCATCAGCTGATGGTCAGCGGTGCTGCGCTGGCGCACTTCTGGGTGTTCGACGGCACGCAGGGGCTGCTGCTGCCGATCGAACGCGACGAGGATGCCATGCAGGCCATCAGAGCGGGCTGGGACGGGTTTCAGATGTACCTGGACACCGACACCCCACCGCCACTGACGGACGCCGATACGGTGGTTCGGGAGGACAGCGGCTGGAGTCTGGCGGCACAGGCGTTTATGCAGGCCAAGGCACAGGCTGAGGCAGCCGACGCTGTGCTGGTACAAGCCAGACAGGCACTGGTGGCCCTGGCACAGCACCCGCGTGAGCAGGGAGCTGGTGTGGCTGTGACCCGGTTCTGGAAGGCCGGGAACGTGGACTACAAGCGGGTGCCTGAGCTCAAGGGTGTGGACCTGGGGCGGTATCGAGGGAAGGCGCGGGAGGAGGTGCGGGTGACCGCGGCTTGACGGTGCTTGAACACCGCCGAACCGATCCAAAATCGTCTTACATCCGCCGTTACATCGTAATACAAGAAAAAAGCATGCTACAGTATTTGTAGCAGGCTTTCTATATCTGGCGTTGTGAATTTGGTAGGACGTGCGGGGATCG
>JBAXOZ010000411.1:0-1605 GCA_037132975.1 Comamonadaceae bacterium
TGCAGGCAGCACTGTGGGCGTTGGGTGGCGTCCCGGAAGAGCACCGCACCGACAGTCTGTCGGCGGCATTCAACAACCTGGCCGAGCAAGAGGAGTTGACCAAGCGTTATCAGGACCTGTGCCGCCACTACGGACTGCGTGCAACCCGTTGCAATCCAGGGCAGTCCAACGAGAACGGCTCCATCGAATCAAGGCACGACTCATTGAAGACCGCACTCGACCAGGCCTTGCGCCTGCGTGGCAGCCGCAGCTTTGAGGCCCGCAGTGATTACGAAACGTTCGTAGACACCATCGTGCAGCGCATGAACCAGCGCGCGGCCAAGTTCCTGGTCATCGAGCGCGCCATGCTCAAACCCTTGCCGGTACGCCGTACGGCTGAGTTCGAGGAGATGCCAGCCAGGGTCAGCAAGTACGCCATCTTCACGCTCAAGGGCGTGCAGTACAGCGCGCCCAGCCAGCTCATTGGTCACCGGTTGATGGTACGCCAGTATGCCCAGCACATCGAATGCTGGCTCAGCGGCCAGTGCGTGCTGAGTCAACCCAGGGCCAAACCGCAGGAAGGCAACCGCCATGGTCGCTCAATCGACTACCGACACCTGGTCGGTGCCTTGAAACGCAAGCCCGGTGCATTCGCCCGTTGGGTGCTGCGCGACGCAGCCTTCCCGCGTGCGGTGTACCGCCAAACTTGGGAGCGCCTGTCTGTCCAAAGACCGGAGCGCGAAGCCTGCAAGACCATGGTGGGCTTGCTGGTCCTGGCCGCTGACGGGCACGAGGCCCAACTGGCCCAGGAGCTGGAGCAATTGATTGAGCTCGGCCAGTTGCCCGACCTCAGCGCCTTGACCCAGTTGTTGGCACCGCCCAAAGGGGATGTTCCCCAGGTGGTCGTGACGCTGCCTGCGCTGGCCACTTATGACGGGCTGTTTGAGGTGGTCCTATGAGCGCGGCGTCAATTGCAACGCCAGCGACGACAACTACCGCCATCCCAACGTCGGCTCGGCTGAGCATGATGCTCACGGATTTGCGCCTACCCACCATCAAGCGCTTGGCAGGTGACCTGTGCACGCAGTCCGACGACGAGGGCTGGCCAGCGCACCGGTTGTTGGAGGCTTTGCTGGAACATGAAATCAATGAGCGTGAAGCCCGACGCATCAACCGTCACCGCGTTGAGTCCAACCTGAGCCCGGACAAGCGGCTCTCCAGCTTTGACTTCTCTGCCGTGCCCAGTGTTTCCAAGGCACAGGTGATGGCGTTGGCCGAGGGCACTGAATGGGTTGAACGGGGAGCCAATGTCTTGCTGTTTGGGCCACCGGGCGTAGGCAAGAGCCATTTGGTGAGCGCTTTGGGGCATGCCTTGATTGATGCCGGCAGGCGGGTGTTGTTCGCCCGGTGTTCGGACCTGGTGCAACGGTTGCAGGTGGCGCGCCGTGATTTGCGATTGCCGCAGGAGTTGGCCAAGTTGGACCGGTTTGATTTGCTGATTCTGGACGACCTCAGCTATGTGCGCCGCGACCAAGCGGAAACCTCGGTCCTGTTCGAGTTGATATCCGAACGCTATGAACGCAAGAGCTTGGCTATCACCGCCAACACACCGTTCTCGCAGTGGGG
>JBAXOZ010000412.1:0-1587 GCA_037132975.1 Comamonadaceae bacterium
GTACAGGAACAACTGCATGGGTCGCCACATTGCCACCCATCCCACAATGGTCAGGCTTTCACGTGCGATGGTGTGGGCCGTGCTCGCGCCGGATTCTCCAATCAAGTCGGCTGCCAACAAGCACAGTGCGACAAACGCAAGTCCGATCAGCAGGCTGGTGCGTCCCTGCCAGAAAAGGTCACGCAAGTCGCGCCGCGCCAGGTCCGCTTTTTCTTCAAAATGGTGGTGGATTGCCCCCGTCACGAGCGTGGCAGGGTCGCCCTCCGGTGGCATGTGCTGAAGATGGATGGTCAGGTGCAATGAACTTTTTGGGGTAAAACTACGCGCCCAGGCCTCAATGAAGGTCTCGGCCTCGCGGTCTAGTGCCTTGCTGTGAAATGGCGTGGGGTCCATGGAGTTGAAAAGTTGGGCCAACTCATGCACACGCAGTTCCAGGTGGTGCGAAGGTTCAGTGCGTTTTTTCATCGGGTTCGGTCAGTGCGACTGACTAGTTAGAAACGTCCATGCCACGTTGCCAATCTTGTTGGCCATGCCTGCAACCCACTCGTCAAGGACGCTGCTCGGTACGCCTTTCGATCATGAAATTGACGCGGTTTCGGCCCTCTTCCTTGGCGAGGTACATCGCGGCATCGGCCCACTTCAATAAGCCCTCCACGCTCTTGTGCTGTGGCTCGATCAGTACCACGCCAATGCTGGCGCTGCAGTGATGTTTGATGGCTTCAGCGTTGTTGCTGACGGGCAGCAGGTAGGGTTCTGCCAGACTGAAGCGGACTTTTTCAGCCAGTTTGCTGGCTTGTTCCGCAGCCTGAGCCTGATCCGCTGCCAACTCGCCCAGCAGCACCACAAACTCATCACCACCTATGCGCGACACCGTGTCCACGCCGCGCACACAAGCCTTGAGCCTGCGCGCCACTTCCAGCAAGAGCAGATCGCCCGCTCCATGCCCATGCTGGTCGTTCAAGGGTTTGAAATTATCCAGGTCCAGAAACATCAGTGCGCCAAAGCCCTCACTGCGCTGGTTAGCAGCCAGGGCCTGCTCCAGGCGGTCGAGCAGCAAACGCCGGTTCGGCAAGGCCGTCAGCGGGTCAATGAAGGCCAGTTGACGAATCTGCTCTTGCAGTTCCTTGTTGCGGGTGTCGTCGCGGTTGCTGGCGCGGCGTCCGAGTGATTTCCCATCAGCGTCAAAAACCTGTCGGCAGACATGGGCTATCCAGCGTTCGTCGCCGTGCTTGGTCCGGATGCGGTAATCGATGGGCTCGGTTACGCCCTGATCCGATAGTTGGTGCACATGATCGTCAAACAACGCCAGATCATCAGGGTGCACCATTCGCCTGAGCAGCAGAGGGTCGGCGTAAAGCTCTTGGGGCGTGTAGCCGCAAACCTCTTCACAGGAAGGCGAGACGTAGCGTAGCGTGCCATCGGGCAAGCTCCAGTATTCCCAGTCTGCGGTGAAGTCAGCTATGGTGCGGTAGCGCAGTTCGCTTTCCTTAAGCGCATCCTTCAATTGCCTGGACTCGGTCACGTCAGTAATGAAGCCGTGCCACAGTGTGCTGCCGCCCGGCGCTGGCTCGGGCAGTGCGTTGCCAA
>JBAXOZ010000413.1:0-1561 GCA_037132975.1 Comamonadaceae bacterium
CAGCGTCATTCTCAGACTTCGCTAGTCCGCCGGTTTTCCGGCAATTAACGGAGAATGAACATGACATTACTGACTGAAACCCGCGAACAAGCGACTCTCAGCGCAAGTTCGCAAAACGTGGCACAGCGCTTGCGCGCCCTTGCCATCAGACCCGAGGCACTCACAGTGCACCAGGTCATCGATCGCTACATGGCCCAATATGCGGGCCGGGACCCAACACGAACACAGAGATTGTCAGCCTGGCTGGACATGATCGGCGAGTTCACGCTCGAAAACGTCGATTCCGACCTGATCCAAGTCTGCCGCAACGAGCTGCAGACAAAACCGCCCCTGGTATTTGTCGGACTCGATCACCTGGGAAACCAGATATTCAAGATCAAAGGCCACCACAAGGTCAAAACGACCGCCACCCTGAACCGCTACATGCAAGCGATCGCGGCAGTCTTCACCTGGGTCATTGAGCAGCGACTGTGCCCAAAGGCCTGGGTGCACCCCTGCAGAGGCATCAAACGTCTGCCTGATGCCAAGGAGCGCGTGCGATTCCTTGACGCCTCAGAGCGCACCAGGCTGTTTGCGGCCGTGCGCGAGTCACAGTACCCCCGTCTGTACGCACTGACCCTGCTGGCAATGAAGACCGGCGCCAGACGCGGCGAGCTGCTGGCCTTGACCTGGCGCGATGTTGATCTGAAAAACGGCATCGCCACACTTGGCCGCACCAAAAACGGCGACCGGCGCACCCTGGTGCTACTGCCCGACGTGATCGAGGCCATGACGCCATTCAAGTCAACCGACCTGGACCGCTTTGTCTTTGGCAGCGTGCGCAGCAAGTACCTGGTGCCCACCAGCATCGATTCAGCCTGGCGGGACGCTGTAGATCGGGCCAAGATCAAAAATTTTAAGTTCCATGACCTGCGCCATTGCTGCGCCTCTTACATGGCCCAGGCGGGCATCCCTTTGAATGTCATTGCCGAGGTATTGGGGCATCGAAAGCTCGACATGACAAAGCGCTATGCGCACCTGACCACACAGACCAAAGCCAGCGCCATGCTGTCAGCCCTGGGAGCCATTCAATGAGAAACAAACCCCTTGCTGCAGCCAAGGTGCAAGCCTATGCCGACACAAACGGCGTACCAACACAAATCGAATCCAACCACACCAACCAAGGCCAGCGTGATGCTCGCCAAATCGAAAGTAATGCAATGATTTCAATTCCAAAAAAGACTCTGGTTTTTGCCTTCGAAACACTCAATGAAGAGCGTGATCAATTGCTGTCCATGGCGATCGTTCTGGAAAGGTTGCTCAGTCCCGATAACCAGGATTTTTCTGCGCCAGGCGTCCCCACTATCGCCTACCGAATCTCCCAGGTGCTGCATGACATGCTGGAGAATCGGGATACTTTTGATAGCTCGCGTGAATCAGTGCTCGATCGGCGCGGGTCTCAGATCGCGGCATTGGCCTGACAATCAGCATATGCCTCGCCTAGCTCGACGGAGCGAACACCGGGTCCCTTCCCGGCTGGCGTGGCACCTTTTGAAGGGCAGCATCTGAGGGGATGCGATGA
>JBAXOZ010000414.1:0-1526 GCA_037132975.1 Comamonadaceae bacterium
GTGCTCACAAACACATATTCACCTTTGACAGCGTCGCTCGTGACAGTCATCAGCAGGTAGCCCCGGCGAATCGTGTCGGCGTAGTTCAGGTCATCTACCAGACCCAGCCCGGCACCCACTGCCGCTGAACCCAGCTGCGCTACCAGGGCGCTACCGTCGAGTGAACTTGCCATGGCACCCAAACCGACACTTTCAAAGCCGGGGGCTGTGACCGATGAGGCGGCAAACTCAACGCCTACTTTCTCACCAGCCAGCGTCGTCAGGTTGGCAAACCAGGCGTTGTGCGAGTCGCCCGAGAGTGTTACCAGTTTCTTCTTCTGGGCCTTGATGGTTTGCAAAACGGCTTCACGGTTGCTCGGATAGCCGTCCCACGAATCCAGGTTGTACGGAATTTTGGGCGCGCTCAACAGTGCGGCCTGGGTCGGTGTCAGTGCGACGCTGCCGGCGGCAGCGCGAGTGGCTTTGGCGGTCAGGTAATTGCCGATGGCGCTGGCAACGCCCGCCGGGTTGGTCGCTGCCGCGGCATAGGCTTGCAGAACCGAAGCGGGAAACCACATGCGCGCCATGATGTCCTGATTGCCCAGGAACTGCCAGCTCGCAGTGGATGAAGAAATGTTGCTGGTAAGCCAGCTCTGTTGCGTGGCGCTGATCATCCTGCGTGCTGCGTCAGTGCCGCTGGTCAAACCTGTCACGTAGCGCGTCACCCCGCCATCGGCATCGCCAAAATTATCGTATTGCTGATCGCGCCCTTCAATGCGGGTGTCAAGCATGTGCAGTGAGAGCAGATTGCCGAAGTCGAAGCTGCGGTAAATCTTGAGCAGATTGGCGGCGTCGGGTGTGCGAATCGGCATCCACTCGTGGTAAACCTTGGCAGCAATGTTCTTACGTGTGAGCCAGTCGCCCTGCGTCAGTGGGTTGTGGTTTTCTGCACCGCCAACATAGGCGTTGTTGGCAAATTCATGGTCGTCCCAGATCGTGATCCATGGCATCTTCGCGTGCAGGGCCTGCAGGTTGGGGTCGGAGCGGTACAGGGCGTAGCGTGCGCGATAGTCGCTCAGGCTGACCATGTCGTTGGCCGGTACCGTCACTCGACCCAGCGCCACCGCGTCGGCGTTTCCAAACTTCTTCGGGTCCGAGCCGTATTCGTACAGGTAGTCGCCCAGATGAATGGCGTACTGGGCGTCTGACTTGGCGGCCGCATCATAGGTATTGAAAAAGCCTTCCGAGTAAAGAGCGCAGGAGAAGACAGCGAGCTTGACAGACGTTGCACTGGACGATGGCAGTGTTCGCGTTGTACCGACCGTGGAGATCACACCGGCGTCATCCACAAAACGATAAAAATAGCTCGTGCCGGCAGTCAAGCCGGTGACATCGACTTTGGCAGTGAAGGACGAAGCCTCGGTCGTCTGCACGCGACCGGTTCGTACCACCGTGGCAAAAGCATTGTCAGCCGCCACTTGCCAGGTCAACCACACAGAGTTGGTACTGTCGGCAATCTTTGCATGGGTCCACAAAATAACGCGGTC
>JBAXOZ010000415.1:0-1524 GCA_037132975.1 Comamonadaceae bacterium
AGCGGCATGAATACGAAGGGACTTCCCGCTTCCTGGTAACGGCATCAAGTGCCAAGATTGGTTTTTGGAAGTCAATCTACAACCTTTGGAAGGAGAAGTCCCATGCAAGAGATTACACGAGTTGGCGTTGATCTGGCAAAACGCGTCATCCAGGTCCTGGCGGTCAATGCTGCAGGATCGCGGGTCACAGGACGCGCATTGGCGCGTGAGAAGTTTCTGCCCTGGTGCGCACAGTTGCCCGCAGGCTGCCTGGTCGCCATGGAGGCCAGCTCCAGCGCCCACCACTGGGCGCGCAAGCTCATAGCCCTGGGTCTGGATGCGCGCATCATCGCCGCTCATTTGGTGAGCCCCTATCGGATGCAAGGCAAGAGTGGCAAGAACGACGCCAACGACGCTGCCGCCATTTGCGAGGCAGCCAGCCGACCCCAGATGCACTTCGTACCTGTCAAAAGCGTCGAGCAACAAAGCATGCTGTGTATCCACCGCCTGCGCGAAGGCTTCAAGACCGAACGGATTGCCTGCATCAACCGCATTCGCGGTCTCTTGGCCGAGTTCGGCCTGGTGTTCCCCCAAAAGCCTGAAGTGCTGCGCCAAGCCCTGCCCGATGTCACCGAGGACGCCACCAACGAGTTGGGGGGATTGGCACGCCTGGCGCTGCAACGCGCCTGGGCGCAGTGGCAAGAACTCGATGAACACATGGACTGGTGCGATGAGCGAATCGCTGCGCACCTCAAAACCAATGAGCAGGTGCGCCAGGCTCAGCAACTCAAGGGTGTGGGTCCAGTCACCGCCTCTGCGGTAGTAGCCACCGTGGGCGACTTCCGCCAGTTCAAGAATGGCGCGCAGTTTGGCGCCTGGCTGGGTCTGACGCCAAGGCAAAACTCCAGCGGGGGCAAGAACAATCTGGGCAGAATTACCAAACGCGGGGATATGTACCTGCGCACGCTCTTGATCCAGGGGGCCAAGTCGATCGTGCTGACGGCGCAAAAGCGCGACGACCCGATCTCCAAGTGGGCACTCCAGATCAGAGAAAAGTCGGGGTGGCAGAAAGCGGTGGTGGCTTTGGCCAACAAGAATGCTCGCATCCTGTGGGCGGTGTTTGTACGAGGCAAAGCCTTTAATGCTAACCACGTGAGCGTGAAGCCGCCTGCGGCGATGCCTCAGATCGGTGCAGTACCGGCTTGAGCCAGTCCTAAGAGTCATGTTGAAGATTTCCTGCCAGACGTGAGTTCGAAGATGCAGTAAACAGGTCAGACCGGCAGCGGGCAAGCTCGACTCCCCCTTTGTGGCACCGATTGCGGTGATTACCACGTGCATGAATGGAGCCCCGCTGAGCGGTTCGTATCTGGGTCCGCACGGCAACCAATCCGTGCAACAAGGCCGTCTGTAGATGTGCAGTCTGTTCCGAGTTTTACAGCCACTTCGAAGAGCGCGAATGCAGGAATACCGTTTATCAAGGAAGAAAGCCAACACCAGGAAAACCGAAACCCGTTGCTTGACTTGGTGGGAAGTCCCTGTAAAAGG
>JBAXOZ010000416.1:0-1486 GCA_037132975.1 Comamonadaceae bacterium
GAGGCTCTGAGACAATAGCGCGATGGATATTGCCCACCTGATTCAAACCGTCGCCCTGTACGCCCTGCCGGTGCTGTTCGCCATCACCGTGCACGAAGCAGCGCACGGTTATGCGGCACGCCATTTTGGCGACAACACCGCCTATGTGCTGGGGCGCATCACGCTCAATCCGCTCAAGCACATCGACCCCATGGGCACCCTGCTGATGCCACTGCTGCTGTACTTTGCCACCTCGGGTGCCTTCCTGTTTGGCTATGCCAAACCGGTGCCGGTGCGCTTTGGCAATCTGCGCAACCCCAAGCGCGACATGATCTGGGTCGCGCTGGCCGGCCCGGCTGCCAATCTGCTGCAGGCCCTGCTCTGGGGTGTGGTGCTGGTTCTGCTGCGCGGCGCTGGCGTTGCCGAGCCCTTCTTCCTCAAGATGGCGCAGGGCGGCGTGCTGGTCAACGTCGTCATGTTTGCCTTCAATCTGTTTCCGCTGCCGCCGCTCGATGGCGGTCGCATCCTGGTCGGTCTGCTGCCGTATCGGCAGGCAGAACTTGTCTCGCGCGTTGAACCCTGGGGCTTTTTCATCGTCATGGGTCTGGTCATCGCCGGCGTCGTCAGCAGCTTGTGGATGCAGCCCCTGATGGCTCTCACCTATGGCCTGCTCGACCTCATCCTGACGCCTCTTGCCATGCTGTTCAACTAGAGCCCCAAAAGAATATTGTCATGAGTACCCAGCGTTTTTTGACCGGCATCACACCGTCGGGCACGCCCCATCTGGGCAACTATGTGGGTGCCATCCGGCCCTCCGTGCAAGCCAGCTTGCGCGCGGATGTCCAGAACTTCTATTTCCTGGCCGACTACCACGCGCTGATCAAGGTCGATGACCCGGCGCGCATCCAGCGCTCCACCATGGAAATTGCCGCGAGTTGGCTGGCCTCAGGGCTGGACCCCGAGCGTGTCACCTTTTACCGGCAGTCCGATATCCCGGAGATCGCGGAGCTGACCTGGCTGCTGACCTGCGTCACCTCCAAAGGTCTGCTCAATCGCGCGCATGCCTACAAGGCGGCGGTCGATCAAAACACCACCGCACAGCAGGAGCCCGATGCCGAGATCAGCGCGGGTCTGTTTATGTACCCGGTGCTGATGGCCGCCGACATCCTGATGTTCAAGGCGCACCAGGTGCCGGTCGGGCGCGATCAGGTACAACACATTGAAATGGCGCGCGACATTGCGCAGCGTTTCAATCATCTCTACGGCGAACACCTGACGCTGCCGCAAGCGCTCATCGAGGACAACGTGGCCACGCTGCCCGGGCTGGACGGGCGCAAGATGAGCAAGAGTTACGACAACCACATCCCGCTGTTTGCACCGCGCCAGCAACTCAAGAAACTGGTCGCCGGCATCCTCACCGACTCCCGCGCACCCGGTGAACCCAAGGAAACCGAAGGCTCGGCCCTGTTCCAGATTTACCAGGCCTTTGCCAGCGCCGAAGAAACCG
>JBAXOZ010000417.1:0-1471 GCA_037132975.1 Comamonadaceae bacterium
GCACACGTGACAAGCGCTTCGCTGATTTTCTGCAACGCTCTGAATAGCCCAAATGCATGAAATGTCGCTGGCCGAGGGCGTGCTGCAACTGATAGAGGACGCCGCGCGGCAACAAAACTTCGCCAAAGTCAGCACGGTCTGGCTGGAAATTGGCCAACTCTCCGGCGTCGAGGTCGAGGCCATGAAGTTCTGCTTCGATGCCGTGACACGCGACAGCGTCGCACAGGGAGCAAAGCTGGAGATCATTGCACTGCCCGGAAGCGGCTGGTGCATGGCCTGCGCAAAGTCAGTACCCATGACCGAGGTCTATGGTGAATGTCCGCACTGCGGCGGCTACCAGATGCAGGTGACCGGCGGCACTGAAATGCGATTGAAGGAACTTGAAGTAGAGTAAGGACGATGCAAACAATTTCATTTTTTCGTCATTGCGAGCGAAGCGCGGCAATCCATGCCTGGACTGCCGCGTCGCTGCGCTCCTCGCAGTGACGGGGTCATCGCAGTCTCGCGATGACAGAAATTCGAGTGATCCGAAGCAAAGACGAATGGGAGAACGCTAATGTGCACAACTTGCGGCTGCGGTGTCGGCGAAGTCAGGATCGAGGGCCAAGCTGCCCACCACGATCATGAACATACCCATGATCATGTGCATGCCGATGGCAGCCGGCACAGCCACGGTCATGAACATGGCGACGAATCGCATGAACACGCGCACGCGCATGTGCACGAGCACCCACACAGCCAGCCCGCGCACGCCCACGCACCGGGGATGGATGGCAAGCGCATGGTGCAGATCGAACAGGACATATTGGCCAAGAACAATGCCTATGCGCAGGCGAATCGGCAGAAACTCTCCGAGAAGGGCATCTTCGCACTCAATCTGGTCTCCAGTCCCGGCTCCGGCAAAACCACGCTGCTGTGCAAGACCATCTCCCTGCTGGAAGGCCAGGCGGTGGCCGTGATCGAGGGTGATCAGCAAACCACACACGATGCCGAACGCATTCGCGCCACCGGCGCGCCTGCCATCCAGATCAACACCGGCAAGGGCTGTCATCTGGACGCCCACATGGTCGGCCATGCGATGGAACAGTTGGACCTGCAGGCCGACAGCCTGCTGATGATCGAAAACGTTGGCAACCTGGTCTGTCCGGCCGCCTTTGACCTCGGCGAAGCGCACAAGGTGGTGATCCTGTCAGTGACCGAGGGCGAGGACAAGCCGCTGAAATACCCGGACATGTTTCGCGCGGCCAGCCTGATGCTGCTCAACAAGATCGACTTGCTGCCGCATCTGGATTTTGACGTGGCCGGGGCCATTGCCTACGCGCGCCGCGTCAATCCCGGGATTCGCGTCATCGAGCTTTCTGCGACCAGCGGCGCGGGCATGCACGAGTGGCTGGATTTCTTGCATGCTGGCGTGATCAGCGCCCGCGCTGCCAGGCAGGAAACGGTGGAGCGCCTGAAGCAGCGCATCGCC
>JBAXOZ010000418.1:0-1455 GCA_037132975.1 Comamonadaceae bacterium
CGGCTGCGACGCTGACGGTGGGGGCCCGGATTCGGGTGACCCTGATGGTGGCACCACCGCCTTTGAGCATTGACGCCGTTTGAGCATGGGCAAGCGCCAGATTCTTCAACTGAAGAAGCAAGGGCTGGAGCAACCGATGCTGAAGTCGCAGGGAGAAACTGCTGTGGTTCTGGAATCTGTGCCGGAAGCAGTTCCGATGCGGGCAACGGATCGGGATTTTCCGAATCGGCTCAGTGGTGATGCTTTGCGGGAGCTGGCGCATCAGCGGGGTTTGGCCAGGTCATCGCTGGACAGCATGACGGACACCAAGATTCGTGAACAGTTGCGCTACATCTTGCAGCGCCAGTATGAAGAGCCATGATCTGGTCTGACTTCTACTCCTGGGTGTTGTCCAGCGTGCCGGGGTGTCCGAACCCTACGCTGGACTTGCACATCAGGCAGGCAGCCATTGATTTTTGTCGCAGGACGCTTTGCTGGGTTCGCACGCTGGATCCGGTTGAGGCCAATGGGATGGATATCCGGTTTGATCTGGATTTGCCGAGTCAGACCCAGGCTGTGAAGCTGATGGCTGTGGCGGTCAATGGGCTGCAATACCTGTTGGTGGATACGCAGCGTGGCTTGCAGCTGGTACGTCAGGGCAGCGGTGCTGATTTCTCATTCACACAGGACAAGTTGACGCTGGATGTGCATCCGCTGCGTCAGAGGGGTGACAGCATTGAGGTGGACATGGCGTTGGCGCCGAGTTTCAATGCCAGCGGCATCGAGACGGATGTGGCGAGCCCCCATACACAGGAGATCGCACAGGGTGCCTTGGCAACTCTACAGATGATGGTGGGGGTGGCGTGGTCGGATCCAGGGCTCGCCGGCGCCAACAGGGTGTTGTTCAATCAGCGGGTGGCCACGGTGGCGATGCACTTTGCGCGGGGGCAGGGGGCGGCGAAGTTGGTGAGTTCCAGGACTTATTGCTAACGGTTCAAGTCACAGAAGTGGTTTCTTTCGGGGATTGGCTTTGATTGGTGCAGAGGGTTTGTCTACGGCCTCTCGCAGCGCTTTGCCGGGTTTGAAGCGGAGTGATCGCTTTTGCGGGATGGCCACGCTTTCGCCATTGCGTGGATTGCGGCCAATGCGGGCTGGTCGGTGTGCGACGGTAAAGCATCCAAATCCACGGACTTCTATTCGATGACTGGCCTCCAATGCATCTTGCATTGCGCCAAGAATGGTGTTGACCGCCAACTCGATGTCGTTCTTGGTGAGGTGCTGAAAAAGTTCAGCCAATTCGGCGACGAGATCCGTGCGGTTCATCTCCCAATCGTAACGTGAGAAGTTCTGGAATTGGCTGACGCAATGGCTCCTATGTGGGTGGAGATGACGTTAGTTGGGGGGAGGCCACGGGCGGGATACGACCATCAACGGTCTGTCGTAAAGCGGGGACGTCCGGTCACTTAAGACACGTTG
>JBAXOZ010000419.1:0-1446 GCA_037132975.1 Comamonadaceae bacterium
CGGGGCATCGACACGCCGATCACCGTGCGCCCCCTACCAGGCAGCCGCGTGGCCGACACCGATCGCACGGTGCAGTTCGAGCTGGTTTGTGGTGAGCGCCGCCTGCGTGCCAGCGAACTGGCGGGCGTGTCCACCATCCCCGCCATGGTCCGCGCGCTGACGGATGACCAGGCACTGGAAATCCAGCTCTGCGAAAACCTCAAGCGCGACGACCTGACCGAGCTGGAGGAAGCCGAGGGCTACGAGACCCTGATGAAGCACGCCAACATCAACGTCGACCAGGTGGGCGAGCGCATTGGCAAAAGCCGCAGCTATGTGTACGGCCGCATCAAGCTGCTGGATCTGTGCAGCGAGGCCCGTGTTAGCCTGCGGGATGGCACCATCGATGCCAGCCGCGCCCTGGTGGTGGCCCGCATTCCCGACCACAAGCTGCAGATCAAGGCGATGAAAGAAATTGTCGCGGGCGGCTCCTACTATCACGGCGAACCCCTCACCGCTCGCCAGGCGCTGGAACACGTGCAGCGCAATTACATGCTCAAGTTGGGCGAGGCCAAGTTCAAGATCACCAGCGTCGATCTGGTGCCCGCTGCTGGTAGCTGCAAGACCTGCACCAAGCGCACTGGCCACGACCCCGATCTGTTCAGCGATGTGAAGGGTGCAGACATCTGCACCGACCCGCCCTGCTTTCACAAAAAGGAAGAGGCCCACGCTGCCGCCCAGGTGAAGGAAGCGAAGGACAAAGGGCAGACCGTTATCGCAGGCAAAGCCGCCCAGGAGCTGCGGGCCCACAGCTACCGCGAGAAGTTTGTCGGGTACCGCTGCCTGGACAGCGCCGACGACAGCCCTACCGACCAGCCGCTGCGCAAACTCATTGGCCCGCTGATGAAAGCCGAGGGCATCAAGCCGGTGCTGATCGAGGGCCAGCGCAACAAGGGTGAACTGGTGGAATGCCTGCCCAATGAGGTCGTGCTCAAGCTGCTCAAGACCGCCGAGCAACAGGCCAAAGCCGACAGCGACGGCAAGGCCGACAAAGCCGCCACCAAGGAAATGCAGCAGCTGGTCAACGACAAGAAGGCCAAGGCCGAAGCGAAGGCCAAGGCGCAGTTTGAACGCGAGTGGCGTGCCAACCTAGTTTCGGACGCTTGGGTGGCCATCCGCGATGACGCCGATGTGAAGCCCTTCACCGTAGATGTGCATCGCTTCCTGGCGGTGCGTGCCGCCAACAACCTCAGCACCGACCACGCCGCCCGAATCTGTGAGCTGCTTGATCTGGGCAAAGTGTCCCCAGTGAGCGCCGTTATGGACTACGCAAAAGAAACGCTGGAGCCCGACATGCTGCATCTGTTGATCGTGATGCAGGAAGCCTCCGGCACCGAAACGCACACCTACGGCGGCCGAGTGCCCAATGAAGGCCTGATGCTGGTAGCGGGCAACGTGTTCGGCAAG
>JBAXOZ010000420.1:0-1437 GCA_037132975.1 Comamonadaceae bacterium
CTCTGCGGCTCCGGCAGCTGCTGGGCCGGGCGGTTTGCCACCCCCGCAGAACGAGACGCGGCCGCCGCCACGCTGCGGGGCAGCCACCCTGAGTGGCAGCTCTGGGCGGTCTGATTTTAGGAAAGCGCGCCGGGCTATAAGCGTAGGAAGACGGAGGGGCGGTGCACCTGGATGGAACCCATGCTAGGTGCTAAGGCTTCCGCACTGCATCAGAAACCTTGATCGGGGAGGGGATAAGGCCGAGGGCCTGGAAAGCATCGGCGATCTTCTGTTGTTCGGCAATGACATCGGCGCTCATTGGCTGGACCCCGAAGCCCCGACGGGAGAGCGCCACTTCCATCACCGGCACGGGGAATCCTGCCGCAGCGCTGAACATCTTGGCAGTGCCTGGAAGATCCTTTGCTGCCTCTACATAAGCGTCGCGGGCCGCACTGAGCACCACATCGATCACCTGCTGGTGGGCCTCGGCGAAGGCTCGAGTCACAAAAAAGAACTCGTGATTGGAAACAAGGCCGCTGCCATCGGCGAGGGTGCGCGCACCCGAGGACAGCTCGGCGGCGGTGCGGTAGGGTTCCCATATCACCCAGGCGTCGACGGCGCCCTTGTCAAAGGCCGCACGTCCGTCAGCCGGTGGTAGATACACCACATCAACGTCGGCGTATTTAAGGCCCGCCTTTTCCAGTGCGCACACGAGTAGGTAGTGCACGTTGGACCCCTTGTTCAGCGCAATTTTCTTGCCCTTCAGATCGGCGACCGTCTTGAGCGGGCTGTCCTTCGGCACCAGGATTGCCTCACCCTTTGGCGCCGGCGGCTCGTGGCCAATGTAGAAAAACTGTGCCCCCGCAGCTTGTGCGAAAATCGGCGGCGCTTCCCCCCCATGGCCAAAATCCACGGAGCCCACCTTGAGCCCTTCGAGCAGCAGTGGCCCACTCGAGAACTCCTTCCAGAGCACGGTGTAGCCGAGCGGCTTGAGTCGGGCTTCCAGAGTGCCACGCACTTTCAGGAGCGCATAAGCACCTACCCTCTGGTGGCCCATGCGAATCACCTTCTCATTCTCTGCGGCGGCACCGAAGCTACTCGATGCGACCATCAGGCCGAGAACTGTGGCAAGGCCGATACGGCACCATTTGCTTGCGTTCATGGCAGCACTCTCCTTGGTAAATAACGGCATCTATTGTGATTGTTCAGACAAGAGCCTAGCAGGAACCAGATGGCTAGTAGGGAAAACTCTCGTCGGGTTCTTCAGCGTGTCCGTCGGTGTTTGCTCTGCGTTATCTGCGCAATCGGCACCGTCTGCGGTTCAGCTACTGATTTTCTGCAGAGTTGGCGGTGGTTCCTCCCCGTTCCTACCCCTGTCCAGACACCCACTCTCTATGGTATTTGTGAGGGTCTGTTTGAGGTGTCCATGACCGAGTCCGCCCTCCGCCTGCGTGGCCT
>JBAXOZ010000421.1:0-1435 GCA_037132975.1 Comamonadaceae bacterium
CATCAGGCCGCGCTTGATGCCCCAGTTGTCGTTGAGCACCTTGGCCACCGGGGCCAGGCAGTTGGTGGTGCAGGAGGCGTTCGAGATGATGGTCTGGCCGGCGTAGGTGCTGTCGTTGACGCCAAAGACAAACATCGGTGTATCGTCCTTGCTCGGCGCCGACATGATGACTTTTCTGGCACCAGCGGTGATGTGTTTTTGCGCTGCTTCCTTGGTCAGGAACAAGCCGGTGGCGTCGATCACGATGTCAGCGCCGACTTCATTCCACTTCAGCTCGGCCGGGTCCTTGACTGCGCTCAGGCGGATCTTCTTGCCGTTGACAATCAGGTTGCCGCCTTCGACGGCAATGTCACCTTTGAAGCGGCCATGGACTGAATCGAACTGCAGCATGTAAGCCAGGTATTCGGGCTCCAGCAGGTCGTTGATGCCGACAATTTCAATGTCCTTGAAGCTCTGTGTGGCAGCGCGAAACACGATGCGTCCGATGCGGCCAAAGCCGTTGATACCAATCTTGATTGTCATTTGCTATTTCTCCGCGAGTTAAAACTTGAAACCAATACTTTTTGCACCGTGTCAGCCACATTCTCGGGCGTAAAGCCAAAGTGCTTGAACAGGACCGGCGCCGGCGCTGATTCGCCAAAACTGTCGATGCCAACGACTGCCGCGCAGCCGTATTTCCACCAGCCGTCCGTGACGCCCATCTCGACGGCGATGCGCGGTACGCCGGCAGGCAGCACTGCCGTCTTGTAGGCGGCGCTTTGCCGATCAAAAGTCGTATTGCTTGGCATCGAGACCACACGCACCGCGATCTTCCGGCTGGCCAGAAGTTCCTGCGCCTTCAGAGCCAGCTGGACTTCAGAGCCGGTGGCGATGATGACGGCCTGCGTTTTCTTTCTCAGACCGACTTCGCTCGGTTCAGCCAGCACGTAGGCGCCCTTGCTGATGTCGCCCAGACTGGACTTGGGTGCGTAATAGATGTTCTGCCTTGATAGCAGCAGGGCGGTGGGCCGGTCCTTGTTCTGCAGCGCCACGCTCCAGGCGACGGCGGTCTCGGCCGTGTCACCCGGGCGCCAGACATCGAGGTTCGGGATCAGGCGCAGCGAGGCGGCGTGTTCGATCGACTGGTGCGTCGGGCCGTCTTCACCCAGGCCGATCGAATCGTGCGTGAACACGTGCACCACGCGCAGCTTCATCAGGGCGGCCATGCGAATCGCATTGCGGCTGTAGTCGCTGAAGGTGAGGAAGGTGCCACCGTAGGGGATGTAGCCACCGTGCAGGGCGACGCCGTTCATGATGGCGGCCATGCCGAACTCGCGTACACCGTAGTTGATGTGGCGTCCGCCGTTGCTGTGGCCGGTAAAGTCAAAGCGCAGGTTCGGTGTGCTCTTGGTGTTGGTCAGGTTGGAGCCGGTCAGGTCGGCCGAGCCGCCCAGCA
>JBAXOZ010000422.1:0-1414 GCA_037132975.1 Comamonadaceae bacterium
GCTACCCACTGATGCAGGTCAAGGACACCCGATTTAGGGGGTGGCGGAAGCTGTGAGATTCGAACTCACGGATGTCGTAAAACATCGCCGGTTTTCAAGACCGGTGCCTTAAACCGCTCGGCCAAGCTTCCTGGAGGCATGAATTGTAAGGGCTTTCGCCGTTCCCAAGCTCGCCGGGAGCGGTTCGCCACGGGCAAAAAGCCGCCTCCGGGCGACACAAATGCTTACGAATTTGAGTTTACGCAATCACGTAGAGCTCTCAATATATGCAACATTCAGCCGATATGTCTATACGACGTTTACCAAGACAAGTAGGGGGTTGTGCAATGAGTAGCAAGAGTGCGGGTTTTACGCTGATCGAGCTGATGATCACGGTGGCCATCATCGGGATTCTGTCGGCCATCGCGTTGCCGTCGTACCGCGACTACGTTTTGCGTGGCCGTATCCCTGAGGCCACGGCACATCTGGCGACCAAGGCGGTGCAGATGGAGCAGCTGTTTCAGGATGCGCGATCCTATGCGGCGCCACCAGCCAGCATTTGCCCCGATACAACTTCAAGCAAGTATTTCAGCTTTGAGTGCTCCAATGTAGGTGTCTCAACATTCACCATCACTGCCACCGGCAAGGATGCAATGGCTGGGTTTGCGTACACCATCAATCAGAGCAATCTCAAGGTAACCACCGCAGTGCCCAGCGGCTGGACCGCCAATGGCAATTGCTGGGTTACCTCGAAGGGGGGAACGTGCTGATTGCGCGCCAGCGTTTGCGAGGCTTTTCCCTTATCGAGTTGATGGTCGGGTTGGCGATTCTGGGCGTGCTATTGGCCGCCGGGGCGCCGAGTTTTCGCACGTGGCTGAACAACACGCAAATTCGCAACGCGGCCGAGGCCATTCAAAACGGCTTGCAGCAGGCGCGGGCAGCGGCGGTGCAGCGCAACAGTTTGGTGGTGTTTACCTTGGGTGCGGGTTCAAGCTGGACGGTGGGCTGCGCCACCGCGACTGCTACCTGTCCGGCCGTGATTGAAAGCCGCTCCAGCCAGGAAGGTTCGGTCAATGCGGTGGTCGCGGCCGATCAGGCGGCTATCACGTTCAATGGCCTGGGACGCACCACCGTGGTTGGAGTGGCCAAGAAGTTTGTCATCACCAACCCCAATGGCGGGGCGTGCGTTTCAGCCAGTGGCCAGATGCGTTGCCTCAATGTCGTGGTGACCAATGGTGGGCAAATCCGCAAGTGCGACCCCGCCATCACCAACTCCAACACCAGCCCGCAGGGCTGCACAGCACAGGAGAAATAGCATGGCTGTAATCTCCCGTTTCCGTCAAGCCAGACAGCAGACCGGTGTCATGCTGATCGAAGTGCTGTTTGCCATCCTGATTTTTTCCATCGGCATTCTTGGCATTGTGGGGCTGTACGC
>JBAXOZ010000423.1:0-1413 GCA_037132975.1 Comamonadaceae bacterium
GTGAGCGGCGCAGCCAAGGTGCTTCCTGCAAGCTCGACGCTGACGATCGCCCCGGCGAAGGCCAAGGTTGCCTCCGCCAAAGCGAAGGTTGTGACCAACGCCAGCAACACAGTCACCTCCAACACGGTCGTGATCCCGGCAACCAACGCTACGGCCAGCAACACGGTTGTTGTGGCTCCTGCGGGCCTTGTGCACGTGGTTCCCGCCATCGCATTGCCCTCACCGACACCGGCGTCTCTGCCCGTGCTGAACTACGTAGCCTTTGCGCAGAACCCCAACCAGAAACAGGTGGCCTCCGCGCTCAACAGCTTCCAGAGCGCCCCGTCACCCGACCAGCAGGTCGTGGTCGCCACCCTGGACGTCATGGCGGCAGAGGGCAGTGTCAGCCAAGCCTACAACGCCATCATGCCGAGCTACTACCAGTCGCTGGGCACGATCGCCTTCAACCTGGCCAATGCTCAGAACAGCGAGCTTGTCCAACGCCTCTGGGGACTGCGTGTGGCTGAGGGAACCGGCTTCAGCATGAACGGGATGCCTGACAACACCCCCGTGGTGGAAGGCCAAGGCGACGGCAAGAGCGTCGCGGATCCAAGCAAGGACATCCTGAGACCCGGAGCCGACAGTCACTGGGGCATGTTCGTGGATGGCAACGGTGTCTTCGCCCAGGCGAACAGCGGTAACATGCTCCCCGGATACAACTCCCAGAGCGGAGGTGTCACCACGGGACTCACCTACAAGTGGAACGACAGCTTCGGAACGGGACTCTATGCCGGATACGAGGGGACCTACGCCAACTACGGTGGAGGCAGCAGGCTCATTGACAACTCGGTGCGCTTCGGGGTCTTCGGAACCTACGGCCAGAAGAACTCGAAGGGAGAGGCCCTCGGCTTCTACGCCAACGGCCTTGCTGGCGGTGGCTACAACAACTACCAGACCACGCGAGCCATCACCTTCGGCGGCATCAACCGGACGGCCAACGCCTCGCCCGGAGCCGGGGAACTCGACACGATGCTGGCCGGTGGCTACGACATGAAGAAGGGGAACTTCACCTTTGGACCGACCGCCTCGCTGCAATACACCTACCTGGGAGTCAACGGGGTCAATGAAACCGGAGCCCAAAGCCTCAACTTCAACTCCTCGGGTTGGAATACCGCCAGCATGCTCTCCAGCGTGGGCGCCCACGCCGCCTACAACTGGCAGGTCAAACCCGACATCCTTGTCGTGCCTCAGATCTCGCTCAACTGGCAGCATGAGTTCATGCAGAACCCTTACTCTGTCAACGGCAACCTGGGAGGCACCTCACCCAGCTTCAACAACACCAGCGCCACAGGCATCCGCGACTACCTCTACACGGGCATCGGCTTCACCGTAGAGTTCGCCAAACGCTGGAACACCTCCTTCTTCTACAACGCA
>JBAXOZ010000424.1:0-1408 GCA_037132975.1 Comamonadaceae bacterium
GAAATTGCCCTTGCGCTCGATGTTCTTGGATACGTCCACGGCGTACAGGCGTGCGAAGTGATTGACTGGTTCAGTCATGATGATTTCCTTTAAGGTTAGGGGGATAGAAGTGACACCGGCCAGAGCAAATTGCTCCAGACCGGTGTCGGATGGGGCCAATGAAGGCGTGCCCGCTGCGCCTACGACGTTGTCAGTTTCTTGCCCACACAATGTCGTCAACTAGGCTTGTTCTTAGGGGAGAACCACAGGCATCTGCAGATACCTGATCGGGACACTCAGGCCGCTTCCAAAACGGCAGCGGCTTGAGGGATGGGGTCTGTGGCTTGCGGCAACAGAAAGTCGGCAGCCTTCTGCGCCTGCGACGCCGCCGTGAAGATCAGCCGCTTGTCGTTCTTGAGCGCCTGCAGCCAGCACTCGATGTAGCTGGCGTGGTGCAGCACACCCGGCAAACCACAGTAGTCTGTGAGGAACGCCGAGCCAAGCTCAGCGACCAGTTCCTCGAATGCGTAGCTCTCGATGTGCTGGCGGCCCAGTAACGGACGATTGCACCGACTCGGTGCTCCAGTCCAGTGGGTCAGTTCATGCAGCGCCACCTGCGAAAACCGGGTGGCATCAGCGAACGAGCTGCGCTCAGGCAGTTGTATGGTGTCCATGGAAGGGCTGTAGTACGCCCTGGCGCCACCGTAGGCGATATTGGCACCCGATGTAGCCAGAATCGCTTCTGCGGCCTCACAGGCGTCCCACTCATTTACGACCGTCGGAACCGGCAACAGTGCCTGCGGCAGGCCGTCAATCTGGGCGGCGTTGAACACGGTGAAAGATCGGATCAGCGGAATGACCCGTCTCTCACCCTGTGCCGCAGGCACTGGCTGTTTTGCACCAGGATCAGCTTCGAGCAGCTTGTAGAGCACTACCTCCGTGCCGGACTCGCCCTTGCGCACATTGGCACCCAGCGCCCGTGCTTGCTGGTACGTCATCCAGCGGTTGGCGCTGTAGCCACACTGCATCGCCTTGAGGTTGAGCAGCAGCACATTGATGCCGCGATACCGGCGACCACTGGACAGGTTGGCCGGGCACATGTCGCCAGCGCCAGCATTCCAGGGATGTACCCAAGGGGGTGTGCCGGCTTCAAGGGCGGCGATGATGGTGTCGGTGACGGATGCATAGACATCCTTGAGAACGTAAGTCATAAGAACTCCAGACGTAAAAAAGCCCCTGACGTAGCCGTACAGGGGCAGGGATGAATGGGACTGATCAGGACGATCAATCCACAACAACAGACAAGAAGGCCCAGCTCTGCTGGGGCTGGACTTAGGCGGGTTGCGCCGTAAAGCGTGCGAACCGAGCCAGACGCTCACCCAGGCTAGAGACAGCATCAACCGCCAAGTCGAGCTTGCGGTCGGACAGC
>JBAXOZ010000425.1:0-1401 GCA_037132975.1 Comamonadaceae bacterium
GCGTTTGGCCGAGTGCCCACTCTTTCAATGGTTCTGCAACCTTGATGAGCTTGGCCCGGTGAGAGTCCCCTCCAAGAGCACGCTCCAGCGTTACGCCCACTGGTTGCCCGCCGCAGAGATGAACGTCATTATCGGCGCGCTCACCAAGGCGTCGGCCAGCGTCACGGCCGAAGGATTCTCGCCCATCGGACTAGCCAACGCGGTGGAACTGGATTTCGTCTGGATGGACAGCACCTGCATTAAAGCGAACGTCCATTTTCCCGTCGACTGGGTGCTTTTGCGAGACGCGGCGCGCACCTTGATCAAAGCCGTCGTGCTGATCCGCAAGCACGGCATCAAGCACCGGATGACGGCCCCCGAGCGATTCCTTAGCGAAATGAATGGGCGGTGCATGGAGATGGCCCTGAGCGCTCGCAAGGCGGACAGCAGGAAGGCGCGCAAGAAAACGCTGCGCGAAATGAAGGGGTTGGTGGACACCGTGGCCCGCCACGCCCGCCGCTACCGCCAATTGCTTGATGAGCGCTGGGAGCAAACCGACTGGAGCCGCCCACAGGCCGAAGTCGTGTTGCGCCGGATGGACTCGGTCCTGGAAAAGCTCCCGGCGGCCAAGAAGCAGGCCCATGAGCGCATCATCGGCGGTCGCCCTGTGCGCAATGCCGACAAGCTCTTAAGCCTTTATGAAGAAGACATCCATGTGTTGGCGCGTGGCAAAGCTGGAGCGGCGGTGGAATTTGGCAACACCCTGCTTTTGAGCGAACAAGCCGATGGCCTGATTATCGATCACATCCTGTATTGCAACCAGGCCCCCTCCGATGTGAATTGCCTGCGGCCCAGTGTCGAGCGCATTGAATCGCTGAGCGGCCGACCTATCGGTGGCCTGGCAACCGACCGGGGCTTTGACAGCAAAGCCAACCGGGATTTTCTGGAAGCACGCGCTGCCTTCAATGCCCTCTGTCCGCGAGATCCACAGCAGCTAATCGAGCGTCACAAAGATGAGCGCTTCAAAGCCACGCAGAAGCGGCGGGCGCAAACCGAAGGGCGGATCGGGATTTTGAAAAACAAGTTTTTGGGGAAACTGCTGCGGGCCAAGGGATATGGGAACCGGGACATGGCAATCCACTGGGCGGTGCTGGCCCACAATCTTTGGGTGCTCGCAAGGATGGAGCGCGCCAAGGATATGCTCCAAGCAGCCTAAATACGACGCCAAACCAGACCTTGAAAAAGCAAAAACGCGCATAAAGTGTGCCAAGTCGGTGCGACGGCGCCCCGGCCATCGTCTACAACGAGCAAACCAAAGCCCTTTGCGCGTTCCGATCCGATATTCCGACCGGTTTGCAGCCTGGGTCTCTCTGCCACCCCGGAACACAGTTCAGAAAATAGCCGGAATTGGGACAGGCTCTA
>JBAXOZ010000426.1:0-1401 GCA_037132975.1 Comamonadaceae bacterium
TTCCGCAAAGCTCAATTTCTCGATAGGCGCGACACGGGCAATTGCGCTTTGAGTAGCGTCGGCCTTTGAGCGCGAACGAATAGTCCCAACGACTTCATATCCTTGCCGTAATAGTTCGGCGGCACAGTGCTGCCCGATGTAGCCGGATATGCCTGTTACTAATACTTTCTCCATTAAATCGACTCCTATGGTGCAAATTCCATTAACTTGCGTTTTGCAAGTCTAACACCAAACTTGCAAAATACAAGTTAAGATGGCGCATGCAACCAAGTGGCCCCCTACTGAACGCACCAATTCTTCCCACCATTTGGCGTTTGAGTTTGCCCAACATGCTGGCCATGATGGCCTCAGCCCTGGTGACCATCACCGAGACCACTTATGTGGGCCAGTTGGGAACAGCACCACTGGCCGGCATGGCGCTGGTTTTCCCCTTTGTCATGTTGCAACAAATGCTGTCTGCGGGTTCCATGGGTGGCGGTATCTCATCGGCCGTGGCGCGAGCTCTGGGCGCCCGGCGTGAAGACCTTGTGCAATCCTTGGCACTGCATGCCGGTGTCATTGGGCTGGTTATGGGTTTGCTGTTCACGTTGCTGTTTGGCGTCTTTCGTATGGAGTTGCTGCAGGCCATTGGCGGTTCGGGGGAGGCCCTGCATCAAGCGTCGCTGTTTGCCGTCGTAGCGTTTTCCGGGTCCGTCAGTATTTGGTTGACCAACGCCTTTTCCTCAATCATGCGCGGCTCGGGCAATATGAAAACGCCTTCGATGGTGCTACTCACCGTGTCTTTATTTCAAGTGGTGCTTGGCGGCAGCTTGGGCCTGGGCTGGGGGCCTATGCCGCGCCTGGGCATGGTGGGCGTGGCGCTGGGGCAGGTGATTGCGTTCACGGGCGGCGCTATTTTTCTGGGCCTTTACTTGCACTCCCCAGCCAGTAGGGTGCGCTTGGTTTTCAAGGGTCCGTTGCGCTGGGTCGGCTTCCATGACATCTTAAAAGTCGGCGCAATCTCCAGTATCTCGTCGATTCAGACCGTGCTCACGATTTTGATTTTGACTCGGCTGGTCTCGCAATTTGGCACCGAGGCTTTGGCCGGTTACGGTATCGGCACGCGGCTGGAGTTCTTGCTCATCCCGATCACCTTCGCCATTGGCGTGGCTTGCGTGCCTATGGTCGGCGTGGCCCTTGGCGCTGGTCTAGTGCAGCGTGCACGCCAAGTTGCTTGGACCGGGGGCGCGCTGGCGGCCATCATCATTGGAGCAGTCGGTGCCCTGGTGGCCGCGTACCCCAATGCCTGGAGCCGCATGTTCAGTGACTCCGTGGCGGTGCAAACCTTTGCGCGCAGTTACTTTGAATGGGTGGGTCCTTGGTACGGACTGTTTGGTTTTGGTCTATGCCTGTATTTCGCTT
>JBAXOZ010000427.1:0-1346 GCA_037132975.1 Comamonadaceae bacterium
TGCTGCGCCCGCAGCCCCTGGCGCTCGTACCCTGGCTGATCGAAATCGAGCGTGCCGGCAAGATTCAGGCCGAGGCCGCCGGCAACACGTTTGTGCTGAACTGCCAGGGCGACTTGCCGCCCGGCGTGCTGATCGATGGCGCGCGGCTACGCCAGGTGCTCGACAATCTGATCTCCAACGCGAACCGGCATACCAAAAAGGGCCGGGTCGAATTGAGCTGCAAGGTAAGCCAGGCCACGGCAGCAGATCAAGTTCGGCTTGCCTTTTGGGTGATGGACAACGGACATGGCATTGCGCGCGAGGAGCAGAAGAAGATCTTCGAGCCTTTCTATCAGGGGCACGCCAAGCCAACTGGCACTGAACGCAGACGCGTTGGTGTTGGCCTGGGCTTGTCGATTGCGCGCGATCTGGTAGCGCTGTTGGGAGGCGAGTTGACGCTGCAGAGCAAGCCGGGTGTGGGCAGTTCCTTCCACTTCGAACTGGCGTGCCCGGTGGTGGCCGAGCCACTGGCGTCGCTCGCGCCGATGGAGTCCCTGACGCCAGTTGTTCCACCAGCGGCATTGGGGCTGCGCGTCTTACTGGTGGATGATGATCCGCAAGCGCTCAGTCTGTTGACCGATGCCCTGGAGTCGCTGGGCTGCAGCGTTGATGGTGTGGCTAGCGGCCAGGCCGCTATCGTCAAACTGGGCCTGGGTGCCAAGCGCTGGGATCTGGTGATCACCGACCAGATGATGGCCGAGGGCGATGGTTGGGCGGTGCTTGGCTTTGCGCGTCAGCAGTGCCCGGGGCTGCCGGTGCTGCTGATCTCGGGCATGCAAAAGCATCGTCCCGCTGACGTGTCGGCTGAAGTCGATTTTGATGGGTTCCTGGGTAAGCCGGTGGTATTGTCAGAATTGGCTAGTGCTTTGTTGGCGTTGCGTCCGGTGCAAGCAGAGACGGTCGCGCATACTGCGCTGCAGGTGTTGGCCCGACCTGACGCGCGCCAGTTAGCCGATTTGCTTGCCATGGTGAGCCTAGGTGAGGTCAGTGCGATAGAAGACTGGTGCGTCGCTCTGCGAGCGAATCAACCCGAGCTAAGTGCCTACGCGCAGCAGGTGCGACAGGCTGCGCAGCAACTTGATTTTGTAACCCTGCAAAAGCTTGCTTCATAGCTCTACAGATGAAGATGATGGCATCGCTTCTGCATCGAGGTCTGCGATGTCAAGAAAAACGAACTCGCCATCCGTGTGACCGCTTTAGACACCCCGGTCGCCGCCGCGAATGTCAGGTCCTTAAGGTCGTCGCTGTCGGCAATGGGCACATCAGAGCCCAGCGGCTAGGTGTGTCTTAACCAGACTGCCACGGCC
>JBAXOZ010000428.1:0-1343 GCA_037132975.1 Comamonadaceae bacterium
GATCCGCAGCAAATTTTGGTCTTCTTGCATGACGATGTGCATTTGGATGACTGGTTCTTAGGCGTTCGTCTGACTGAGGCATTGGGTCGTTTTGACATTGTTGGCGTGGCTGGCAACCGACGCTTGCAAGCTGAGCAGGACACTTGGTATTTGCAGCCTGGCACGCTGATAGACGGAGCGATGGTGATGGGCGCGCGTGACACTGATTGGTTGAGTGGTGCGGTGCGCCATGGCAATTTGCGTCACAGCGATCTGACCGTGTTTGGCCCATGTCCAAGTGCGGTTCGTTTGCTGGATGGGGTGTTTTTGGCAGCCCGCGCGGGCACCTTGCAGAAGGCCGGTGTGCGCTTTGATCCAACGCTTGGGTTTCATCACTACGACCTGGATTTTTGCCGTGTGGCCGAAGCTGCTGGACTGAGTCTAGGAACCTGGCCTATCGCGCTGACACACGCCAGCAGAGGGGGCTCCGTTCATTCGGACGCTTGGCTAGAATCGCGCGCGTTGTATCTGGAGAAGTGGCGTGGTTGAGCCTTGGCTCAACGCTGGTGGTTTGCAGGCTGGTTCGGCCATGGTCGAAAGCTTTGCTGCCGAGCATGTCTACCAGCTTTACGATTTGGGTCCGGCCGTGCTGGTGGCCAGCGACCCCATCGTGGAGACCCAGACACAGCGCGATTACCTTTTTTTGTGCCGGCCCGATGCGCATCGCTGGCTGGAATCCCTGGACATGGTATGACCAAAAAACGATACAACACCAAGGCGGCCAAGGCGTCGGCGCCGACTGCGGGCCACGCGCCAATCGCAGCCGAACAATTTAACCGGGCCAATGCCGCGTGGAGGGCACAGGATTGGCTGGGCGCGTTGGCGCTTTATGAGGCGGTGCTGGCCCTGGATGCACGGATGGCGCTGGCACAACTGGGCCGCGCCCGTTGCCTGGTGAGGCTGGCGCGCTGGATGCAGGCACGCGAGGCGTTTGCGGCGTGTTTGCGCCTGGACGCCGCCAACTACAGCGCCTGGCTCGAAGCTGGCCACCTGTGCCGCCAGATGGGCGAATTGCAGCAGGCCGCGGGCTCGTACCAGCGTGCCATCGACGTCAGCCCCGCGCGCCACGAGGCACCGCTGGCGATGGCGCGGGTGCTGCACCAGTTGGACCAGAAGGCGCTGGCCTCCAAGGCGTTTGAGCAAGCCATGGCAAACGCCGCCGCCACCGACCCCGCAAACCTGCCCGCCGAGGTGGCGCAGCGCATGGGGCAATACCTGCTGGAGTTGGGCGACAGTCTGGCAGCCAGCCAGGTGTTGCGCCTGGGGCTGCAGGCGCTGCAGCGGCCAACGCAAGGCAGCAGCGC
>JBAXOZ010000429.1:0-1342 GCA_037132975.1 Comamonadaceae bacterium
TCCAGTTGCTCACGCGTCCACTTGACACCGGAGGGCATGAAGCGTCGGGCCGGCTCCATCACAGCGTCTGCATCGACCTTGCTACCGATGCGCCAGAGCAGGCTCTCGGTTTTGAGCCGGGCGCCAGCGCAAGTGGGACAGGTCGTGTAACTGCGGTACTTGGACAGCAGGACACGGATGTGCATCTTGTAGGCTTTGGTCTCCAGGTACTCAAAGAAGCGCTTGACGCCAAACCAGTGCTGGTTCCACTTGCCTTTCCAGTGCGGAGAACCGTTGATCACCCAGTGCTGCTGCTCTGGCGTCAGCTTGTTCCAGGCGGTATCGCGCGGAATGCCCTCGGCTTCGGCATGGCGCATCAAGTCGTCCTGACATTCCTGCCAGGCCGGCGTCTGCATCGGCCTCACTGCGCCGGCGCGCAGGGTCAGCTTGTCGTTCGGTATCACCAGGCCGTAATCAACACCGATGACTCGACCGAAACCCCGGCACGCCTCGCAGGCGCCGACCGCGGAATTGAACGAGAACATGGAGGCGATCGGGTCGGTGTAGCGCCGGTCGCTCTCCGGACAATGCAGGCCGGTAGAGAACTTCCAGACGGCGGCGTCGTCCACATACACCGCCAGCCGACCGCTGCCATGCTTGATCGCGACCTCAATGGCCTCCAGCACGCGCGAGCGCTCGGCGCTGCCGAGCCGAAAACGGTCAGCCACCACATCGAGGACGAGACGCTTTAAATTGGGGTCGGACCCCAATTCGCGTTGCCCCTGCACCTTGGTAAAGCCGCTGACAGACAGCCACTGTTCGATTTCTTCGGCCGTTGCACTGGCCGGCAACTCCACCGGAAACGTGACGGCAAGACGCGGATCGGCTGATCCGGCGCGCTCCAGCAACTGCGCATAAATGGTTTCAGCCGAGTCGTGCTGCACCGCCTGCGCTGTGTCACGGTCAAACAATTGCCCGGCTCTGGAAAACAGCAGCTTCAGGTGATCGTTGAGCTCCGTCATCGTACCCACGGTGGAGCGCGAGGACCGGACGGTGTTGGTCTGGTCGATGGCAATCGCCGGCGGTACGCCCTCGACCTTGTCGACAGCAGGCTTGTCCATGCGATCGAGAAACTGGCGTGCGTAGGCCGAAAAGGTTTCGACATAGCGCCGCTGACCTTCGGCGTACAGGGTATCAAACACCAGACTGGATTTGCCCGAGCCGCTGGGGCCGGTCACCACCGTCAATTCGCCGGTGCGGATATCCAGATCAAGGTTCTTGAGATTGTGCTGGCGTGCACCGCGAATGCGGATAAGTCCGTGTGGCATGTCTTGCTGTCTTTCTGCAGGGGCCAGACATTCTA
>JBAXOZ010000430.1:0-1341 GCA_037132975.1 Comamonadaceae bacterium
ACGCGGTGACCTGTGACGCCAAAGTGCAGCAAGGTCCTGATCACGGCCTCCTCGATCCGGTACACGTATTCCTTGATGAAATAGCCAGCACGCTTGAGATCCATCAGCGGATAGGCCACCACCTGACCGGGACCGTGGTAAGTGACCTGGCCGCCACGGTTCGTCTGCACTACCGGGATAGTCCCCGGATTGAAGATGTGCTCAGTCCGCCCAGCCAGTCCCTGGGTGTAAACGGCAGGATGCTCACAAAGCCAGAGCTGGTCGGGCGTCTCGGCTGTGCGCTCTGCAGTGAACTTCTGCATCGCTTCATAGGTCGGCAAGTAGTCGACCTTGCCCAGGTTAATTGGGGTCAGACTCCAATTAATTTTCGTTGTCATTGCGGCTGGTTTCAGAGCACCACTTTGACCATGGGATGCGTGGAAAGCGTGCGATAGAGCTCGTCGAGCTGTTCGCGGCTGGTGGCAGTGACCGTCACCGTGACACCCAGGTACTTGCCGCCCTTGCTCTCGCGCAATTCGATGGTGCTGGCGTCGAAGTCGGGATCAAACTGTCGGGCAATCAGGCTGATGGCGTGCACCAGTCCGTCGGACTTGACGCCCATGACTTTGATCGGGAATTGCGATGGGTACTCAATCAGCGATTCCTTGGCTGTTGTCACGAAGCGTCACCCTGGCGTGCCCGCCGCTTGGCCTCCTGGTAACCCTGGTGCAGCTTGGCGTACACCGGGCCGGGTTGACCGCTGCCGACCGGGCGACCGTCGATGCGGGTGACGGGAAGAACTTCCTTGGTGGCCGAAGACAGCAGCACTTCGTCTGCACTGAAAACCTCCTCACGGCTGATGCGACGCAACTCAAACGCGACACCCTTGCTGCGGCAGATTTCCTCGATCAGACCGTAGCGAATACCCTCCAGGACCAGGTTGTCCTTGGGCGTGCCCAGTACCTTGCCATCCTTGATCACCCAGACATTGCAGGCCGCCGCCTCGCTCAGGAAGTCACCGCGAAACATGATGGTTTCGGCGGCGCCAGCATCGAAGCTGATCTGGCGCGCAAAGACCGCGCCCAACAGGCTGGTGCTCTTGATATGGGCCTTTTCCCAGCGAAAATCGTGCGCCGTCACGCACGCCACGCCCTGCTCGCGCTGTGCCTGGCTTGGCGGCTTCATCTCATTGGTCATGATGAAGACCGTGGGGCTGATGTTCTCTGGCATCACGTGGTCGCGCATGGCCACGCCGCGCGTGATCTGGATGTAGATCAGC
This sequence comes from Comamonadaceae bacterium, assembly GCA_037132975.1. GTDB lineage: Bacteria > Pseudomonadota > Gammaproteobacteria > Burkholderiales > Burkholderiaceae_C > Rhodoferax. The sequence continues at coordinate 1,259 of JBAXOZ010000430.1, forward strand.
TGGTCGGTTTGGTCGGCCTTGACGCCGGTGGACGTGGCATAGGCAAGAATCAACTTGCCGATGGTGTCAGACCACTGGGCGGG
>JBAXOZ010000431.1:0-1336 GCA_037132975.1 Comamonadaceae bacterium
CATACGCGCTAACTTAATATTGCGTAGATAGGTGAATAGTTCTTATCTTCGCGTTCGTGCGTGACCAACTCATTTCCAACGACTGGGATATCGTCAAAGGACTCCTGCCATCCGATTGGCAAAGCAGCGCGCGCCAATGTGGAGCGCTGCGGCGCAGTCGAAAGGTCGACAGCGCGGAGACCCTGTTGCGTCTGATTCTGCTGCATGTGGCGGGAGGTCTTTCTCTGCGCCAAACAGTGGTGCGCGCCGAAGCCTTCGGCTGGGCAACCCTTTCGGATGTGGCCCTGCTCAAGCGATTGCGCGCTTCGGCCAACTGGCTGGAAAGCCTCTGCTGGGGACTGTGGAGTTCCTGGAATTGGCCGGAAGGAATCGCCACGCAAGGACGGCGCTGGCGCATTGTGGATGCCACTACCGCGCAGGAACCGGGAGCCACGGGAATTGACTGGCGAGTTCACTATGTGGTGGGTCTTCCTTCGTTGGCTTGTGATTTTGTCTCGGTCACTGGCGTCCGCGGGGGAGAAACTCTCTGTCGTATTCCCGTTCGTCCAGGAGATGTGCTGTTGGCGGATCGGGGCTACAGCCATCGCGCTGGCGTGGCTTGGGTGCTCTCGCAAAAAGGGGACGTCATCGTGCGTCATCAAGGACCCAACTTTCCGTTGCTAGACCGCCACGGCAAAGACTTCGACCTGCTGGCAGCCTTGCGTGGGTTACAGCAGCACCATCCGGGCACGTGGAAAGTGCAGTTTGAATTCGACCGGCAAACCTGGCCGGTATGGTTGCACGCCGTGCGCAAAAGCGCTGCCGCCGCCGAACAAGCCAAGGAAGAGTTGCGCAAGGATCGGGGAGAGGGATTGCAACCGCAGACCCTTGAACTGGCCGAATATGTGGTGGTGCTCACCTCGTTGAATCCGCAACAATTTCCAGCCCTTCAGGTGCTAGCCCTGTATCGGGGTCGCTGGCAGATTGAACTGGTCTTCAAGCGCCTCAAGAGCCTGCTGGGGGTGGGACAATTGGCCAAATATGATCCGGGCTCGGCCAAGGCTTGGCTGCAAGCCAAGCTTTTAACGGCGCTCTTGATGGAGCGGTTGGAGCGAGAGGCGTTCCTTTTTTCCCCCTGGGGATATCCGCTACTGGCAACGGTCCCGATGGCGGGAGTTTCGGGAAGTGAGAGATAGCTTCGTGCAAGCGGTGGCCCCGGCGCTATCGCTGAGCCAACTGCTGGCGAAGGGACCAGCGCTGGGGCCAAAACTGCGTGAACGCACCCGAAAACGGGAAGGACAGATGAGTCGATTAGTCGCATTGATCAATCATGCCCCATATTAAGTTAGCGCCTATG
>JBAXOZ010000432.1:0-1335 GCA_037132975.1 Comamonadaceae bacterium
AGTTCGTCCAGTATCAGGCAGGTGGCTCCAATGGTAATCGCACTGTCGGCGATATTGAAGGCCGGGAAATGTCCGCCAGCAAACACCGGCGCCAGCCAACGCCAGTGAAAGTCCAGAAAATCGACAACATAACCGTAGAGCAGTCGATCAATCACATTACCGACAGCACCGCCCAGAATGCAGGCCAGCGCAAAAGAAAAGAGCTTTTGTCCGGCGTGTGATTTGAGCAGCCACACCAGCAGCACGGCGGCCAGCAGGCCGATGATGCTGAAGAACCAGCGTTGCCAGCCCGAGGCGTCCGACAGGAACGAGAAGGCAGCGCCGCTGTTGTGGGCGCGTACCAGGTTGAAGAAGCTGGTCACTTCGGTGCTGGCGCCCAGTTGGTAATAGCCGATCACCAGCACCTTGGTGAACTGGTCCGCGATCAGGATGATCAGGGACAGAGCCAGCCACTGCAGCACCTTGCCAGCGCCCGAGGACGATTTGCGAACCATCAGGCGAACTTCCTTTGCTCTCCGGCACCATGCAGGTTGCTGATGCAGCGCCCGCACAGGCCGGCGTGGGCGCTGTCGGCACCGACGTCAGCGCTGTAGTGCCAGCAGCGCTCGCACTTGCTGTCGTCTGAACTGCTGGACTGGATGGCCAGGGCTTCACCTGCGTTCAAAGTCACTTTGGACGTGATGAAGACAAACTTCAGGTCCCGCCCCAGGCTGGCCAGCAGTGCGTGATCGTCGGCTGCGACGGTCAGCACGACAGTTGCTTGCAGCGAGGACCCCACCTTGCCGTCGGCGCGCAGGGTTTCGATGTCCTTGTTGATGGCATCGCGGATTTCGCGGATGCGTGTCCACTTGGTCAGCAGCGCGCTGTCGGCCCCCGGCAGATCGACGTAGCGGTCCATGAAGATCGATTCTCTTGTGCCCTGCGGCGTTTGGCCCGCCGCACCCAGCACGGCCCAGGCCTCTTCGGCGGTGAAGCTCAGGAACGGCGCCATCCAGCGCAGCATGGCTTGCGTGATCTGCCAGAGGGCAGTCTGTGCGCTGCGTCGTGCCAGTGACTTTGGCGCAGTGGTGTAGAGCCGGTCTTTCAGCACGTCAAGGTAGAAGGAACCCAGATCTTCCGAGCAGTAAATCTGCAGCTTGGCTACGACCGGGTGGAACTCGTAAACCTCGTAATGGCTCAGGATGTCGGTCTGCAACTGCGCGGCGCGCGACAGCGCGTAGCGGTCGATCTCCAGCATCTGATCCGCTGCCACGGCATCGGTGGCCGGATCAAAGTCGCTGACATTGGCGAGCAGGAACTTGAGCGTGTTGCGCACGCGCCGGTAGGTGTCGACCA
>JBAXOZ010000433.1:0-1334 GCA_037132975.1 Comamonadaceae bacterium
CGTTGCCGTCTCGCAAGTCCAGTAGGAGCCGCAAGTGCCATTCATTCAAAAACCCTTGCGCCGCTTCCAGCATGGTTTCTCTTTGGTGGAAATCATGATGGCGCTGCTCATCGGCATGTTTGGCGTAATCGTCATGATGCAGGTGTTCTCCATCTCCGAAAGTCAGAAACGTAACGCCACCGGCGCAGGCGACGCGCAAGGCGCAGGCTCGATTGCGCTGTATGGCATCCAACGCGATCTGCGCATGTCCGGCTATGGCGTTGCGGTTTACAACCTGCTCGGCTGTAACCTGACATTGCCCTCGGGTGGCGTCGTTCCGCTGGCGCCTGTGGTGATCAACCCCCCCGTGGCAACAATCCCTGCTGGAGATGCCAATACCGACCGTATGTTGGTGTTTTATGGAGGTGCAACTGCTTCCCCGCAAGGCAGTGAGATCTTTACGAATGGCGCGCCCGTCTATACCGTGAGTTCAGTCGGCGTTGTAAGTACCAATGATTACGTTTTTACTGCGCCGAAACCACCATCGGGGCCACTAACTCCGCAGTCATGTGCGAGCAACTTCGCACTTGACCGCGTTACGGCCGTGAATGGAAACAACGTCACGGTGGCTAATGGTGTGGGCGGCAGTGGACTGGCCTTGTACAGTCTGGGCCAATTGCCCAAGGTTTTGGCCTACGCCGTGCGTAACGGCAATCTGACGGTCTGCGACTACGTTGTCAATAATTGCGGTGATGTTGCCCAGATCACAGATACAACGCGCTGGGTCCCGATTGCCAATAACGTTGTAAGTTTGCGCGCACAGTATGGGCGGGACGTCAACAACAATACGCCCGCGTGGTCAAAGACAGCCATTGAAGCAGTGATCAACGCTGCACCTAATGCACCGCATCCGCCACCGAACTACGTCGTGGATACTTATGATCAGATCACACCTACAGGTGCATTGCCGCACCCAGGCATCTGTGGATGGGCGCGTATCCCAGCGGTGCGCCTTGCTCTGACCGTGCGCAATGCGCAATACGAAAAGGAAGTTGTCACGACCGCAGCTCCTACCTGGGAAGGCAGCGCAGCAACGGCTGGGACGGCGACTGCGCCGGCAAATGTGGCTTTACCCATTGACCTAAGCAACGACGCCGATTGGCAGCACTACCGCTACAAGGTGTTTCAAACCACAGTGCCATTGCGCAACGTGGCGTGGATGGGAGTGCAGGACGGATGCTAAAGCGCACCACACTTGCAAAGCACCATGCGCGCCAGGGCGGCATGGTGCTACTGATCGCCCTCATTGTGCTGGTTGCCATGACCCTGGGCGGTATTGCGCTGGTGCGCTCGGT
>JBAXOZ010000434.1:0-1312 GCA_037132975.1 Comamonadaceae bacterium
CTCGGGTGAGCAAGGCATCGATGGCAGGATATTTGCGCCTCTTGCCCGCATCCGCACCATCGATTAGCGAGTCAGCATACCGAAACAGCGCCTTCTGCAGTACCCTTTTATCGATGGCTTTGCCAAGACCTATGTCGAACGGCTCGCTCGGCAGTGAATGCCTGGCACCGATCTTGAAGCTCACGGTGCGCTTCTCTTCATCAACGATCACAGTGCCCACAGAGATGAGGGTGTCCACTAGTACGCAGCTGTCGCCGGTCTTGATTTTGAGTTCCTGCTCTGGATAGTGCAGGGTATGGCGCAGTGAGCGCGCCTCAGTACGTGGGGGGTGCACGGGATGCTGCAGCTGTGCAATGCACTCCGGGTTCTCCAGTCGATCCTCCGCATTCATGGCCTGGCGGTCAAACACGCCCCACCACTGCGGCTTGTCCGCGCGTCTATGAAAATCCAGAAGCTGAAACGTCAACAGGCGATGCTGTTGCTCGCTGCCAAGTTCCGTTTCATCATCCGTCAGGTCGCCTACAAGCCGCTCCCGGTAGTTCAGCAACCGCAACTCGGCCTCATTCATTTCTGCCGGTGGGTCTTCGCCAGCAACTGCATTGGCATGTTGCACCCAGGCAATGTCCGGTGGGCGCAACTTGAGCAACCATTGTTGAAGTTCATAGGTGGAGCGCACATCGTCTTCGTTGTAGTCGGCAATCGCCTTCAGGAGCGCTGCGTCCTGGGTCTGCTTCCACTTCTCGTAGTAGACGATGCTGGCACCGGCATTAGTGACTGAACCGCCACGCTTCTCAAGGTAAAAGTGTTCGATGTTCTTGATGGAGTAGGCTGGTTCGGACACGCGGATTGCTTCACGCACCACTTGGTACAGGTCGACCATCTTGTGTTGGCGTAGCAGGTAATCCACTTCGGACTCCCGCGTACCATGCAAGCCCATAAGTTTTCTGAGAGCAGTCACCTCGTAGGGCGCGTAATGGTAGATGTGTGCGCCAGGATGCCGCGCCAGATGCTGCGTCACAAAATCCATGAAACTCTCAAAGGCGACACGTTCCTGAGCCCGGGTGTGTGCCCAGAACGGCTTGAAGCGAGGTTTGCCGTTCTCAAAGAAGTACAGCCCGAACAGGTATTCGAGCCCGCCATCTTCCAGCGGGTTGCCTTCCATGTCAAAGAACAGATCAGCGCGATCAGGTGCGGGCATGCGGGCAAATCCGCGTGCGCCGGTTTCTGGCGGTGATTCAGGATCAGGTTGTATCAACTCGACGATACCCTTTCCCGTCTGCCGCCCACGCAACTGCAAACTGGCCTGATGACG
>JBAXOZ010000435.1:0-1280 GCA_037132975.1 Comamonadaceae bacterium
TGAGGCTTCTTCGATTTTGCAGACACGCGAGCGGAGTGGTAGAAAAGAAAGCGAAAACCTATGCCACGAACACACAATCCCTATGATGCCACCTTTCGCCAACAGGCGGTGGAACTGGCCCAGACCAGCGGGAAGCCCTATCGCGACGTTGCTCGTGATTTGGGCGTCAGTGTCGACACCCTGCGCGCCTGGCGGCACCAGCAAGCATCCCAGTCGGATGCCAGGCCAGTTTCCACCACTGGTAAGCCCAGCGAGTTGGAACGCGAAAACCAGCGCCTACGCCGCGAACTGGCCTACACTCAACGGCAGCGTGAAATCCTAAAAAAAGCCTTGGCCATCTGCTCGGAGCAGCCCGGCCTGCTCGACGATTCGAATTGATTGAGCAGATGGCCATGCAAACCGCCGAACCCATCAAGCTGCTCTGTCAGACGCTGGACGTTTCACGCGCTGGGTATTACGCCCATAACCACAAGCCCGAACGCCCGCGTCGCCAGCAAGACCAAACGCTCACGCCACTGATCCGTCAGGAATTTGAGGCCAGCCGTAAAAGTTATGGCAGCCCTCGATTGCAGGTGGCGCTACGGCGGCAGGGACATCATTGCGGCAAAAACCGCGTGGCCCGGCTGATGCGTCAGGCCGGCCTGCGGGCGCGTCAGAAACGCCGGTTTCGACCCCGCACCACCCAAAGCAACCATGGCTTTGCCATCGCGGAAAACTGGCTGGCCAAAGTGCCCGCGCCAGCACTTCCCAACCAGGTCTGGGTTAGCGACATCACTTACCTGCCAACCCAAGAGGGTTGGTTATATTTGGCCATGACGCTGGATGCCTGTAGTCGCAAAGTGGTCGGTTGGTGCACGGATGACTCCTTGGAAACCTTTATGGTGACAGAAGCCCTGAAACTGGCCCGGCAACGCCGTGGTCCGGCTCCGGGGCTCCTGCACCATTCGGATCGGGGCGTTCAATATGCCAGTAGCGCCTGCAGGGCGCTACTGGCCAATTATAAGATCACGGCCAGCATGAGCCGCAAAGGCAACTGTTATGACAACGCCATGGCCGAATCGTTTTTCGCCACCCTCAAAACCGAAGCGTTTGAGGACGGCATCCCCGCCACAAAGGCGCAAGCAAAACAGCAAGTCTTCGTTTATATCGAGGGCTTCTATAACACACGGCGGTTCCACAGCGCCTTGGGTTATCAATCTCCTGTGGATTTTGAAAACCAGTTCAGTTAAACATTAACCAAGCACTCCACTTTACCTGTCCACGTTTTCGAAGAAAGATCA
>JBAXOZ010000436.1:0-1275 GCA_037132975.1 Comamonadaceae bacterium
GTCGCCGGAACTGCTGGTGGATGCGCTGGCTGACTATCTCTGTGGTGCTTGCGGCATAAACCGTCAGGACGTGCAGCAGGCGCTGCTGTCCGACTACAGCCGCAGCGGGGCACGCTCCAACCCGCACGCTCTGCAAGGACTGTTGCCCAAGCAGCCTGCGCCGACGATGCGCACGCCAAAGCGTTTGGCGCAAAGGCAGGGACGGCACCAGAACCCCGATCAGGCTCTAAGATAGCGACATGACAAACCCATCCAGATTCTGGGCCGACCTGACAACGCAGGACTTTGCCCGACTGATCAAGAGTGGCGAAGCGGCACAGACGATTGTTGTGCTGCCGGTCGCGGCCACCGAACAGCATGGACCGCATTTGCCGCTCTGTGTGGACACGGCGCTGGTCGACGGCGTGGTTGCTGCTGCCTTGCCGAAACTGCCACCGGCACTGAAGGTGCTCTTCCTGCCGACCCAAGCCGTGGGTCTGAGCCCAGAGCACGCCGCCTTTGCTGGCACGCTCACACTGAAAACCGAAACCATTCTGCGCTTGTGGACCGACATTGGCGAGTCGGTGGCAGCGGCGGGTATCAAGAAACTGCTGATCTTCAATTCGCATGGCGGCCAGGTCAGCGTGATGGATCTGGTAGCGCGTGATTTGCGCGCGCGCCTGGGGCTGCTGGTGTACAGCGCGAGTTGGTTCAATCTGCCGCTGCTGGACGAAAATAATCAGGATGTCAGCGAGCTTTTCAGCGCCGACGAGCACCGCTTTGGCATCCACGGCGGCGCGATCGAGACTTCCATGATGCTGGCGCTCAAACCCTCTCTGGTGGAAATGGCTCAAGCACAGAACTTTGCGTCGACCGCCCAAGACCGCGCACAGTCTCTGAGCATTCTGGGTAACGGCAAGAGCGCCAAGCTCGGCTGGCAAATGCAGGACTACAACCTCGCAGGTGCGGTTGGCAATGCTGCCGCTGCCAGCGCCGAGAAGGGACTCGCCCTGCTCGACGCGGCTGGGCGCGGTCTGTCCCTTTTACTGGCGGAGATGGACAGCCTGCCTTTGAGCACACTGGTTCATCAAGCCCAAGCCGGGTCAGACCAGCAGAAGCCCTGACCGCTTACACGCCAGATGCTGGCCTCCCACGATCTGTTTGCCTTGGGCGCGGCGGCCTGCTGGGCTGGCGCAAGCCTTATTTCGGTGTCACCTTCACGCTATCTGGGTGCCTTTGCCTTCACGCGCTGGCGCATGCTGATGGTCGCCTTGATGCTGTGGGCGGTGTCAATCG
>JBAXOZ010000437.1:0-1274 GCA_037132975.1 Comamonadaceae bacterium
GAATTTGGTATTCCAGTCTGGTCTCGATTTGAACGTCGAGCGTCAGACTTATGGCCTTTTGCGCAGTTGCGCGAAGGGCCGGTATGCACCAAGGCAAGCTCGTGTTTTCTCAGCTCATGGCCTATCTGCCCATGAGCACCTTTCGGCGCTGTGTTGCCAAGCATCGGGGCGAGCACAAGGTCAAAGACTTCTCGTGCCTGGACCAATTCTTCGCCATGGCGTTTGCGCAACTGACTTACCGGGAGTCCTTGCGCGATATCGAAGTCAATCTGCGCGCACAAGCCAATCGGCTGTATCACATGGGCTTTCGCTGCTCTACGATTTCTCGCAACACGCTGGCCAATGCGAACGCCATCCGACCCTGGCAAATCTATGCCGACTTCGCGCAACATCTGATTGCCATGGCCAGGCCGCTGTATGCCAAGGAGCCTTTGGGCATCGATCTGGATGCTGCCGTCTACGCGTTCGACGCCAGCACCATCGACTTGTGTCTTTCGCTGCATCCCTGGGCGCCGTTTCGTTCCACGAAGGCCGCCATCAAGCTGCACACGCTGCTGGACTTGCATGGCTCCATCCCCAGCTTCATTCACATCACCGATGGCAAGACTCACGAGGTCAATGTGCTGGACGACCTGATTCTCGAAGCCGGGGCCTTCTACCTGATGGATCGGGGCTATTTGGACTTCAGTCGGCTGCATGTCATTCATCAGGCCCAAGCCTTCTTCGTGACGCGTGCCAAGAGCAACACCCAGTTCAGGCGGCGCTACTCCAATCCCGTGGACCGCAGCACCACCTCGGTCATCTGCGATCAGATCGGCGTGCTCACGGTTTATTACTCCAGCAAGGATTACCCGGCCGCTTTGCGCCGGGTCGTGGTCAAGGACGAAGCGGGCAAGCGCATCACGTTTCTGACCAACAACTTCGCCTTGAAGCCAGAACTCATTGCCGACCTGTACCGTCAACGCTGGAAGGTCGAGTTGTTCTTCAAATGGATCAAGCAGCACCTGCGCATCAAGGCGTTTCTGGGCACCAGCGAGAACGCCGTGAAGACGCAAATCTGGATTGCGGTGTGCACCTATGTGCTGATCGCCATTACAAAGAAACGCCTGCATCTTGAGCATCACAGTCTTTACGAAATCCTACAAATCCTGAGCCTGACCATGTTTGAACAAACCCCAATAAATCAACTGCTTACACCACCCTCAGCAAATTCAGATGCGAGTTTCGGGCCTCAACAGCTCGTTCTCCTCTGAAAAACGTTGGGACACTACTGA
>JBAXOZ010000438.1:0-1270 GCA_037132975.1 Comamonadaceae bacterium
GCCCAGACCTCGACAAAGGCATTGACGAAACAGCCGCCATAGGGTTTGCCGTCAGCTTCAACCAGCGGGGTCGTGCCGTCGTGGTCAACAACGCTTGGGCGACGCTTGCTCGATGCCGAGACAAACAGCAGCCCCTCATATCCGTCAGTGCCCTTGGCGTCACCACTGCGCAAGAAGGTCTTGTCGGCAGCACGGATTGATTTCAGAACAGCGTCTGCCTTGGCACCCCACTTGTCTTTGGCAACGGTCTCGATGGCGGCGGTGAGTTCCTTGACCGCTGGGTGCGTGGGTTCCAACAGATAGTTGGCGGAGAAGCGGGGCTCGGAGCCCTCGTAGGCTTGTGCCTCGAACAGATGTGGATAGGAGAGGCGGGTTTTTTTGAGAAAGATTTTCATGATGGATTCCGGATGAAAATGAAGACGACGGGTGAGTTGGTGGGCGGGGTAGGGTGTTGTCGCTGGTGCTTATTCCTCCCCAATCAGTACCGGTTTGAATGAATCCGCAACCAGGGCAGGGCGCCTATCGGATGCGGGCGCAACAGATGCATTGCCTTCGGACTGACTCATCAAGGCCTGCAACTTGGGCCATTGGCGCGGGCCGATGACTTCGAGCTTGCTGAGCTTTTCTGCGGTGGTCGGACTGATGACTGCGTAGTCGTACATCTGGTCGTGTGGGATGCGCATGGCTTTGAGGAGCGCTTCGGCTTGCGCCTTGCTAGTCCAGGCGCGGTTGCCTCGCTTGCCCTGCACCAGTTTCCAGCCCACAACGTCGGTTCCGGCCAGCAGTCGCCGTTCGGTCTCTGCGCGTACTGCCTTGCACCAGCCTTCGATCAGATCAACCTTGGACATGGCGTGAGACAGCATCTCGACGGGTGTTTTCTCTTCGGCTTTGATGGCTTCAAATTCCGAGAACACCGTGGTGTTCAGCGCGGGGCAGGTGGCCTTGGCACGACAGAACTTGCACTGCTTCTCGCCCGGCGCCAGTGTCAAAGTGTCTTTGCGGCCGGCCAAGATCTGTGCGGCGATGCTGGAAACCGTGGCAAGGCGCTCTTGCAGTTCCTCAACGCTGATGGTCCATTCATCAAAGTGGCCAAGGCGCGGTTGCGAAATACTCAGGGTGATGGTCTGCCAGTCACCGACCAGGTCAAATTCAAAGAGTGCTGCACCGGCGTAAACGAGAAGTTGCTCGTTGTCCTGCGCAAACACCTTCACGCCGCGGCCGTGCTTGTAGTCGTCAACCCAGAGGTTGTGCGTTGCGTGGCGCAGGATGA
>JBAXOZ010000439.1:0-1269 GCA_037132975.1 Comamonadaceae bacterium
TGACCTGCCCCCATTCTCCGTACCAATCTAAATTCCAGAAGTCCGGGGGTGCAAGATTAGCTCATTCCTTTGTCAGACTTGCTGGGATGCCCTGAATCGCCAGTTAACTGGCGATTCAGGGCGGCGAAGGTCGCCGGCGGCATGCGCCCGCAGCTGCTGTGCGGCCTGATCTCGTTGTACTCGGTTCGCCAAGTGGCAATGATGCCTCTGGCCTGCGCCAAGGACTCAAACCAGTTCTCATCGAGGCACTCGTCCCGGAAGGTGCCGTTGAAGCTCTCGATGTAGGCGTTTTGGGTCGGGCTGCCGGGCTCGATCAGGATGTGTTTGATGCCGTGCTTTTGGGTCCAGGTCAGAAACGCCCGGCAGGTGAATTCCGGTCCGTTGTCGGTTCTGACCTCCTTGGGGTAGCCCCGAAACGTGGCGGCCCGGTCCAATAGTCGGGTGACGTACACGCCACCAATGCCGAAGTCCACGCCAATGTCCACACACTCGTGGCTGAAGTCATCGGCCACCGTGAGGCATTTGATGCGCCGAGATACCGCACCCGGCTTGGCGACGGCATCGCTCACAAAGTCCATGCTCCAGGTTTGGTTGAGCGCCAGCGCCGCCACCAACGGCACACGCACGCCAATGCGCTTGGTCTTTTTGCGTTTTCGGATGGCCAGCGCCTCAGCGGTGTAGATGCGATACAGCCGCTTGTGGTTAATGCCAGGGTATTGGGGGCGAAGTACATCGTGGATCATTCGGTAGCCCCAGCGCCTGTGGGCGTGCGCAGTCTGCACGATGTGCTCGCGCAGCTGCACATTGAGTGCGCTGGGGGTGCTGGTGTGGCGGTAGGTGTCTCGGCTTAGCCCCACAAGGGCGCAGGCGTGGCGCTCGGACAGGTGGTGCTCAGTCACCATACTTCGAACGGCCTCGCGTTTGCCTTGTGGGGCTAGCGCTTTGTGCCAAAGACGCTTTTGAGGGCGTGGATGTCCAAGTGTGCCTCGGCCAGCAGGCGCTTGAGCTTGCCGTTCTCCAGTTCAAGCTCGCGCAGCCGTTTGGCCTCGCTGGCGTCCATGCCGGCGTACTTGGCGCGCCACTTGTAAAAGGAGGCATCGCTAAAGCCATGCTTGCGGCCTATGTCCTTGATTGGCATCCCGGCCTCGGCTTGGCGCAGAAAGCCGATGATTTGCTCTTCGCTGTATTTGCTGGTTCTCATGTCCATCATTCTCCAATGTGATGGACTCCTTGGAAGAATGGCTGGTACGGTTTATGGGGGGCAGGTCA
>JBAXOZ010000440.1:0-1260 GCA_037132975.1 Comamonadaceae bacterium
GGATTCAAGTTGAAACCGTAATAGGTGTCGGGTGCACCTGGCAGTACATCGGCCTGGGCCGTGCCGGCCACCGGCGTGACGTGCACTGGCACTGTCGTGCTGAAGTCCAGTTGAGTGCCCGAGGCGGCGATGTTGGCCTTGGACAGGGTGAGGAAGTTGTTGTTGAGTGCCTTGTTGTAGAGCAGGCTGGTCGAGAAAAGGACACTGTCGCTGGGCTTGAATTCAGCACCGAAATCAATGTGATCCTTGTCGGCACCGCCTTCGCCTTTGAACTTGTCGACCTTGGACTTGGAATAGGAAACAAAGGCCTTGGCCTTGCCGTCGGCAAATTTACCGGTATCAAGACGAACAAAAGTTTTGGAAAAATTCAGCATGCCGAGTGACTGAGCCAGTCGAATCCGGAACTTGTCCTCCGGAGAGCAGGTCACCATGCCGACATTGCCGCCGGAAGCTCCCACGTGCGGTGCTTCGGTATCGGTGGAGCCTTGCGTCACGAACACCTCACACAGATTGTCAACGTCGCTGTATTCCTGCGGATAAACAGCAAAGTTGCCCGAGTCATTGACCGGCGCGCCATTGATGGTGAAACCCATCTGATCGCTGTTGGCACCACGCACACGCAAGCCACCGCCAAAGAGGCCGGTGCCGTCGTAGCTGAAGGTATTCACGCCAGGCAGCATTTCGATGGCCTGGTAGGGGTTGCTCGACGGGCTGAGTGTTTCCAGATGCGCCCGGTTCACTGAACTGCGCGCCTTGGGCGTGTCTTCCTGAACCAGCAGACCGGTGCCTGTCCCTTGTCCTTCAACCGAGATTCGGCCGATGTCCGTTGCCGCCTGTTGAGCCCAAAGGGCCGGGGCACTGCACAGGGCGCCGACCAGCAGCGCGATGGGGGTGGGTTTGAAGGTTTTCATTGGATCAATACTTTCTATGAGAAGTTGAAGGGCGGGGCAGAACGAGAAAAAGGTTTCAGGAACTCGGTGGAGTAAATTCAATTTCAGCGCTGAACTTGTGCTGTTCCTGGCCGACCCAGGTTTCATGCGGAAAGGCCGGGTAAACGCCGCGGCGCACGGTGGCTATGGCCGCATCGTCGAGCAAATTGGAGTTGGACGATTCAAGGATACCGGCATCCAGCAGTGCGCCGCCTCGGGCCAAAGTGAACCAGACCTTGACCTTGCCCTGCGGGCGTTGCTGGCTGGCCGCGCGCCCGGTCGGGTAGCGTTTCGTGCTGTTGAGCATGGCTCTGAGCTTGGCGGCGTACTC
>JBAXOZ010000441.1:0-1258 GCA_037132975.1 Comamonadaceae bacterium
CGAATACGCCGCCAACCAGCACAGCGTATTGACCAGCGCCATCTGCTCCGGTGTCTTGCAGGTAATTTCCATGAGCGCCGGGCTGGCAATCAGAATGGCCAGGCACTTGGCTCGGGAGATGGCCACGTTCAGGCGGTTTTTGCTGTACAGAAATTCGATGTGTCTGGGCAAATCTTCGCCGCTGGATGTGGCCATGGAGACGATGACCACCTCGGCTTCCTGACCCTGGAACTTGTCTACGGTGCCCACCCGCGCATCCTCAGGCAAAGCCAGTTTGAGTTTGTTGACCTGCATGTTGTAGGGGGAGACGACCAGAATGTTTTCGCTGGTCAGTGGCAATACATTGCCTTCCCCGTCTGTGAACGATTCCTTCAGCAGCGAGGAGTACAAGTCGGTGACGCAGGCAACCTCTTGCGGGCTCCACTGTGAGCAACCTTCGTGGCGGATTGGCAGGTAGCGAATGCCGGCCGTTGCCAAGCCAGGGTGCCCACTTTTACTTAGCACCAGCACACGCTTGGCAGTTCCTGCTTCTGGATGGAGACGCCCGTCGTACACCGCATCCGAAATGAACTGACACACCTTTGGGTGCATGCGCCAAGTAGTTCCCAGGAATATTCCACGCTCTGGAGCGATCGTGGCACGCCCCTCCAGCAGGTAGTCCAGGCTTGACAACCCCGAGTCTCCCGGGTGTACACCTTGAATCGGTTGGCTGAGTTGCATCTGGTCGCCCAGCAGCACGATATTCCTGGCACTGGTGGCCATGGAAACCAGCATGCCTAATGCCACCTGACCAGCCTCGTCCACAAAGATGTAGTCCAGTGTTTGGTCCAATCCCTCGTCGGCAAACAACCAGGCTGTGCCAGCAATCAACTGGTACGACCCGGCGAAGACGGAGTCTTTGTCCCAGACGTCAATAATCAGTTCACCTTGAATCTGCTGCGATGGATCGCTCTGGTCAGACTTCTTGGCACCCCGAAACCGGAATTGGTCAGCCAAGGCTACAGATTCAATTTCTTCGAGTAATTTGACGATGGCCTTGTGGCTGTTGGACGAGACACCGACGCGCTTGCCCGCCTTGAGCAGCGCCAGAATCACTCGGGCACCGGTGTAGGTCTTGCCGGAACCAGGTGGGCCCTGGATAAAGACGTAACTTTGATCAAGCCTATTTACGGCATCGAAGATTTGCGCAACCGTGGCTCTCTCTGGTGCCAATGGAGTGCCAAGTGCATGACCTTCAAGTCGAGGAAGCTCTCGGGTG
>JBAXOZ010000442.1:0-1225 GCA_037132975.1 Comamonadaceae bacterium
ATAGCGCTTCCCCGCAATCGCTCACACGCCAAACCACCGCCCTGGTACTCGCCGGGGGTCGTGGCTCGCGACTGCAGGCGCTGACGGACAGTCGCACCAAACCGGCGGTCTATTTCGGCGGCAAGTTCCGCATCATCGATTTCGCCCTGTCCAACTGCTTGAACTCCGGTGTGCGCCGCATTGGTGTCCTGACACAGTACAAGTCGCACAGCCTGCTGCGCCATTTGCAGCGTGGCTGGTCGTTCCTGCACAGCGAATTCAACGAGTTCATTGACCTGCTGCCAGCACAGCAGCGCATAGACGAGTCTTCCTGGTACCAGGGCACGGCGGACGCGGTGTTCCAGAATCTGGACATCCTGCGCGCGCACCGGCCCGAGTACATCCTGATCCTGGCGGGCGACCATGTTTACAAGATGAACTATGCGAACCTGATTGCCGACCACGTGGCGCAAGGCGCACACTGCACCGTGGCCTGCATTAAAGTGCCGCTGGCCGAGGCCAGCGCCTTTGGCGTCATGGCTATTGACGAACAGCGCCGCATTGTGCGCTTTAACGAAAAGCCGGAGCACCCGGCACCCATGCCCGGCAGAAACGACCATGCACTGGCCAGTATGGGAATCTACGTGTTCGACGCCGAGTACCTGTACGCGGCACTGAAGACCGACGCCAGCCTGGCGGGATCAAGCCGCGACTTCGGCAAGGACCTGATTCCAGCCATCGTGGCGCGCGGCGAAGCGGTCGCCCATCCATTCGAACTATCCTGCGTCAAGAGCACACCTGAGGCGCCGGCCTACTGGCGCGACGTTGGCACCATCGACGCCTACTGGGCGGCCAACCTCGACCTGACGCACACCATACCCGAGCTCGACATGTACGACCGCGACTGGCCAATCTGGACCTATCAGGAGCAGTTGCCGCCGGCGAAGTTCGTTTTCAACGATGACGAGCGTCGCGGCATGGCGGTCGATTCGCTGGTCTCGGGTGGCTGCATTATTTCAGGCGCACTGGTGCGCCGTTCCGTCTTGTTCTCCAAGGTTCGCCTGCATTCCTATAGCAGGGTCGAGGAATCAGTGTTGCTGCCAGAGGTCGATGTTGGAAAGCTTTGCCACTTGCGCAAGGTCGTGATCGACAAAGGTTGCCAAATACCGGATGGCATGAGCATCGGCCTGGACCCGGTCGCCGATGCGCTCCGCTTCTACCGAACCGAGCAGGGTGTGGTCCTCGT
>JBAXOZ010000443.1:0-1223 GCA_037132975.1 Comamonadaceae bacterium
TGCAGGATTTCCTCGTTGGGGACCGCCTGATTTCCCTCGTTGGGGACCACCTAACGGGGTCACTGGCGGAGCCGAAGGCGACGATTCTTACTCGTCGTTCTTCTTGCTGGCAAGTTTTCGTGCTTTGACGCCTCGGTAGCTCTCGCCGGTGATGTGGATCGTAAGCGCAGCGTGCTCCAGACGATCGCGGATGGCGTCAGCGATGACCGGGTCGGCGATGACCTCTGACCAGTGATCCAGCGGCAACTGCGTGGTGAACACGGTAGATTTGCCGATCGATCTCTCCTCGAGGATTTCGCATAGATCCTGGGCTTCGATTGAAGCGAGCTTGCGCATTCCCATATCGTCCAGGATCAGGAGATCGGGTTTGGCAAGTTTGTCGCGGTAACGTAAGTACGTACCACTGGATCTGGCAAGAGCGACATTCTCCAGCCACGTGGTGACCGTCATGTACAGCACCGACTTGCCGCAAGCGCAAGCATGCAGCCCAGTGGCCTGGGCGAGGAACGTCTTGCCGACGCCGGTCTGTCCGATCAGCAGCACAGGCCGACCCTCACTCAACCACTGCAGTCCGTACAGTTCTTTGATCTGTGCCTTGCTGATCGAACGGCTGGCTGTGAAGTCGATGTCTTCGAACGCGGGTCGCAACGTGAACTTGGCGGCTTTGATCCGGTAGCCGGTCTTTCGATCTTGCCGATAATCGCTCTCTGCCTGCAGCAGCATATCGAGGAACTCGGTGTAGCTGGTCTGATCGCGGGTCGCAGCAGTGATCGCGTGGTCGAAGGCTGCGAACATGCCGAGCAGTTTCATATCGACCATGAGGTTCTTGGCAACAGCGGTACTCATAACGGGGACTTCTCCTGGAGTGACGTGGACGGAACGTTAGTGACAACATCGGCGGCCACATGCGCGGCGCGGGCGTAACGCAGCATGGGATTTCCGGGGCGGCGCACGATCTCGCGCTCCGCCGCCAGCGGCATGACTGATTGCTTGCGTGCCTGCGCCAGCAGTGCCTGGAAGTACGGCACACGGTATTTGTCGTAACGGCGCATGGTGGCGATAGCGGCTCCGATCCGCGCCTTGGCCACCTCGTGGCCGGCAGCATTGATCTCCTTGGTGCAGCTGCGCACAAAGCCCTGACAGCGCCGCAGATGACCGTAGACATCCGCGTTGAACAGCTCCACGAACAGCTGATTTAGGTCGGGATGGATAAACCGCGACTG
>JBAXOZ010000444.1:0-1209 GCA_037132975.1 Comamonadaceae bacterium
GCGACCTGCAGCCCAAGGGGCGCTGGTGGAGCGTGTTTGCCGACGAGCAGCTCAACCGCCTGGAGGAGCAGGCCTTGTCGGGCAACCAGACGCTTGCGGCTGCCAGCGCCCGACTGGCGCAGGCCCGCGCCGTGGTCGGCGTGAATTCGGCCAGTCTTTTTCCGCAGGTCACGCTAGGCGGCAGGGTGGCGAGGCAGAAAATTTCTGCCAACCGCCCGCTGACCAATTACGCTGTTGCCAACCTGGAAACCACGCAGAACGATTTTTCCACCGCGCTGTCGGCCAGCTACGAAGTGGATCTGGCGGGCAGGGTGCAAAGCCTGGTGGACGGTGCCGTAATTTCTGCCGAGCAGTCGGCGGCCGATCTGGAAAACACCAAGCTCGTCTTGGGCGCGGACCTGGCCATCAACTACTTCAACTTGCGGGCCGTGGATGCCGACCTGGACGTGCTCGCCCGGTCGATTGCGTTGCAGCGGAGGTTTTTGACGCTGGCCACCTACCGCCACGATCTGGGCGCTACCTCGGGCCTGGAGACCGCGCAGCAGCAGGCGCAGTTGGATGCCACGCTGGCCCAGGTGGACCTGCTCAAACGCCAGCGCGCGGCGTTTGAACATGCCATTGCTTCGCTCACCGGTACCCCTGCACCACGGTTTTCCATTGCGGCGCGCGCGTCGGCGGCGGTGTTTCCCAAGGTGCCGGTAGCAGTGCCTTCGCAGGTGTTGGAGGCACGCCCCGATGTGGCGATGGCAGAGCGCGCCATGGCCGCTGCCAATGCGCAGATCGGCGTGGCGCAGGCTGCGTTCTATCCCAGCATGACGCTTGGGCCGACGGTTGGCACCGACTCCAATCAATGGGACGCGCTGTTCAATGCACCCAGCCTGTTGTGGTCGCTGGGGGTATCGGTCACGCACACGCTGTTTGACGCGGGCCGTACCAAGTCTGGCGTCGAGTTTGCCAAAGCCGGCTATGAGCTTGCGCTGGCCAACTACCGCCGCACCGTGCTGATCGCCATGCAAGAGGTGGAAGACGGCATCAGCGGCCTGCTCGCCCTGGAACGCGCGCACGAACAGACCCTGGTCGCGGTGCAAAGCGCAGCGCACCTGTTGCAGATTGCCACCGACCGTTACGAAGGCGGTGTGGCCAGCTACCTGGAGGTGGTGGCAGCCCAGCAGGCCCAAATCAACTCGGAGCGCCAAGCCGCGCAACTGG
>JBAXOZ010000445.1:0-1200 GCA_037132975.1 Comamonadaceae bacterium
ATGCGCCACCTCGGTGAAAAATACATCGACGAGCGTCTGCCACTGGTGCGCGAACTGGGTATCGCCTACCTCGGTGTGGACATCGCCAAGGAAGCGATCCCGATCCGTCCCGTGGTGCACTACATGATGGGTGGCATCTCCACCAACACCAAGGCCGCCACACAACTGCCGGGTCTGTTTGCCGCTGGCGAATGCGCCTGCGTCAGCCTGAACGGTGCAAACCGCCTGGGCTCCAATTCGCTGGTCGAGCTGCTGGTCTTCGGCAAGAGCGCTGCGCTGTCGGCCATTGCCCACATGCAAGGTCTGCCCAAGCCCAACACGGCAGCGCTGCAGGCGCGCGCCAACGAGTCGCAAGCGCGCGTTCGTGAACTGTTCTCGCGCACTGACGGCACCGAATCGATGTCCGGTCTGCGCAAGGAGATGATGGACACGATGGAGAAGAACGCCGGCCTGTACCGCGAAGAAATCGGTCTGAAGGAAGCGGTTGCCAAGCTCGCCGAGCTGCGCCAGCGTTACAACAAGATCGTGCTGCACGACAAGAGCAACGTTTTCAACACCGACCTGTTCCAGGTGCTGGAACTTGGCTCCATGCTCGACTGCGCCGAAGCACTGGCCGTCAGCGCGCTGGCACGCAAGGAATCACGCGGCGCACACCAGCGTCTGGACTACGTCGAGCGCGACGACCAGACCTTCCTGCGTCACAGCATGGCTTTCTACCAGGGCCTGAACCCGCCGCGTCTGGACTATCTGGACGTCGTGATTACCAAATCGCCACCGGGCGTGCGTGACTACTCGGGAGACCACAAATGACACAGCTAAAAAAGCGGATGGTTCAGCTCGAAGTGCTGCGCTACGACCCCGAAAAAGACAAAGAACCGCGTTTCCAGAAATACACGGTGGAGTGCAACGAAGAGTGGGTGGTGCTGGACGCGCTCACGGCCGTCAAGGAAACCATAGACCCGACGCTGAACTTCCGCTGGTCCTGCCACATGGCGGTCTGCGGCAGCTGCGGCATGATGGTCAACGGTGAGCCAAAACTCTCCTGCCACGCCTTCCTGCGCTCGTACGAGGGCGTGATCCGGGTCGAGCCGCTCGCCAACTTCCCGATCGAGCGCGATCTGGTCACGGTGGCAGACGACTTCATTGACAAGCTCAAGCGCGTCAAGCCCTATCTGATCCCCAAGGAAAAGAAGAGCATCG
>JBAXOZ010000446.1:0-1186 GCA_037132975.1 Comamonadaceae bacterium
TGACTCACAACCCCCACCGAATCCTCCCATTGAACTACGGCGGCCTATAGCTACGAAACCGGCCCTTTTCACTCTGTCTAGCTACTGTCTTATACTTCCTTCAACCTTCAAGTGAGTCGCTCCAGTGATACGCGACTCACTTCATAATCGAAGGCAGGTAAAACGAGGTAGCAAATGGCATCCATCAGTAACATCAATGGCAAGTGGCGGGCCTTGATCCGTCGCAAGGGTTTCAAGTCTAGCAGCAAGTGGTTCGACACCAAGGCCAAGGCGGTGAAGTGGGCCAAGGATTTAGAGGAGCGCATGGATGGCAACGGCGAGCCGCTGGTGCAAGACTTGCCAACCGTTGCCGCGCTGATCAAAAAGTACATCCTGCTGCGCGCCAGCACCAGGCCGATCAGCGACTCATCCACAGAGCACTACACCCTCAAGCAACTGAGTCGCAGCCTGGGAGACAAGGTGGCGGCCAAACTGACTGTTGACGACCTGCTCGGCTGGGCTCAGCAGCGCCGCGACGAAGGCGCCGGTCCCTACACCGTCAACTGCGATCTGTCAAAGATGGGCACAGTGTTTCGCTACGCCAGCGACGGCTTGCCCGATGTGATCGGCGCAGCGCGGCCAAAGCTGTCTTACCTTGGCCTGATCGGTGGCGGTGGTCTGCGTGATCGCCGCCCGACCGAAGACGAATACACCCGGCTGCTGACCCGCTTTCACGACAAGCACGGCCAGAAGTATGCCCACGCCCTGGAGTTTGCCGCCATCACCGCCATGCGCCGGGGTGAGATTTGCGTGATCAAGTTTGAGGACGTTGACGCAAGCAAGCACTTGATCAAGGTCTGGAGAAAGCACCCGCGCAAGGGCAAGACGCTGGAGCATGTGCCGCTGCTGGGCAGGGCATGGGACATTGTGCAGGAGCGGCCAAAGGATGCCGACGGCCTGATCTTCCCGATCCACCCGCAAACGCTGTCCAAATACTTTCTGGAAGCGTGCCGGGCGCTGTCAATCCCGGAT
The DNA here is from genome assembly GCA_037132975.1 of Comamonadaceae bacterium. Classification (GTDB taxonomy): domain Bacteria; phylum Pseudomonadota; class Gammaproteobacteria; order Burkholderiales; family Burkholderiaceae_C; genus Rhodoferax. The sequence goes on from JBAXOZ010000446.1 coordinate 1,012, forward strand.
CTGCATTTTCATGATTTCAGGCACGAGGGCGCCAGCGCCTTGTTTGAGGCCGGCTGGCGCATCGAGCAAGTGGCGCTGGTCACCGGGCACAAGTCGTGGGCCAACCTCAAGCGCTACACCAACCTCAAGCCTGAGTCGTTGGTCGAAATGAATCCAGATACGCAGCCACATCACG
>JBAXOZ010000447.1:0-1165 GCA_037132975.1 Comamonadaceae bacterium
TGCTGCCTTGGAATCTGCGCGTAACAGATTTAGTGGGTGAAACGGCGCATTGATCTACTGTGGTTGCTGGAGCGCTTACTGAAGACAGCGTTCAACCGCAATGATCGTGCATGGTGCAATCTTTTCTGGTGAGTCGTAAACGATGGGGTCTGGGATCTCGCCTTGATGGGCCGAGAGTGCTTCAACTTCAATGTTGGTCAGGTGTAGCAAATTGATGAGCTTGACCAGGGCGCGTGGTGATCGGAAGTTCTCATGCGAGGTGACGGTGACTGCATCAGAAATATCAAACGATTCGCGGTCTTTGTAAAGCTGTTGCTCGGGGTCCTCCAGCAAATAGGCTCTTCCGTTGGGGCGCAGTCGGGTCAGCATGGCCTGCACCCACTCTGGTTGCAAGTCCTGTACTTCATCGAGGACGATCAGATCCAGATCGGGGTCGCAACCGGGAAGTGTCGCCATGCACTGGGTGGCAATGGTCGGGAATGCGTCTGGCAAGCTGAAATCAACCGTCTGACCGGATCGGCGCACCACCCGCACGGCGTATTCGTGGAAGGTCTCCGCCGGCGTTCGGACGGGGGAGACGTGCCCCATGTGGTCGGCCAGTGCACGGTTAAAGCAGATGTAGGCGGCTTTTTGGCCTGCTGCATCGGCATCACGCAACAGTCGCAGCGCCAATTGCGTTTTGCCAGAACCTGCAGTGCCAACGACGCGGATCACGCCGGAAGGCACATCAATGCGCGGAACCCACGTGGCTAGACCGGATGACAGTCGGGATGCTTGCTGTTGCAGGCGACCCGCTAAGGCCGAAACATCGGGCACTACACGAAAGCGATTTTCAAAGAACGCCAACACCCGCGGCAAATTGTCCGACTGGAGCCCCGGCCCGAGCAATTGCGCGATGCGCGAGACGATGCTGCCGACCTCTTCACTGTCAATGATGCGTTCGCGAGGCCATTGCGCTGTTACCGATTCCACCTTCAGGTCGGGCAGCACCAGAATGTGGCTCAAATGCACGGACAGGTTGGCATCCTCCAGGCGGGACCGCAAAGCGCTGTACTGGAGCCCGACCTGTGCCTTTACGTCTTTGGTTTTGGCGCCATAGGTTTTGAAGATGCCACCGGAGTGGAAATCGACGTTGCCAGTTTTGACTTCCATGAGGAGCACATCG
>JBAXOZ010000448.1:0-1162 GCA_037132975.1 Comamonadaceae bacterium
CTCCATCAACACTGATGGAGATAAGCATGTCACGCCCAGCCACAGGAGACGACCAGGTATTGATGAGCGCCCGCAAGGTTATAGAGTCGGCACAGACCGTGGAACAGTTGCGCCAGGCGCAAGCGGTTGTATTGCCGCTGGACTTTGGCATGAGTTTGTCCGACACCGCGCAAGTCATTGGCGTATCGCCTGGATGGGCGTGCCAACTGCGACGCCGTTTTATGCAGGGCAAGTTGGTGGGCACCCCCGATGCTCCAACGCCGGGTGGACGTAAACGCGAGAACATGACTGTGCAGGAGGAGCGCGAGTTCCTTGCGCCTTTTTTGGAGTCGGCCGCAGTCGGTGGGGTTTTGGTCGTTGGTGAGATCAAGGCAGCACTGGACAAACGTCTGGGGCGCGAAGTGGCGCTGGCCTCGGCTTACAACCTGCTGCACCGCCACAACTGGAGAAAGCTTGCTCCAGACAAACGTCACCCCAAAAGCGATCCGTTGGCTCAGCAGGAGTGGAAAAAAAACTCCCCGAAACTCTCTGGCAAATCCGCAAAGAGTGGGCGCAAGACCAACCCATCAAGTTGATGTTTCAGGACGAGGCGCGCTTTGGGCGCATCTCGGACGTGCGCAGGTGTTGGGCTCCAAAGCCAATACGGCCACTTTGCCAAGGCATGCTCACGCATGAGTACACCTATGTCTTTGGCGCTGTGGACGTTTGTACCGGTGAGTTCGACAGCCTGATCCTGCCCCACGTCAATACGGGGTGTATGCAGCTATTTCTCAACGAGGTCGCAGCGCGCCATCCTGACGAGCACATCGTCATGGTGATTGACGGCGCAGGATGGCACCGAAGTGACTCGCTTACGCCGCCAGAGAACATCTACTTGCTCAGTTTGCCGCCCTACGCACCTGAACTCAACCCCATCGAGCACCTCTGGGATGAGTTGCGTGAGAAGTTCTTCCATAACCGGGTCTTCAAAAGCCTTGACGCGCTTGAGGATCATCTTGCCTTGGCGCTGAAGTCTCTGGAAACAGACAACATGACGGTCGCGTCTATCGTCTCTTGGCCGTGGATTGTTGGTGCGCTTTTGCATTCACTAATGAACTAGAAATGGAATAAGCAAGCCAGTCTCTCAGTCGATCTTCAATCGGTACGGTTGGGTACGGCTCGC
>JBAXOZ010000449.1:0-1157 GCA_037132975.1 Comamonadaceae bacterium
CCACCAGCAGGCCCGGAATGCGCACCAGGTTCGGATACTGGCGGATGCAGGCGCCGTCCACGATGTGATCGGCCAGCAGCACCACTTGTTTGGCAGCACGCGAAAGCTCAAAGCGGCTCCACTCGGTGCCCAGCATGATGGCATTGCCCTCGACATCGGCCATGGTGACGTGGATCGCGGCCAGATCCGGGCGCAGCGGTGACAGGGCACCGACGATGCGCCCACTGAAAGGATCGACCACCTCGGGGATCTTGCGCTGCGTCGGGTATTCGCCCGGCGTCTGAACGCTAAGGTGCTGCAGGTCGGAGCCGATGTTGGAAGTGACCGGTACAAACGGCCAGTTGAAGGCGCCGCCGAGCAGGCGCAGCGGCAAGGACAGGTTGGAGTAGTCCTCCAGCAACATGGCGCCGCTCTCGACGGCGCGGCGCAGGCCGTTGGCAAAGCCAAAACCCTCCAGACCGGTGAAGCCGCACTCGGCCACGCTGACAGCACCGGCAGCGGCCAGCAAGTTGAGCTGCTGCGTGTTGCAGTGAAAGATGGCATGCAACTGCCGGCGCCGCTGGCGCAACAGCTCACGGCCAAAAACGACGGCGTCGGAGCCCACCGGCAACGCCGCACCGCTGGCGTATTGCATGCCGTCGCGCGTGTAGCGCTGCACAGCGGCTTCGAGGGTGATCAGTTTGTGGGTCATGGATGCGAGGATTTATAACAGACTGGTCTTTAGATTGGTTTGGTTATTTGAAACCAAGAAATAAGTTGTTGGAAATTTCATGGATGGCCTATAAAGTCGGCATCCAGGACAACACCGAAGAGGATTCCCATGTCACACGTCTATGCCGACAACTCACTCACCATTGGCCGCACGCCGCTGGTCAAGCTCAATCGAATCACCGATGGCGCTGGCGCCACGGTGCTGGCCAAGATCGAGGGCCGTAACCCGGCCTACTCGGTGAAGTGCCGCATTGGCGCAGCGCTGATCTGGGACGCCGAAAAGCGTGGCGTGCTCGGCGCGGGCAAGGAACTGGTTGAGCCCACCAGCGGCAACACCGGTATTGCGCTGGCCTTTGTGGCAGCGGCGCGCGGCATCCCGATCACACTAACGATGCCCGAGACCATGAGCATTGAGCGGCGCAAGCTGCTGCTGGCCTACGGCGCCA
>JBAXOZ010000450.1:0-1154 GCA_037132975.1 Comamonadaceae bacterium
TGATGGCCTGCTCGTCGTTGAGCTGGTACACCGCCGCGTCGTCCGAAGTTTCGATACCCACCAGCAGCGCTGCGGGCAGCGGCATGGCGGTGGTGGTCTTGAGGATTTCCGAGAGCACGCCGGGCGCAATCTTGCAGCCGCAGCCCCCGCCGTGCGAGAGCGAAGTCAGGCGCGGCTCTTGGGCAGCGGTGGGAGTGGGGGCAGAAGGTGCTGTGTCGCTCATGGTGCTTTGGTTTGGTGTTTGTTGGCCTTGTGTTCTTTGTGGCCCTTGTGCCCCTTGTCGGGCTCTTGCCCTTGCGCATACGCGTGTTCATGGCCATGCGCGAGTGCGTGTTCCAGGCGTTCGCACAGCGTGCGCAGGATCTTGATCCGGGCGTAATTCTTGTCGTTGGCCTCCACCAGCGTCCAGGGCGCGTAGCCGCTGCTGGTGCGGTCCACCATGTCGCAAATGGCTTGTTGGTAGGCGTTCCACTTTTCGCGATTGCGCCAATCTTCGTCGGTGATCTTGAAGCGCTTGAAGCTGATCTGTTCGCGCTCCTTGAATCGGCGCAACTGCTCGGCCTGGCTGATCTGCAGCCAGATCTTGACGACGATCACACCAGCGTCGGTCATCTCCTGCTCGAAGTCGTTGATCTCGGTGTAGCCACGCAGCCAGTCGGCCTCGGTGCAAAAGCCTTCCACCCGCTCCACCAGCACGCGCCCGTACCAGGTGCGGTCAAAAATGGCAATGTGGCCCTTGCGCGGCAGATGCCGCCAGAAGCGCCACAAATGCGGCTGGGCGCGCTCTTCTTCGGTGGGCGCGGCAACCGGTATCACGTGGTACTGGCGCGCGTCCAGCGCTGCGCTAATGCGCCGGATGGCACCGCCCTTGCCGGCCGCGTCGGCACCCTCAAAGGCGCACACCAGCGCGCGGTTCCTGAAAGCCGGGTCGCGCGCCAGTTCGGAGAGCCGCCCCTGCCAGTGCGCCAGTTCGGTCTTGTAGGCCTTGTCGTCCAGCGTCAGGCTCAAATCCAGCTGCGAGAGTACGTTGCGCCCGTCGGTGTCGACGCGCAGCATTGGTGCCACGGCGGTCTGCGGTGCCTGCGGTGCGGCCAGCCGCTTGCGGATGGCATCGAGCACCACCTGGCCCACGGTGAGCTCGCGGTAACGGTCGT
>JBAXOZ010000451.1:0-1149 GCA_037132975.1 Comamonadaceae bacterium
GGCAGCAGTCCCGCTGCAGAAAGGCTCTACCAACGCTTTGGCATGCACAACGTTGGCGGCAACTTCAGTGCCCACTTGGGAGAGGTCACCCCATGAGCCTGTGCGGCAGTAAAACCGACACCAGCGGCATGAACGCTGCTGCGCTGGCCAATGCCCAGGTGGCCAAGGACGCCCTGGACTGGTACAAGCAGGCCTATGCCGACCAGGCACCACTGCGCCAGCAGGCAGCCGACACCGCGCAGACTGTCTCTGACGCCCAACTGGCGTCGATGCAGCAAAACGACGCCATCTCCAACGACTACTGGACCTACCAGAAAGACACCTTCCGACCCCTGGAAGGCAAGATCATTGCCGACGCCCAAAGCTTTGACAGCCCAGAGCGCCAGAAGCAGAACGCCGCACGCGCCACTGCCGATGTGCAGCAAGCCTTTGACAGTAGCCAAGGCCAGATGCAAAGGTCACTGGAGCGCCGAGGCGTCAACCCCAGTTCTGGCACCGCGCTGGCACTGAACAACCAGGCTTCGATGCAAAAGGCCGCCGCAGTGGCGGGTGCCAGCAACAAAGCACGCACCGACACCGAACTCCAAGGCTATGCCAGAAAAATGGACGCAGCCAACCTGGGCCGCAACCTGGCCAGCAACCAAGCCACCAGTGCTGGCGTGGCGATGAATGTCGGCAACAGCGCTGTCAATAACGCAGGCATTCCATTGACCCAGGCCCAAAGCGCCACCACCATGGCTGGGCAGGGCTTTAACACCGCCATTCAGGGCAATAACAGTGCGGGCGGCATCTACGGTCAGATGGCCCAGATCCAGAACCAGGACAGTGGCCTGTGGGGGGCCTTGGGAGGTGTGGCCGGTCAGTTTGCCGGATCGGCAGCGGGGTCCGCCAAGATCGCTTCGTTTCTGTCCGACAAGAAGGCCAAGAAGCATATCAAGCCAGTCTCCGGCACCGCAGCCCTGAAGGCCATCACTGCCACCCCGGTATCAAGTTGGCGCTACCAAGAGGGGCAGGGTGATGGTGGAGCCCATGTCGGCCCGATGGCGCAAAACGTCAGAAAGACCATGGGTGAGACGGCGGCACCGGGGGGCAAGCAGATTGACCTGATCTCGATGAACGGGATCAGCATGGCGGCGATTGCGGCGCTGG
>JBAXOZ010000452.1:0-1134 GCA_037132975.1 Comamonadaceae bacterium
ACACCACCCGTTGGGTACCCATTGCCAGCAACGTGGTGAGTTTGCGCGCGCAGTATGGGCGCGATGTCAACAACAATACCCCTGCATGGACACAGGCCGCCATTGATGGCGTGATCAACGCGGCACCCAACGCACCGCACCCGCCACCCAATTACATTGTGGACACCTACGATCAGACCACCCCGACGGCTGGCGCTGCAGTACACCCCAGTCCGTGTGGCTGGGCGCGCATTCCTGCGGTGCGTCTGGCACTCACCGTTCGCAATGCGCAATACGAAAAGGAAGTTGTCACGGCCGCAGAACCAACCTGGGAAGGCAGCGCAACCCTGCCGATTGACGTGAGCAAGCAACCGGATGGCTTGGCCAACCCCGATTGGCAGAACTACCGCTACAAGGTGTTTCAGACCACAGTGCCATTGCGCAACGTGGCATGGATGGGAGTGCAAGCAGGATGCTAAGGCGCAAGCAACCTACGCAACTCCCCAAGCGCGAGCGTGGCATGGTGCTGCTGATCGCCCTCATCGTGCTGGTCGCCATGACCCTGGGCGGCATTGCGCTGGTGCGCTCAGTCAGCACCGCCAGTGTGATTGCGGGTAACCTGGCCTTTCAGCAATCGGCCACGCTCACCGGTGATGCCGGGGTTGAGACTGCGTTAACGGCCTTGAATAATTACGCGGCGCTAAATGCGGATAGCTCCGGGCAGGGCGGGGGCATTGGCTACTCAAACGGGTATCAGGCCGGTAACCAGGCAGCACAAAGCCCGGTGGCTGGACAGTCGTGGGATGCGTATTGGAATGCAACGTTGCGCAACTACGCGGTTGATCTGCCTATAGACGCCAATACGGGCAATCAGGTGTCGTATGTGATTGATCGTTTGTGCCAAAGTGGTGGCGTGAACTGCTATGCGTCACCCCTGGTTCCAGCCCTATGTGGAAATGACAGTGAAGGCAGCCCGCTCAAATGTCCATCGCTAACCTTCTACCGGATTACGTCGCGCATCGCTGGCCCGCGTGGAACGGTGAGCTACGTTCAGGCAATCTATTCCAAGTGAAGAAGGCATGTTCGGCATGCGTGGGTTCAAGTTCATGGTGCAAAAAGTTCAGGAGGTCGTCATGACTTATCGAAGACTCTCAA
>JBAXOZ010000453.1:0-1131 GCA_037132975.1 Comamonadaceae bacterium
CGCCGATTGGCAGGATCAGACCTGTCTCTTCTGCCAGCGGGATAAATTCGACCGGAGAGACCATGCCGCGCTTCGGGTCAATCCAACGGATCAAGGCTTCAACACCGACGATGCCTTCGCTGTCTGAGACCTGCGCCTGGTAGTACAGGACAAAATATTTGTTATTGATGGCCTGGCGCAGTGCCGCCTCCAGCGCGATGCGTGCATCGACCACGGCCTGCATATCGGCGTCAAAGAAACGCAGCGTATTGCGCCCCGCGATTTTGGCCTGTTGCAGGGCCAGTTCGGCTCGCTTCAAGGGCTCGATGGTTTCCTCGTACTGCGCGGCGAAGAAGGTGATGCCAACGCTGGCAGTGCACAAAATCGTGGAACCAGCTAGCTGGTAAGGCTGGTTGATGGTCGCAAGCATCTTGCCTGCCGCCGCCTCAACCTGCCTGAGCATCTGCTGAGGGTGCTGGTTCAGATCCGTGAGAATTACGGCAAATTGATCGCCTTCCACGTGCGCCACTGTGTTGCCGTCACCCACGGCCGCGTTCAACCGTTTGGCCACGTGTTGCAGAATCTGGTCGCACTGGGCACGCCCAAGGGTGCTGTTGAGGTTCTTGAAATTGTCCAGATTGAGTATGAGTAGCGCGCTTTGGTACTTCTGGCTTTCGCCGGCAGTTATTGCTTGTTGCAACCGGACAATCAGGTGTCGGCGGTTGGGCAAGCCGGTCAGCAGGTCAGTGAAGGCAAGGTCGTGAATCTGCTCCTCCGCAGCCTTGTAGGCGGTGAGATCACTGAAAGAGCCGACATAGTGGGTCAGCATGCCGGCGTCATTCTTGACAGCGCTGACGCTCAGATGCTCGGCGTATACCGTGCCGTTCTTGCGCCGGTTCCAGATTTCACCTTGCCAGGTGCCAGTGCGGCTGATGCATTCCCACATCGTTTTGTAAAAGGCCGGGTCTTGACGGCCAGACTTAAGCAAGCTCGGTGTCTGGCCAACCGATTCTTCGGCTGTATAGCCGGTGACTTCTGTGAAGGCCTTGTTGACCCGCAGAATCACTTTCTGTGCATCGGTGATGAACATGGCCTGCTGTGCCTCGAAGGCTATGGCTGCAACGCGCTGGGCTTCCTCGGCGGCCTTGCGCT
>JBAXOZ010000454.1:0-1128 GCA_037132975.1 Comamonadaceae bacterium
TGCGCAAGTCGTGCGAAATGGCCGCCAGAAACGTGCTTTGCATTTGCTGGCGCTGGGCTTCGTGCTGCGCCGCCAGCATCGACGACGTGAGGCGCACGCGCCACAGCGCCTGGCCCAGCAAACTGCAAAGTGCCTGCGCGTGTTCGCGCCCACTGTTGTCGCGGGAGTCAGCCGATTGAATACAGACAGAGCCACTCATGTGGCCCTTGGAGCCCAGGGGAAGGTGCCAGGCGTCAAGTCCCGGCCAGCGTCCGGTTCCTGGCCCCAGGACGGCCGCTTCAGTCACGCAGCACTGCATCGCGTTGCGCGTGGACTCGGGCAGGCTGGCACCAAAGCCTCGCTCGGAGTCGGGTTCGCACAAGGCCAGCAGGCATGGGCCCTCAAACGCCGAGTCCAGGGCGGCGCGCGCCAGCGCAATAATTTCGTCCGGGGTGGTTGCGCTGGCCAACTCGGTGGCCAGCAATTGCAGTTGGCCCGCGCGTTCTGCATTGAGCCGCGCAAACTCGGTCTCGCGCCGCAGACCCGCAGCCAGGTGGCTGATGACCAGTGCCACCAGCAGCATGGTGAAGAGGGCGATCAAGTGTTCCTGGCTGTCTACCTGAAGCGTCAGGCGCGGTGGGACAAAAAAGAAGTTGAACGCCGTGACGGCACCAATCGCGCACGCCACCGACTCTTTCCAGCTTAGCGTGTACGAGGCAATCACCACCGCCAGCACATAGACCATGGCCTGGCTTGTGAGCGACACATGGTGGTCCACCATAAATCCGCACGCCGTTGCCGCGCCAAGCAAAATGGCCACCATCGACCAACGCCACACGATCGGGCGGCGGCTGAGGGTTTGCGTTTGATGGTTCACGATGGCATCAGCGTACCACCGCCCACATTAGGATTGCATCAGGAATCCTCGGGCAGGGTGCATGAGGCGCACCCGCTCCGAGTTTCGTTAGAGCCCGAACTTGGCGTAATACTCGGCGATGGCCGGGGTTTGGGCAATGCGTTGCACGTGGGCGACGAGGTCGGGTGCAACCGTCTGCACCAGATCGGTTGGAATATGGTCCAGGCGGCCAGAGGTGAGGCCGCGCACAAACACAAACGCCTTCAGGTCGGCAATGGTGAGGCGCTGGTCGG
>JBAXOZ010000455.1:0-1122 GCA_037132975.1 Comamonadaceae bacterium
CTAGTGTAGTGTCCTTCAAGACCGTGATTTTAATTGAGTGAGTTTTTGGCGAGCGCGCTGAAGCTTGGCTAGGATGTCAGCGCCTGCGGCACGCCAGACATAGCGTTTGGGGTTGAGGTTGCGTTCGGCCAGATAGTCCGTCATCGCCGCGACCAGTTCTGGCACGCTGCCAAAGCTGCCTTCGCGCACCACGTCCACGGTCAAATCCCGGAAGAACCGTTCGACCAGGTTGAGCCACGAACTGCCGGTGGGCGTGAAGTGCAGATGGAAGCGGGGATGCCGCGCCAGCCACGCCTTGACACGGGCGTGTTTGTGGGTCGCATAGTTGTCGATGATCAGGTGCAGCGCCAGTTCCGGCGGCGTCTCGCGATCCAGTTGCTGGAGAAATCTCAACCATTCGGTGTGGCGGTGCCGTGCTGCGGTCTGGCTCAAAATCTTGCCGTCGAGATACGACAACGCCGCAAAGAGCGTGACCGTGCCGTGGCGGATGTAATCATGGGTGCTGGTGCGCACTTGGCCGAGACCCAGCGGCAGGCCGGGTTGCGTGCGTTCCAAGGCCTGGCACTGACTTTTCTCATCGCAGCACAGCACCAGCGCCTTGGTTGGCGGTTGCAAATAGAGGCCAAGGATGTCCCAGAACTTGGTTTCAAATTGCGGATCCGTGGAGACCTTGAAGGTGCGGACTTGATGCGGCTTGAGATCATTCTGGCTCCAGAGCTGTTGCACGCGGGTTTTGGAAAGGCCGACATGGCGAGCCATCGCGCGCACGCTCCAGCGGGTGCGGCCTTTGGGCGGCTGGGTGACGGTGGTCAGCACCCGCGCGATTTTTTCCGCCGGCAGGCGGCTGGGACAGCCGGACCGGGCGGCATCCTGCAGGCCCGCCAGCCCTTTGGCCGCAAAACGCCGCCGCCACTTGCCGACCGTGCCTGGCGTCTGGCCGAGTTCTGCGGCGATAGCATCACTGGGATGTCCTTCGGCGGCTTGCAGCACGATGCGGGCGCGCAACACCAGTCGCTGCGGCGCGGTGGTAGCGCGCACCAAGGCGCGCAACTCGGCGGCTTGCGCCTCCGTGAGTTCAATGTGGGGTGCGTGACGTGACATCCACCCAGAATAACACCACTT
>JBAXOZ010000456.1:0-1085 GCA_037132975.1 Comamonadaceae bacterium
ATAACGTCCTCCCATTGCCGCGCCCTGCTCTGCCGATACAAGCGCACACTGGGGTACCAAGGCGAATCGCGCCGCTCCAGCAACCAGCGCCAGTCTGGCAAGTGTGGCAACAGCACCCAAGTGGGCACACCCAATGCACCGCTTAAGTGGGCCACGCTGGTGTCGACCGAGATCACCAAATCCATCAGTTCGCAAAGCGCCGCTGTGTCAGAAAAATCCACCAGTTGCTCGCCAAAATGGCAGGTATTGTGTGCACCTGCGAGCGCAGCGGTGTCGGCAGCGCGTACATCCCTCTGCAAGCTGAAGTACTGCAAACCCGCAGGCAAACCCTCAAGCAATGTGCTCAAGGCGATGCTGCGGTTGTGGTCGTCCTGGTGCGTTGGGCTACCGCTCCATGCCAGGCCAACCCTGGGAACGGTCTTAGGACCCAAGACCTCTGCCCACTGCGCTAACTTAGCATTGTCCGCTTTAAGGTAGCTGGAGGGTGCTGGAATAGACGCCATACCCGTCCCCAAAGCCATTGGCAAACTCATCACCGGGCAGTAGTAATCAAACTCGGGCAATGACTCGCCCTGGCGCAGCAATGTTCCCACCCCTGGCAAGGATTGAAACAGTTTGAACAGCGGTGGTTCCACTTCGTACACCACATGACCACCCGCCGCTTGAACCAGCGCTGCATAGCGAGCAAACTGAATAGTGTCACCAAAGCCTTGTTCGCCATGTATCAGCAACTTCTTGCCACGGATGGATGGTGTGCCCAACCACTGTGGTTGTGCAAATGTGCGGCGAATCTTCTTGAAATTTTCCAGTTCCCAACGCCACTGGTAACCTTTGAAGCCCTGCGCCAAGTCGCCCTTGAGCAGGTAGGTTAAGGCCCGGTTCCAATGTGCGTCAGGGTAATTTGGGTCGATAGCGATGGCCTTGTTACTACTGGCAATCGACTCCTCCAACCGATGCAAGTGCTTGAGTGACGCACTGCGATTGGAATACGCCATGGCGTAGTTGCCTTGCAGTGCTATAGCAGCATCGTAACTGGCAACAGCGGCCTGATAGTCCCCCTGAGCCTGGTACGCGTTACCTCGGTT
>JBAXOZ010000457.1:0-1077 GCA_037132975.1 Comamonadaceae bacterium
TTCGGTCTGCTCGACATCGGCTACCTCTACACCAGCGCTGATGGCAATGGTTCGGTGTCCTCCATCAACACCGACGGCAACACTTCGAGCCGCCTGGGTTTCCGAGGCACAGAAGATCTGGGTGGCGGTCTGAAGGCCGCTTTCTGGCTGGAAGCAGCTGTCGGTCCGGACACGGGCATCGGCGGCTCAACCAGCGTGGAAAACAAAACCGCTGGCCTGGCCAATATCAATGGCAGCCAGGGCCTGACTTTTGGTCGACGCTCCACGGTGAGCTTGATTGGCGGTTTTGGTGAACTGCGTCTGGGTCGCGATTACGTGCCAAGTTTCAACAACCTGACGGTCTCCATGCACCCGTTCGGTACCAACGGTGTGGGCAATGCCGGCCAACTCTTCTATCAGGTCAACACCGGTGGCACCACGGCGCGCACCAATGTCCGGGCCTCCAATTCGATCGGCTATTTCCTGCCGGCCAGTCTGGGTGGCTTCACGGGTCATTTCATGTATGCCATGGGTGAGCAAGCCAGCAACGCTGGCGCTACCGCTGACGACGGCAACCATGTGGGCGCTCGTATCGGCTACCGCTCTGGCGACCTCAATATGGCCCTTGCTACGGGTACCACGAAATACGCCACGGGCGACTTCACCCAGACCAACTTTGCCATCAACTACCAGTTTGGTCCGGCCAAACTGATGTACCTGTGGGGCAAGAACGATGTGGGCGTGACCAGCACCACGGTCAACATGGTGGGCACGCAGTACAAGGTCAGCACGGGTGAAGTGCGTTTTGCCTACACCACGCTCAAGGCTGACAAGGTAGCCAACGATGCAACCCAATGGGCTGTCGGCTATGTGCATGACCTGTCCAAGCGCACGGCGCTCTATGCCAACTACTCGCAAGTCAGCAATGACGGGACCGGCACCAAGTTCTCCGTGGGTAGCGGCAACAGCACCACCACACCGGGTGGTGGCAGCACTGGCTACGAATTTGGCGTGCGCCACAGCTTCTGAGTTTGCTCAGGTCGCCTGAGGGCGACTGCTCCAAGGTTCGGGGCTCCTGTCACAGGAGCCCCTTTTTTT
>JBAXOZ010000458.1:0-1074 GCA_037132975.1 Comamonadaceae bacterium
TCATCGCGAGCACACACCACCCCGTCATCGCGAGCGAAGCGTGGCGATCCATGTCTTTGTGCCTGCATGGATTGCTTCACAGCGGCCGCAATGACAGCCTTTCGTCATCGCGAGCGAAGCGTGGCGATCCATGTAGGTTTCGGTAGGCTTTGGTTTGGCGTGCCAACTAATCTTGCGGCTAACAGTTCGCCCACGGGGCTGTGCACCTTGATTGGAACCGCTAACCATGAACCGCCCAACGCGCCTTGTCCTCGTCACCTTGAGTCTGGCTCTGCCGACGGCTTTGGTCTGTGCCCAGACCCCGCCCGATGCCGGCTCCCTGCTGCGTGAATCCGAAAAACAATTGCCACTGCGCTTGCCGCAGCCAGCGCAACAAGCCGTGCCGCAAGCGCCACTGGTACCCGACGCCAACGCCCTGCGCGTGCAGGTCAAAGCCTTTCGCCTGAGCGGCAACACCTTGATTGCCGAGCCCGAACTGCAAGCCGTTCTAGCGCCTTGGGTCGGCAAGGAATTGACCTTTGCCGAGTTGCAGCAGGCCGCCAACGCCGTGGCCGAAGCCTACCGGCGCCACGGCTGGTTTGCTCGCCCGCAATTGCCCGCGCAAGACCTGGCCGATGGCATGGTCCGCATCAACATCATCGAAGGCCGCTTGGGCGCGGTGCGCATTGACGACGATGGCAAAACCCTGCGCACAGATCGCGCAATGGTCACCAACACCATGACGGCGCGCCAGCAACCCGGCGACCCGCTCAACATTGATGCCCTGGAGCGCAGCAGTTCCATCCTCAACGACACCCCCGGCGTGGCGGTGGCAACCATCCTGGCACCGGGCGGCGATACCGGCGAAACCGATGCCATCGTTAAGGTGCAGGACAAGCCACTCTTGGCAGGCACGGCACAGCTCGACAACCAGGGCGCGCGCTCCACTGGTGCGGACAAGCTCACCTTCAGCCTTGCGCTGGACAACCCCGGCGGCTCTGGCGACCAGATCAATGCCAACGGCAACGTCAGTGAAGGCAGCCGCTACCTCAAGCTCGGTTATTCACGCCCGTTCGGGCACGACGGCCTGCGCGC
>JBAXOZ010000459.1:0-1068 GCA_037132975.1 Comamonadaceae bacterium
AGCAGCTCTGGGTTTTTGTGCAGCAGATCTTCAGCTTCAACTGGGGCAAGAGCTGGACTACCAACGAGGCGATCTCCGACATCTTCTCGAGCCGCTTGCCCGCCACGCTGACCATCATGATCCCGATCATGCTGCTCGAAGTGATCCTGGCCATCATCGCCGGGCTGGCGGTGGCTTATGTGCGCGGCAGCCTGACCGATCGCGCCATCATGATCATCACCACGGTGGCTCTGTCGGTCAGCTTCCTGGTCTACATCATCGTCGGGCAGTTCCTGTTTGGTTTTGTGCTGGGCTGGTTCCCGGTGCAGGGCTGGAGCAACAGCGTCTGGAAGAACCTGATTACTTACGCGCCGCTACCGGTGTTTCTGGCGGTACTCGTCAGTCTGGCGCCGCAGACCCGGCTCTACCGGAGCTTTTTCCTTGACGAGATTGGTCAGGACTATGTGCGCACGGCGCGTGCCAAAGGTGTGTCGGAAAACACGATTCTGCTCAAGCATGTGCTGCGCAATGCCATGATTCCGATTCTGACCAATGTCGCCACCGGCCTGCCGGGGGTGTTCATCGGCTCCTTCCTGATCGAGGTTTTCTTCTCGATTCCGGGACTCGGGCGCGAGATCGTCACGGCCGTCAATCGCAGCGACTATCCGGTCATCCAGGCGGCCACCGTTTATCTGGCCGCGCTGACCATGGTGATCAACCTGATCACCGACGTCCTGTACAAGTTTGTTGACCCGAGGGTGACCCTGAAATGAGCACAGATCTCTTGCAAGCCTTGCCCCGTTCACCCGGCGTCTGGGCGCAGGCCTGGACGCGCCTGAAGAACGACCGGGTCGGCATGGTGTCCCTCGGGGTGACGCTGTTCTTTATTGTTCTGGTGCTGCTGGCTCAAATGGGACTGGTGGCGAAGGATTGGCAGAAAGAGGTGGGTACACCGTTTGCGCCGCCGCACATCGTCGGCAAAATCGTCGATGGCTCGCAGACGGCGGTGATCGATGCGATTGCCGGTCCGAGCGTCGATATGAGCGATGTCGACCCGCTGGCGCCGCGCTATGAAGAGTGGAAGAAGCG
>JBAXOZ010000460.1:0-1050 GCA_037132975.1 Comamonadaceae bacterium
CAACATCATTGCGCAAATCTCGCGCAATCAAAGATATGGCGGGGCAATGGCATGAGCGCCGTCACTCTTCCAACGCTGTTCGTTCCGACAACATGCGTATTCACGCAGACCACGAATCAGCGTGTTGCCGCATCCCCGTTTGGCGGTTCTGAGCAAGCGATCGACCTGCTCAATGACCGTTGGAAATGCTCGCTCGCATTTTCTTCGAAGCTCAGCGCAGACGCAGCCTGGATCGAGGCATTCATTGGCTCGATGCGCGGCCAGACAAATACTGTGGCGCTGTACCACTTTGCCCGATCAGTGCCGCGCGGCACGGCCCGTGGCAGCATGACCCTGTCCACTTTTGCCTCACAGGGTGCGTCAAGCATTGTGCTAACTGGTGTTTTGCCGAGCACCGGCACCTTGTTGGCCGGCGACATGCTGGGCGTCGGCGGCCTGCTCTTGATGGTGGCGAGTGACTGCACGGCATCGGGTGGCGTTATCACGGTGCCGATCACCAACCGGCTGCGGATCGCTCAAGGCGCCAGCGCTGTAGTTACCTGGAGCAAGCCCACCGCCAACTTTCGGATGCTTGCAACCAGTGACGTCGAATATGTGCCTGGCAATACGCAACCGGTGACCTTTGACTTTGGCGAGGCAATATGAAAACGTACTCATCGCCCGTCAGCATAGCGCTGGCGTCGGCTTCGCTCGCCATCGTGCAGCTTGTCCACCTCAATTTCAGCACCGGTGTGATTGCGCTAAACCTGTCCACCTGGAATTTGGACTTTGGCGGAGTTACCTACAAGGGCGCCTATGGCTTGGGAACTATTTCAGCAGTAACGGACAAGCCGGGTGAGATTCAAGGCCTGACGCTGGAGTTGTTCGGCGATGCTGCGCACGTTGCGCTGGCCCTGGATGAGTCCGATGTCGTGCAAGGCGCTGTATGCACCATTCGCACTGCGATCGTCGAGACCGGCGGCTACACGGTGCTTGATGCGCCGATCGAGTGGCTTGGGACGCTCGACACCATGGCCATCGGCGAAGACGGCAACCAGGCAACGATTCGAG
>JBAXOZ010000461.1:0-1041 GCA_037132975.1 Comamonadaceae bacterium
ATCAGCAACAGCTACGCCACGGGCAGCGTGACCGGTGCTACTGGTAGTACCTATGTGGCTGGGTTGGTGGGTTTGAACTACGGCGGAATCAGCAACAGCTACGCCACGGGCAACGTCAGTGGCACTTACAAAGTTGGCGGGCTGGTGGGATGGAACGACAACGGCATTAGTAAAAGCTACGCCACAGGTAGTGTTAGTGGTACCGACTATGTCGGCGGCCTGGTGGGATTGAATGACATCAGCATCAGCAACAGCTATGCCACAGGTCCTGTAAGTGGTACCGGCTTTGTCGGTGGACTGGTGGGAATGATGCACGTCGGCGGCAGCATCAGCAACAGTTATGCCGCAGGTTCTGTGGCTGGCGCGTATGCCGTCGGCGGCCTGGTGGGATTGAACGACGGCGACATCAGCAGCAGTTTCTGGGATAAGGAAACAACGGGGCAAACCACCTCTGCGCGCGGCGGCACCGGCCTGTCCACTGCCGACATGAAGACGCAGGCCAATTTCACCGCGGCGGGCTGGAATTTCACCGACACTACCCCCCCTGTTTGGGGCTTTGCGGCTGGCGGCGGCTATCCCATCCTGTGCGTCTTCGGCAATTGCAGCGCGCCCAGCAGCGCACCCATCTACCTGCGCCTGATCACGGGCGTCAGCACCTACGGCGACACGCCTGGCCTAAGCTATGCCCTCTACACGGCCGCGAGCGGCGGCAATGTCATCAGCAACGCCAGTCCGAGCGGCAGCGTGAGCTGGAGCGCGCCCCTGGGCAATACCTCGGCCGCCGGCAGCTATGCGGAACACTACCTCAGCGGCATTACGCTGGGCAATAACGCCTATTCGCTGAACGCTGGCAGCGATGTCAATTGGACCATCGACCCGCGTTCGATCACGGTGACGGCGGGCAGCGCCAGCCGCATTTATGGCAGCGTCAATCCGGTGGTCAGCGCCTTTAGTGCGAGCGGCCTGGTCAATGGCGACGCCATCAGCAGCGTCACCACCACCATTGCCGGCACCGCCACTGCAACCGCGAACGCCGGCTCC
>JBAXOZ010000462.1:0-1041 GCA_037132975.1 Comamonadaceae bacterium
GCAATGCGGTCCAGCGCGCCATATGCGACTCGATGGCCGTGACAAAGGCGTCGATATGAGAGGCAAAGGTGACAGTTTGGTCACGCAGGTCGTGCAGCGCGCTGGGATTGGAGTCGATCCAGCGAGCACGAAATTGTGCCCAATCCTGCTCGACAATGGTGAATCTTGCACGGACCGTGTCGTCCCAGGGCACAAACAAGGGTCGTTCGGGGTCGCCGCTGCTCAAGGTTGCCAGACTCTGGTTGAATTCCTTCACCTGGTCTGGCAGGGCGGCCGTCTCGCTGGTGCCAATCGAGAGCGCCATCCGGTAGGACTGCATGCGCATGCGCCCGGCTTCGTTCACAGCGGCAGCGCCACCGTCGAGTTGCCAGGAGACCCACAAGGTGGCCGCGGTCGAGAGCAAGGCCAGCACAAGAAAGGGCAGGCCTACCAGTGCCAGTTTGGATCCAAGACTCCAACGCGCCGGATGTGAACTCATGTCTTGACTAAGCTTGCTCCATTTATATCAGCCCCAGGCTGGCCGAGCGCGTCATGGCCACGCCGACGATATAGACCACCGTCAGCAGCGCGCCCAGAAACGCAGCTCGCTGCACTGTGCGCCTGGCGCCTGGCCGCAAGGCCAGGCTGCCCAGACCAATGTACACGAGCAGGGCCACCACTTTAGCGCTTAACCAGTTTTGCGCAAAAGGGTACTGCTGGCTCCGCCAAGCCAGGCTGATGGCCGCGACCAGCAGCACGGTGTCAACCAGATGCGGGGCGATGCGCAGCCAGCGCCACTGGCGCCATTGCCAGCCTGCTGTCTGACACGTACCGCGCACAACAAACAAGGTGATGCTGATGGCAGCACAGCTCATGTGAAGATGGCGCAGAACGAGGTAATCCATCCCCCTATCCGTCCTTCCCATCGAGCCGGGTTTGTGTCAGCCAAGGCACATAGATAAACACATAGATGGCAAAGGCCACACTCCAGGCCGCTGCCGCGCCGATCAGCCAGACCAGCAGCAGAGCGGGCCAAAGCAGCGGCAGTAGCACGCGCAGCAG
>JBAXOZ010000463.1:0-1036 GCA_037132975.1 Comamonadaceae bacterium
CAAACAGGCCGACGAAGGGGGAGATCGAGCCCACGGTGGCCAGGAACGACAGGCCGCCTTGCATTTCGCGGTTAACGCGGTCAACCGAGCGCTGGATGCTCATGGCGATCCAGTCGTTCAGAGGAATGTGGCCCATCAGGCCGCCGTGCTTCTTGGTGGCTTCCAGACCGGAAGCGGCAATGAACTGGTAAGGGCTGTCTTTGTCGAGCGCTGCGGCGCCTTGCTCGACGCTGCCAGCGGCCCAGAACTTGTTGGCTGCGGCGCGTGCCTGCGTGGCCATCTTGCGTTGCTCCAGCATCTTGACCGCCAGGATGTACCAACTGCCCATGCTCATGATGGCGAGAATGAGGAGAACCGATTTGGCCACGACGTCCGATGTGGCCCACAGCGCGCCAATGCCGTAGGGGTTTTCTGCGGCGGCTGGTGCGGCGGGAGCAGCAGCCACGGCAGCGGCAGCGCTTGGCTCAGGGGCGGCAGTTTGTGCCATGGCGGGGGCGGTGAGGCCCAGCGCCAAAATCAATCCCAAGCCCAAGGCGCAGGCAAACGTTCTCAACTTCATGGTCACGATGTATTCCTTATAAAATCCAACGCACGTATTCTGCCCGTGGATTGGGGTGCGGCGCTGGTTAAATGGGTAAAGTCCTGAAAAATTGCCGGACCGGTGATTGTAGAGAGGTTCCCAAGCCCCCGCATCCAGTTACCACCTTCCTTTCCCGTTCCCGAAAGTTCTGATCCGTGTCCATTTGGAAAAAACCAATTTCTCTCGAAGTACTGACCAGCGCCAGCGCCAACACCGCCAGCGACCACCTGGGTATTGAGTTCATGGAGGTGGGCCCCGATTACCTTGTTGCACGCGTGCCCGTGGACGAGCGCACGCGCCAGCCCTATGGCCTGTTGCATGGCGGTGTGAGCGTGGTGCTGGCCGAAACGCTGGCCTCGTGCGGCGCGGCTTTTGCCAGTCCGCCCGAGTGGAAGGCAGTGGGCCTGGACATCAACGCCAACCATCTGCGCGGCACCACCCAAGGCTGGGTCACCG
>JBAXOZ010000464.1:0-1022 GCA_037132975.1 Comamonadaceae bacterium
GCCCTTGAATTCAATCGATCCCTTGCGCGGATCGATGATGCCCGAGATGGTTTTCAGGATCGTCGTCTTGCCGGCGCCGTTGGAACCCAGCACGGTGGCGATTTCACCGCGCCGCACCTGTAGACTGACGCCGCGAATCGCCTTGATCGGGCCGTAGGCGCTCTCTACATTGAGCAGCTTCAGGACCGGCGAATCGCTGACGGCGGGCGGGTTCTGGCTCATGGTGCTCGGTCCTTGTTGCCCGCTTGCCGGTGCAGCGAAGAGGCGTCATCGACCGAGCCCAGATAGGCCTCGATCACGCCGGCATCGTTCTGCACTTCGCGTGGTGTGCCCAGCGCCAGCACTTCGCCCTGGTTCATGGCCAGCACCCGGTCCGAGACCTTGGAAACCAGCGTCATGTCGTGCTCCACCATCAACACCGTAATGCCGAGTTCGTTCTTGATATCGGCGATCCAGAATGCCATGTCTTCGGTTTCTTCAACGTTCAGGCCGCTGGACGGTTCGTCAAGCAGCAGCAACTTGGGCTCGGTGCACAGGGCGCGCGCCATTTCCACCACCTTGCGCACGCCGTAGGGCAGCCCTTCCACCATGGCGTCGCGGTGATGTTGCAGGTCCAGGAACTCGATCACCTCTTCGGCCTTCTCACGCGCCTGCAGTTCGGCATCGCGAGCGGCGCGGGTAAAGAACAGGTCTTGCCAGAGTCCGGTCTTGCGTTGGGTGTGACGGCCAATCAGGAGGTTGTGCAGCACGGTGGCGTGCTCAAAGAGTTCGATGTTCTGGAAGGTGCGTGCGATGCCCAGACCGGCGACGTCCTGCGGTGGCTGCTCGGTCAGGCGCAGCATGCCGTGGGGCCCCAGGTAATCGATCTCGCCACTGGTGGGGGTGTAGATGCGGCTGATGAGGTTGAATACCGTCGTCTTGCCCGCGCCATTGGGACCGATCAGCGTAAAGACCT
The DNA here is from genome assembly GCA_037132975.1 of Comamonadaceae bacterium. Classification (GTDB taxonomy): domain Bacteria; phylum Pseudomonadota; class Gammaproteobacteria; order Burkholderiales; family Burkholderiaceae_C; genus Rhodoferax. The sequence goes on from JBAXOZ010000464.1 coordinate 956, forward strand.
CGCCCTGCTTGACGTCAAAGCTGACATGGTTCACAGCCAGCACGCCACCGAAGCGCACGCTCAACTT